>JBPCJT010000269.1:0-7223 GCA_051005015.1 Gemmatimonadaceae bacterium | reverse complement strand
TGGAGAACGTGACTCTCGACCCGAACTCGAAGCGCGTAGACTTCTCGGACCAGTCGATTACGGAGAACACTCGCGCTTCGTACCCGCTGCATTACATCAGGAACCACGTGCCGAGCGGGCGCGGCGGACATCCCAGGAACGTGGTCTTTCTGACAGCCGATGCTTTTGGCGTGTTACCGCCGATTGCCCGCCTCACCCCTGACCAGGCAATGTACTATTTCCTTTCGGGCTACACCGCCAAGGTGGCCGGTACCGAACGCGGCGTGACTGAGCCGCAGGCAACGTTTTCAGCCTGTTTCGGGGCCGCATTTCTCGTGTGGCATCCATCCAAATACGCGGACATGCTGGGCGACCTGTTGCAGAAGCACAACTCGCACATTTGGCTCGTCAACACCGGTTGGACAGGAGGGCCTTACGGCGTCGGTTCACGAATGCAGCTTGATCACACTCGCGCAATGATTCGGGCGGCCCTTTCCGGTGAGCTGGACAATGTGGCGTCGGAAACCGATCCTGTTTTCGGCCTCGCCGTACCGACGAGCATTTCTAACGTGCCGGAGGAAGTCATGCGCCCCCGCGCTACGTGGGAGGACACCGCTGCATACGACGCGCAGGCCAGGAAACTCGCCGGTATGTTCGACAAGAACTTCAAACAGTTCTCTGAAATGGCCGGCGAGCGGGTACGAAAGGCAGGCCCAAAAAGCTAGGGAACAGATACCAGAGGCCAGGCCAGCGGCTCACGCGGCCAACCAGAGATGAAGGTTATTCGCGATCCGCTGTGGAACAACATTCGTGTCGATTCGCTCACCCTGAAGCTGATAGACACGCGTTTGTTTCAGCGGCTTCGGTACATCCGGCAGCTCGGACATGCGTACCTGGTATATCCAGGCGCCACCCACTCCCGCTTCGAGCACGCACTCGGTGCATATCACCTCGCCCGCCAAACGCTCACTATACTGGGTGAGCGTGGTGAGCTTGAGGGCGTCGGTGCGGACGACATCGCCATCATACGCGCAGCGGCCCTTCTGCACGACATCGGGCATTACCCATTCTCCCACGCATTGGAGGAGATCGGTGTCGTCGACCATGAAGCGGTGGCTGGCCCGCTGCTGTGCAGTGGGGAGCTCGCCGCCATACTTCGCGCCGAAATAGCTCCGGACGCGCCAGAGCTGGTGCACGCACTCATGCGCGGCCAGTCCAGCAGTCCCTTGCAGGGCTTGATATCCGGATCCCTTGATCTGGACAAGATCGAGTACCTCAAGCGCGACGCTCTGATGTGCGGCGTGCCGTATGGCGAGATCGACGTCGACCGTCTTATCAATTCACTCACGGTTGTCGCCGACCCGGAGTCCGGCCGTCCCGTAATGGGCGTGCTCGAGAAGGGGCTTTCCGCACTCGAGTCGCTACTCTTCGCAAAGCATCAGATGTATCGCAACGTCTACTGGCACCACGCTGTGCGCGGGGCGACGGCGATGTACAAGAGGTTGGTGGACGAGGCGTTGAACGCCGGTACCGTGGACGCGAGAGAGCTGGTCGGACTCACCGACGAGGGTTTGCTGCATCGTCTGGAGGCAGGCGGTCATCTGCCTCTACTGGCCGCACTGCGCGAACGCCGGCTGTATAAACGGGCGCTCGATCTGCCGGCCGCGGAGCTCGACGAGGGTTGGGGTGAATGGATTGCGAGCAACCGCAAGCGTACCGTGGCCACGGAGAATGCGCTTGCCGCACAGTTTGGGCTGAAGCCCGGAGAGTTGCTAATCGACTACCCCGCGAAGCCACAGATGCTTGGGGTGGATCTCCTGGTCTTGCGGCATGACGGGGGCCTGAGAAAGTTGACCGCGGCCGGATGGGCTTCCGAGATCAATCTGCCCAGTCTGTCGGACGAGCTATATCGTTCGGCCCGCCGCCTCCGCGTCTTTGTGAGCCGCCCGATCGATATTGCCGGTTGGGAGCTCCTGGACATGCTGCGAACCGCCGGGCAGTCGTAAAGGAGAGACCGGCTGCGCAGCAACACCAGCATGGAAACCCAATCCGCACGGTTGTCGTTATTCTGCGCTCGGATTCAGCTGCGAAGTATTATCTGATATACCGGATGGGACAAATGTGCGGATCGTCGCCGGGTGCGGAGAGTTACGTTGCCATGACTGGGCGATCCGATTGGTCCGTGGACGGCTATCCCCGGGGCTGAGAAGCTCAGGGACGGGGAGGCACTGTTTCCCTGGTGATTGCGTCCCGGGGAGGATCATCCACCGAGATCACCTGCACGACTATGGCTGTGATGTTGTCAAGTCCTCCGCGGCCATTCGCTTCCGATATGAGGGCCTCGACTAGGCGCTGCGGCGTTGCGCGGGAACTCAGCAAACGGAGCAGCCTGCGGTCATCCACCATACCCGTCAACCCGTCGCTGGCGACGAGGAACAGGTCGCCTGTCTTGATATCCCCCTCGTATGTGTCGGGCTCCACATCGGCGCTCGCTCCCACGCACCGCGTAATCACGTTGCTGTATGGATGATACCGCGCTTGTTCAGGTGTCAACACTCCAGCGTCGACCTGTTCCTGGACGTAGGAATGATCCTTCGTGATTTGCTTGAGGTCCCCTTTGCGTAACAGGTAAATGCGCGAATCTCCAACCTGTCCTATAAGGTATCGGCCCCCGGCAACGATGAGGACGGACGCCGTGGTCCCCATTCCCTGCTTCTCCACCTCGGCAAGGGTCCGATCGTACACGGCCCTGTTGGCGCGTTTGAGCGCCTCCGACACCTTCTCGGCGACGCCATCGGTTCGGAGATCGCGGACCCCGGCGAGCGAACGCGACAGAAGCTCCACCGCCATCTCACTGGCCACTTCCCCCGCCGCGTGTCCCCCCATGCCGTCGGCGACGACAAAAAGGCCGCACTCGACGGCCAACTGGCCGTTGCGAGGTTCCGCGAAGAAGCTGTCTTCATTGCCCGACCGGATCATTCCGGTGTCCGTTCGGGCTGCGACGGCAAGCTGCACTAGCCTCTCTGGGATCTGGTTCGCGTTTGGAACTCGTTGGACGAAACTACGTGGCGCCTCCCAGGCTGGCAAGCACGCTGTGCTCCATGCCTGTGCCACCGTGAGGACTCACGATAAAACCGGCCTGAAGACGAAAAAGCCGCTGGTACAACCCTTCGTGCGCGAGCAGCTCCCGGTGCGTTCCGCGCTCGCGAATCTGACCGTGGTGGAGCACCAATATCTGGTTTGCGCTGACAACCGTGCTTAACCGGTGTGCGACCGCGATGGTAGTACGGCCATGCATGAGCACCCCCAGAGCGCGCTGAATCTCCGCTTCAATCTCGCTGTCAATCGAACTGGTAGCCTCATCGAGAAGCAGGAGCGCCGGATCGGCCGCTATCGCCCGCGCAAACGATAGAAGTTGTCGCTCCCCTACGCTCACGGACGTACCGCGCTCTCCCAGAACATGGCGGTAGCCATCTGGAAGACGCCGTATAACCCGGTCGGCGCCGACGCTGGCGGAGCGTTCAGCGAGGGTAGCGTCATCCAGGGGCGAGGACAGCCGGATGTTTGAAGCGATGTCGCCGGCAAAAAGAAATATGTCCTGCTGAACGTATCCGATAAGACCACGTAGTTCGCCCAGTGGTAGCTCACGGACGTCGGTTCCATCTATTCGAATGACGCCGCGCTGGGGCTCATAGAACCGGAGAAGCAGATTGATGGCGGTGGTCTTTCCTGCTCCCGTGTGACCCACAAGTGCCACGGTCTGACCGGGGCGTGCGACAAAGCTTACTCCGCGCAACACCCACTCGGGATCGGCTACAGCGACGCCTCCGCGCGCAAGATGCGCCATATCGTAAGCGAACCAGACGTCGTCGAACTCGACGGTCACGCCAGCCGCGGCCCGAGCAGCGTGCGCAATGGGTTGGGCGAATTCATTCCTGGTCGCGCCGATTCGATGCTGATTCGGAGGTGGTTGCTTGCGATCGTGTAATTCGGGGGGGAGACCCAGCGCGGAGTCGGCCGCAGACGGGGTATCCAGGAGCGTGAATATTCGCTCGGACGACGCCATCGCCGCCTGCAGAATATTGTATTTTTCGGCCAGATCCTGAAGCGGTTGAAAGTACCGTCGCACAAACTGGAGAAACGCGGCGACCGTTCCCACCGACGCGACGTCCATCTCCACACGCGACGCTCCCGCCACGATTACGCTCGCAAGTGCAACTGACGTCAGAATCTCGATAGCCGGAAAGTACAGTGCGTAGATCGTGATGGACTTCATTTGTGCGGACAGGTGAGCCCGATTGACCTCGTCGAAACGGTGTGCCTCTTCCGCTTCCCGGCCAAATAGTTGCACCACCCGCATGCCACTCAAGCGCTCCTGCAAAACGGAATTGATGCGAGCCAGGCGGGTTCGGATCTCACGATACGCCTGGCGCACGCGCGTTTGAAAGAGGCGCGACACCATCATCACGAGCGGGATCGCGGCGAACGCCGCGAGCGCGAGGCGCCAGTCCATGGTCAGCATGACAACGCTGAAAACAACCAGCGTAAACAGGTCTCCGATTCCCGCGACTACGCCCGCGGTGAACAACTCGTTCAGCGCCTCTACGTCTGACGTGACGCGTGTGATGAGCCGCCCCACTGGATTGCGGTCAAAAAACGAGACTGGCAGCCTCTGCAGATGCCTGAAGAGCTGCATCCTCAGATCACGCATCACGCGCTGACCCAGGAGGCTGGTGAGCATCGTCTCCGCATACGACAACCCGAATTGCGCGACCACGGCTAGCGTCAGGAACAGTGCACACCGCGTAACCAGGCTCGTATCACCCGCCGGGAGCGCAACGTCAATGACGAGGCGCGTAAGCAGTGGACCAACCAGCTGAAGCGCCGCATCCGCGAAAAGCGCCGCCAGCGCCGCGGCCACAAGGCCCCGGTATGGCCGGAGGTATCCGAGGAGGCGGCTCATCAGGGCGCGGTCGTACGCCTTGCCGAGCGCCTCTTCCTCGTGCATTGTAGGTGAGTTGGTCATCGAATGGGTATGCTACCAACCGCCATGTTGCCGGTCAACGATCTGGCGCGCGTAGCGAGTGGTACGCTGGTTGCATTACCTGGTAGCGCGGTGGCATGAGCCTGTCGACCTGGTGACAACTCATGTAAAATGAGCTCCACACTCTTTGGGGAGGAGAGGATGTCAATTATTGCCTGGATCGTCGTCGGTCTTATCGCCGGCGCGATCGCCAAAGCCATCATGCACGGTAATGATCCGGGCGGAATCGTCGTTACGATGATTATCGGCGTCGTTGGCGCAATTCTAGGTGGGTTTCTAGGAAATATGTTGTTCAGCACTGGTCTGAGCGGTTTCTCCATTCAGACCATCCTGCTCGCCATAGTTGGCGCGCTGCTCCTTCTCTTTATCTATCGCATGGCGACGCGGCGAACGCCGTAGCTCACGGTAGCACACATCTCGGAGGGATCGTTTGCCGCTCTGGCTGCATTGGGTCCTGCTAGGTTTGCTGGCGGGAACTCTTGCGAAGTTCCTGGTGCCGGGGCGGGATCCCTCCGGATGCATCGTGACGATAGTGTTGGGTATAGCGGGCGCTTTCATTGGCGGATGGATCGGCACGAAGATGGGCTGGGGCACGGTGGCCGCCCCCGAACTGAATCTGCGCTCTCTCGGCCTTGCGACTCTTGGCGCGATGGTCCTGCTTCTTACCGGCAGAGTCCTGTTCCGCAGACGAAAGAACTGATCCGGATCGCTGATCCGGACGGGCGCCGCCCGGCGCGTTAACTTTCGTTGGTGAAGTCAAAGATCGTCATCCGCGGCGCGCGGCAGCACAACCTCAAGAATATTCACCTCGAAATACCGCGGCGTAGTGTCGTGGTCATTACGGGGCCATCCGGCTCGGGCAAGTCATCGCTCGCCTTCGACACCATATATGCCGAGGGACAGAGGCGGTACGTCGAATCCCTGTCGGCATACGCGCGGCAGTTTCTGGAGCGAATGGAGAAGCCCGATGTCGATCATATCGACGGACTTTCTCCCTCTATCGCCATAGAGCAGAAAAATCCCGTCAAGACCGCCCGCTCAACCATTGGTACGGCCACCGAGATTTACGACTATCTCCGTCTCCTGTGGGCGCGCGTGGGTCGCACCTTTTGCCCCGTCTGCGGCCGCGAAATGCGTCCCGACACCGTGCAGTCGGTTGTGGATTCGGTGCTCGCCCTTCCGGCCGGGACGCGATTTTCTGTCGCTTTTCCGCTCGTGCTCAGCAGCTCGGTGACCCAGGAAACGGTCATCGAGAATCTTCGTGCTCAGGGTTTCGTCCGGCTTTGTATCGATGCCGTCACGAAGCACGTGGATGAGATGCACGCTGGCGGGACGGAGATAACCGGCGCATCGGACCGGCTCGTGGTGGTTGACCGGCTCGTAGTCGCAGCTGACACCGAGCGCCGTCTGACCGACGCGGTAGGGACGGCCTTTACAGAAGGGGACGGGGAGTGCGTCATACTCCTTGCGTCGCCCGCGGCTCCGCGGCCAGGCACAGAGGCTCTCGACCGCCTTCGGTTTACCGAGCGATTCCAATGCGCATACGACGGAACCAGAGCTCCGACGCCGGCGCCGCAGTTCTTTTCATTCAACAATCCGCGGGGTGCCTGCCCCACCTGCAATGGCTTCGGCGCGGTGCTGGAATACGACGAGGCGCTCATCGTCCCCTATCCCGATCGCAGCCTGCGCAAGGGCGCGATCGACCCGTGGACCAAGCCGAGGTACGAGAAGAAGCGTCGTGCTCTCGCTGATTTCGCGAGGCAGAACGGGATAGCATTCGACGTTTCCTGGAGGGACCTGCCGCCGGATGCTCGCCAGGCGCTGCTGCGGGGACGTTCGCGCGGGTTCAAGGGCATCATGCCATTTCTTCGTGATCTCGAGGAGAAGCGCTATAAACAGTACATCCGCGTATTCCTCCGGCAGTATCAGACCGCTCAGGAGTGCCCCGATTGCCATGGGGCCAGGCTGCGTCCCGAGGCACTTGCCGTGAGAATCGGCCAAAGTACCATCGCGGAGGCCTCCGCGTTGCCACTGGACCGGCTCGCAAGCTGGCTGGAGGAGCTTCCCTTCTCGGAATTCGAGCGAAAGATCGCGGAGAACGTGTTGCGCGAGGCCAGGGCGCGTACCCGCTTCCTTCTGGACGTCGGGCTTGGGTACCTCACCCTTGACCGGGGAATGCGCTCGCTCTCGGGGGGTGAGG
>JBPCJT010000268.1:0-4778 GCA_051005015.1 Gemmatimonadaceae bacterium | reverse complement strand
GCGTGGAGTCGCTATGATCGAATACAAGGAGGATGCAACGAGCGGAATACCCTACCTCATGGAGATCAACGGGCGGTTCTGGGGCTCGCTCCAGCTCGCGATCGATTCCGGCGTGGACTTTCCGGCGCTCCTTATTAGAGCAGCGATGGGCGATCGTCCCGATCCCGTGCTCGACTACAAAATCGGCGTCCGGAGCCGCTGGTGGTGGGGGGACGTTGATCACCTCATCGCCCGCCTGAGGCACTCCGCTGCCTCCCTGGCGCTCCCGAACGGCGCACCGAGCCGCCTTGGCGCCCTACGGGAGTTTTTAACGCTGTGGCGCCCCGGCGACCGCAACGAGATCTTGCGTCTACGCGATCCGATGCCCTTCATGTTCGAGACTGGCGAATGGCTCAAAGGTCGATGACCGCTACGCGCATGGGCATCGTGCACGTTCATACCGATTACTCGCACGACGGACGCGATTCGCTGGAGATGGTGCGCGATTTCTGTCTCGCTCGCGGCATCGGGTGGGTCGGACTCACCGACCACGCCGAAGACCTGACTCCCGAGACATTCGAGGAGTTCGCGGGACGCTGCAGAACCGTTTCGGACGATCGCGTGCATCTCATTCCCGGACTCGAATTTCGCTTTACCGGCTTTCCGGGACTCCATCTGCTTGCACTCGGACTGTCCAGATGGATTGAACCGGCTACGCCCGGAGAATTCATCCGTGAGACACGCGCCACCGCGGGCTTCACGATCGTAGCGCATCCGATTCTCTGTGACTATCGGTTGCCCGAAGTCGTGAGCGCCGGCATCGACGCCATCGAGGTTTGGAACGCCACTTACAACACACGATTTCTCCCCGACCCGCGTGCGATCCGGCTGCTGCTCGCTACGCGCGCGAAGCGCAGCGAAGTGGTCGGGATCGCGGGACTCGATCAGCACGACAGCAGGAACGATCGGGAAACACGCGTCATCATCTCGGCAGACGAGAGCGATCCACTAACGGCGCTCAGGGCCGGCCGATTCGTAAATGCGGGAAAGACAATGCGCTTCGATGCCACCGTATCGATGCGGCCCGTGCGGCTGGCGGCGCTGACGGCTGCGCGGTGGATATTCGATCGGGCCGAGCGTGTGCAGCATCATGCCGTATCCGCGGTCACCGGACAGCGGTCAGTACGTGGGTAAGCGGGTTCGCGTTCTTCAGATCATTCAGAACCTTAACTATGGCGGGATGGAACGGCTGCTCGCTGACATCGTCACGCGAGCGGACCGGCAGCGCTTCGAGATGCACGTAATGGCGCTCCAATACCTCGGTCGATATGCCGAGGGGCTGCACGACGTTGCTACCGTGCATCTCGCCGACCACATGGGCAGAGGATCGCTAATCTGGCCGCGGGCGCTGATTCGTAACATCCGGCAAATCGCGCCCGATGTAACGCATAGCCACACCGGCGTATGGTATAAGGCCGCTTTCGCCGCTCGGCGAGCCGGCGTTCCGCTGATCATTCATACAGAACATGGGCGGCAGCGACCCGATCCGTGGCGGGCCCGTTTGCAGGATGGCTTGGCCGCGCGTCAGACCGACATCGTCGTGGCAGTGTCGGAGGTGCTCGCTGAGCAACTCAGCACAACAGTGGTGCGCGATTCGGCCAACGTTCGAGTCGTCATCAACGGAGTGGACACCGAGTTGCACCGCCCACGGCCCGATCGCGGCGGCGTTCGCGCGCAACTTGGCGTTCCAACCACCGCTCCCGTGCTCGGCAGCATCGGACGGCTGGAATACATCAAGGGCTACGATGTAATGGTCGACGCGTTTGCGCGCCTGCTCACCATTTGGCCGGATAATCAGCCGGCGCCGGTCATGGTCCTCTGCGGCGAAGGGTCCGAGCGGGAAGTACTGGAGAAGCGAGCCGGTGCACTCGGACTCGCCGGACGCATATACTTTCTCGGTTGGCGCGATGATGTACAGGACATGCATGCGACGTTTGGGCTCTTCACCATGTCTTCGCGCAGTGAAGGTACCTCCGTGAGCCTGCTCGAAGCGATGAGCGCGGGACTCTGTCCCGTCGTCACTGACGTTGGCGGAAACGCCGCGGTGCTCGGTCCCGATCTGCGCCATCGCCTGGTACCACCCGAGAATCCCGACGCGCTCGCGCGGGCCTGGCACGATGCTCTTACGGATCCGGCTCGCTGCCATTCGGAAGGCCAGCGTGCGCGGGCACGTGTGCACCAGGCATTCAACCTGGACGCGATGGTGAATGCCTACGAGGATCTATACGACGGAGCCGGGCGCTGACAGCGCTCCGATGCGCGCCGGTGACGCGCTACCCACCACATCCTCGAGCGCGTCGAGCAGGATTTTCGCCTGACCGCGGCGGCTGAAGCGTCCATCGCGTGCCAGACGCCCGGGACGCACCCCTCGCGCGTACTGTTGATAGCGAGCGTGAAGGACCGCGGTCATTCCTTGCACGTCGTGCGGCGCACGGACATCGGCGCCGGAGTCGCGCAGAAGTAGCTCCGTTGCGCTGTCTACATCAGCGAGCGCAAGGAGCCACGCGTCGAACTGCATGTACTCGAACAATTTTGACGGAACAGCCAGATCGCTGTCCTGCGGCAGGCTCACGAGCATCGACGCGCCCGCGAGAAATTCGAGCATCGCCGGACGGGGGAGCGAAGGGCTGACGGTTACGAACGCTGCCATACCTTCCTCGCATGCGATTTGGCTCACCGGAACTCCGTCGTACATTTCGACATTCCCTACGAAATCCAGTCCAAAGTCCTCTGGTGTGAGGCCGAGATCGGCGATCACGCGCGCCGCGGCGCGAAAGAGAAGCCTTGGATCGCGATCTATGTAGATATTTCCCGCGTAAGCGATTGTGAAGCGCCGCCCCCGGCGCGCGGAGGGAATCGGTTCCTCGTCGTAACCGTTCATTACCGTGATGATGCGTGCGCTTGTGTTCGGATATGCCGCCGCGAGTGCACGCCGGCTGGGGTCCGTGTTGCAGATTGCGATCGACGCCCGCGCCATCGCGCGCTGCTCATCGCGCGCACTCCAGCGTAGCCAGACTGGGCTAGCGACCGGCTCGGGAAGGCGCTCAACCAAGCTCCACGGGTCGCGCATGTCCAGCATCAATGGAAGTCCTGTCGCGAGGGATACTCGGCGGGCCGCTTCGTGAGCCTCGTGTGGCGGACCGCAACTGATTACCGCGCGGTGTACGCTGGCTTCGACGATAGCCTTCGCCACGAATTCGGCGGCATTGGCCCACCCATGCCACTTCGATTTGATCACGTACGCATGGTAGGCGCGAATGAGTGTTCGCGGCTTGCTGAAATCCCAGCCGATATCTGACGCAGGTAGGGAGTTTATGCGCACTGGGGCTGATACGGTGGACCGTACGGTATTTCCGGCGGCACCACGTGATGACGAAGCGCCGCCTAGCCGTCCTCGCACCGATTGAACCAACGATGTGAGCCACGCGTCCAGCCGTTCGGCGAAAGACACTTCCACCGGAATGCCATACACTCTCGTCCCGGAGGGCAGTTCGTCCAGCCGTGACGGATCGGTCGCCACAAGGCTAGTGGGATGGGCGGTGACGACATCCATAGCCCAGCCGCGCTCAGCCGCAAATCGTGAGAGTTTCTGCCAGCGCAATGCACCTGCGGACCGGCCGGGGGGAAAGTGATAGCTTATCAGAAGAAGGCGCGGCAGTCGGGAGTCGCTCGGCGGCGCACTAAAAATGGGCGCTGGTTCGCTGACTGTGCTGGACGCCACGCGCCCATGCTGTGTCATGCAGCTCCGAGACGGGCGGCGCCGAGCATGTCGGCGAATGCGCGGACGCGCTCACGGTGAATCGTGAAAATGACGAGGGCGTACGCCGCGGCGCCACCCGCAACGGGGATCAGCACACGGGCAATGAGTGGAGCTTCTGCCGGAACGAATGCGCGTACCGCAAAGACCGCCGCGGCCATTACCGCCGAGCTGCTGACGGCGGGCCACAGTGCACGCAGATACCGGCTAATGCTCAGATCGATTCGCTTCAGAACTCTCCAGTAGAGTGGCATGATGACCATGGGGTGAGCCACCAGCCACGCGGCCGCTATGCCCACCGTTCCCCAACGGGTGCCGAGATAGAATGCAAGAGGCAGCACTATAGCTGCAAGCACGCTGTTCCGCGCACCGAAGCGCGAATCGCCGGTCACGTTCAGCACGTGCGGGAGAAGCGGGGTGATGGACCGCACGGAGGCGTACAGAGCGAGAAGCTGGAGTGGCACTATCATGGTCTTCCACTTCTCGCCGAGTGCGAGGAGTACCACACCATCCGCCATCAGCGCGAGCCCGATTGTCGCGGGGAATGTAAGGAGCGCTAGCCCCTCCGTGAGAGCAAGGAGATAGCGGCGCAGGGCCGCCTTGTCATGTTGGACGCTCGAGAACACGGCGGGGGTCACTCGCACAACCAGGGCGGTGACTTTCTCGATCGGCACGTTGGCCATGGTCCAGGCGACGGTATAAGCGCCAAGAGCCGCCTTTCCGAGAATCTTGCCTGCGACAAAGAAATCGGCGTTGGAGTACACGTACCACGTGAGCCGCTGCACGATGATGTGTCCGCTGAACCCAAGCGCTTCCCGAATAGACGAAAGGCGCGGGCGGGCAAACGCGTGTGGCCGGTTGTACACAATCAGGCTCGTCGACATAAGTGCGCTCATCACTCCGCCAATGACGAGCGTCCAGTAGCGAAACCCCAAAGCGGCGAATGTCACTGTAGCCGCGGCCAGCGAAAGCGCCTGAACAC
>JBPCJT010000267.1:0-3202 GCA_051005015.1 Gemmatimonadaceae bacterium | reverse complement strand
GCATTCGGATAGAATGCCCTGCCCATAAATGGGTGCTTCGGGTTCGATCTCTGGCCCGCGCCTGCAAAGCCACGCGACGGTTCAGGTCTGCCGAGAACGACAAGCGCTGCCCGTTTTGCTCCCCGCTCCCCCCTTTGCGTTGATCTGTCTCTCGCCGCGCGCACACGCCTGTCCGCGCGCGTGGACATGTCCCATCGGTGGTATTTTCCTAACTCGTTTTCTGATTGAGCGTTGACAGCGAATCGTTGAAGGTCCGCTCAATGCGCATACGCGGTGGCAACCCTCTCTGGAGCCACCATGCGTACTTCTCTCGTGCTGCTGGGTGCAGCGCTCGCGGCATGCACCCGATACGGTGACAATATCACCGACCCGGCCGACACTGGTGTAAGAGCGCCCTCGGACCTGCGTTATGAGCTCATTCCAAGCGGCGATTCGCGGGCACCGGATGGCATTCTTCTTCGGTGGACGGACCCAGGTGACGTGCGCATAGAGAGCTTCGTCGTGTACTCTCGCGGATCTACCTCGGGAGAGTGGAGCCGCCGCGCCGAGACGACGTCCAGCTCGTTTCACGACGAGGGAATCCCGCACCTGCAGTACTTTGTGGCCGCGCTGGATGACTTTGGGAACGAGAGTCGGCCCTCCAATACCATAACCGTGGACGAACGGAACCAGCTTCCCGCTCCGGCGCAAATGTTTTCGATTTCCCTCGATCGCGCGATTCAGCTTTCATGGCCCACAACCGCTAGGGACGCGGCGCCGTCGCTGTTCGATCACTATCGCGTTTACTCCACCCCCTACAATCTCGACCAGGATCTGTGCGACGATGCGAACTGGGTGTTGGAAGGCTCCACAGTATCCGAGGACTTTCTGGCAACCGGCTTTCCAAACGGCGCTCCCCGCTGTTTTACAGTGAGCGCTGTGAGCTTCAACGGACATGAGAGCATCTGGGCGCGTCCTCGATCCGACACACCGCGCTACGATGCTCGCAACATCGTCGTGTATGCCAGGGAGTCAGCGCCGCTCAAGAGCGGTTTTCGATTCTTCGATGCAGCCACCGTATCATTCGGATCGGTTGTCGCGGGTGATCGAACAGATATCGACTTTCGCGTGGAGCGTCGCCCTGATGGATCGCTTTGGTTCAACCCGGTTCGCGCCGGCGTTCGTGTCGCACTCTATGGCAGCACGGCTGTGGACGACCTCACCGCCGTTGATCTCGCACCTGTGAGTGGATATGCCGCGAGCTCGATCGAAGCGTTGCCCGGATTTGCATACGTTTTTGAGACACTGCTGGCTGACGGGCTGCATTACGGCGCAGTTCGGGTGAGCCATGTTTCGAGGGACTACATGATTCTTGACTGGTCGTATCAGAGTGATCGTGGAAATCCGGAGCTCAAGCGAAGCGCGCTTCGAAGCAGCGGCGGATACTGATAGCCGGCAAATGGCGCGACTACGCCGGTATGAGTCCAACCCTTGAATTGAACCGGCTGGAATGGGACTATTCGTCCCATGCAAGACAGCGTTGTCCTGGACGGCGACTCACTCCGCATCTCCGATGTCCATGCGGTCGCCGTCGGGCGCGTGTCCGTGGCGCTGGCGAGCGCCGCGCGCGCGCGAATGGCGCGAACCCGCGCTGTGGTGGAGGGTGTAGTCAACAGTGGCGGAGTGGCATACGGTGTTACCACCGGTTTTGGCAAGCTGTCCGACATAGCCATTCCGGCGGAACGTCTCGCCGAGCTGCAGGTCAATCTCGTCCGGAGCCATGCGGCTGGAGTCGGGCCGTTACTGCCGGAACGCGAAGTGCGCGCGATGATGCTGTTACGAGCCAACGTGATAGCCAAGGGATTTTCCGGCGCCCGTGCAGTTCTCGTGGATCTGCTGGCGGGGATGCTCAACGCGGGACTGTATCCACCGATTCCGGAACAGGGCAGCGTGGGTGCGAGCGGCGATCTCGCACCCCTTGCGCATCTCGCGCTGGCTCTGATAGGCGAGGGGACGCTACACGATGGGCGCCGCGAAGGTTCCGCGAGGGAAATGTTCAGGGAAGCGGCATTGGAGCCGGTCAGCCTCGCGCCGAAGGAAGGCCTTTCACTGATCAACGGAACGCAAGCGCATACCGCCATTGCCGCGCTTGCGTGTGGAGACGCGCGGCGTCTCTGGAACGTGGCTCACGTGGCCGGTGCCATGTCGCTGGAAGGTCTGTTGGGAACTCCAGTGGCCTTCGATGCAAGGATTCAGGAGGCGCGGGGCCAGATTGGCCAGGCGGAATCCGCAGCACTCCTTCGCCAGCTTCTTGCCGGAAGCGAGATACGTGAATCGCACCGCCACGGCGACCCACGCGTCCAGGACGCCTACGCGCTTCGGTGCATGCCGCAGGTGCATGGTCCAGCGCTCGATGCCTTGAAGTTTGCGGAAGGGCTTGTGTCTCGAGAACTCAACGCGGCGACCGACAATCCACTGGTTTTCGAGAGTGGCGAGATGCTCAGTGGCGGTAACTTTCACGGGCAGGCGGTAGCGCTCGCGCTCGATGTCATGGCCATCGCTCTCACGAATCTTGCAACCATTGCGGAACGGCGCATCGACCGGCTCGTGCACCCGGACTTCAATCAGGGCCTGCCACCCTTTCTGACCTCTGATGCAGGGGTCAACTCGGGCTTCATGATGGCACAGGTAACCGCGGCATCACTCGCCAGTGAATGCAAGCTGCTCGCGCATCCCGCGAGCGTGGACACCATACCTACCGACGGCAACAAGGAGGATATCGTGCCGATGGCGATGGGTGCCGCATGGAAGTTACGCCGGATCGTCGGTAACCTGGAGAACATCCTGGCGATCGAGCTGATGTGCGCGGCGCAGGCGATCGACTACCGAGCGCCGCTCACACCCGGTACTCGCCTGGTTTCCGCGCACGCCAGCGTCCGGGCCCTAGTGCCGCCGCTCGGCCGTGACCGCGTCCTGGGATATGACATCGCAGAACTCGCCGCGGCAATCCGAATGGGCGCATTCGATTTACCGGCGGTGGGAGCGCCAACCTGATGCCCGAAGCGCAAGTCATATCCGAGGCTCCGCGAATCACGGGAAGAACGACCGGCCCTGCGCCCCGCGGTGCCACGCTCTCGTGCAAGAGTTGGCAGCAGGAAGCGGCGCTTCGCATGCTCATGAATAACCTCGACCCTGAGGTGGCCAAGCGTCCCCAGGATGTTGT
>JBPCJT010000266.1:0-10678 GCA_051005015.1 Gemmatimonadaceae bacterium | reverse complement strand
CTCGCTGTCGATAGTGGCGTCAACTTCTTCGATACCGCCTGGGCGTACGGCGACGGCCAGATGCGACCTGAATACCAGGCCAAAGAAGCAACCAACCGCAAGCGTGGCGATGGCTGCAAATGCGCTGACGATTAGAACTGTGAACTCCAAGTCGTCAGCGGATCCTTATCTGCTGGATCATCCCATGCTCGATGTGCGACCGCCCATCCGGCCCGGCCGCATTGGTACTCGTGGCTCGGATTACAAAGGTCTTGAACTCTCCCTTCGAAAAGTGCGGGATTCCAACGCTGTCTTCGACGGGGCAAATCCACACGTAGCTTCCGGGCTCGAGGTACTGTGTCACGCGGGATGAGTCGCCCGGAGCGGCGCCGCCGGGGCCACCGAACCGCGTCACCCACGTCGGGCGCGGCCCGGACGTGCGGATGGCCTCGGCATAAGTCTCGACGAGCTCGGTCACCATCCGTCCCGAATCCAACCGCACGATGTGGGTAGTGGATGTCGTCGCCGTTGTTCGCGAAGCGGAATCGGGTCCAGCCCGCGTCGATGGTATCGGGCGCCTCAGTGATCCTCCATGAGGTACTCGATGTGCCGCCAGTCTAACGCGATTGGCGGTAAGCTGCGCGGCCAACGCCGCTGAGGTCAAACATTTCGCGTGTCTTCAGCAGCTTCACCGCTCTAGGCAGCCCGGCCGCCGTCACCGCGGCAGCGGCAGTTCGGCGGCAGCCAACTTCGGAGCTGGCGCGTGACTCGCACACACCATTGCTGGAGACGATCAGCAGGCTCCACATTCGTTTCATTCGATGCTCCCTCCGGATGCGACCGGCCACTCGAAGCCGATTTTCGGCGTGACGCTCATGTTGTCGCTTCTCCTGGTGCGCTCTGAATTGTGGCTGGATCCATCCAGAACACCTCCCAGTGGTATCCGTCGGGATCGTAAAAGCTCCAGCCGTACATGAATCCGTGCTCCTGTGGGTCAGTCGCGTGGGAACCTCCGGCCGCGACCGCCTTGCGCACCATCTCATCCACCTCCTCGCGGCTATTCACACTCAAGGCGAAAAGCGCGTGGGTTTCATGCGTCGGGTCTCCCGCAGGGCGCTTGCTGAAACCCACAAAACGGTCGCGGTGCAGCAGCATGAAGTAGGCGTCCTCACCCACGAGCATGCATGTCGCCGTTGCGTCGGTGAACTGCGGGTTGAAGCTGAAACCGAGCGCCTGGAAAAAGTCGATCGAACGCTGTACATCCGCGACGGGGATATTCACGAACAGTTTGTGCGGCGTGCGCGGCTTCGTGCCCGAATTCGTTATCCTCGGCGCTGAGCTTTGTTCTGCAGAAGGCATGATGGTCTCCGGTTGGTTTTACTGATTAGACTGGAACGACCGCAAAAAATCATCGGTCGAATTGGAGGCGACCGAAACTGCCGCGATTGGTCAGCTCGTGAGCTTCATCGGCAGGCCGAAATGGGGAAACAGGGTCTCGACGTCCAGATAATACACCATGTTGGTGATCCGGCTGGCGTCAACCTCCAACAGAATCAGCGCCCACGGTTCCGCACCGCCATGCTTGTATTGAGCGTATGCCGGTGTCCCACCGCAGGCCCGAACAGGAACGAGCACGGAACCTCTGCATTCGTGACCGATCCCTGTGAGCCAGCGAGCAATGGAATCGTGCCCCTGGAGCCACAATTCGTATGGCGGCATCGACATCGTCGCATCCTCGCGCAGCAGACTGGTAAGTGCGGCCACATCGTACTGCTCAAACGCCGCCACGTATTGCGCGACCAAGCGCTCCTGCACGGCGCTAAGTGTCCGCGGCACGACGGCCGGGTTACGCGCGTCGAGAGTGGCACGTGCTCTCTGTAAGGCACCGTTCACGGCGGCGACGCTCAACCCAAGACTCTCGGCCGTTTCCACGGCCGACCAGTTCAGCACCTGGGTGAGCAGAAGGACCGCGCGCTGCTTTGGCGGGAGGTACTGAAGCGCGGCGACAAACGCCAGTCGAATGCTCTCACGCAGGATCGCATACTCTTCCGGATCTGTTTCGGCGGTTGAAGGCAGCGCCATCTCATCGGAAATCGGTTCCACCCACTGTTCGCGCGGGCGCTGCGTGAGAATCATGTCATCCGCCACGTCTGCAGGATGATCTGACACGTCGACAGGCCGCAGGCGCTGCCGTTTCGATGCGGAGCGCGTATCGAGGCACACATTCGTCGCGATCCTATACAGCCACGTCTTTAGGGAAGAACGTTCGTCGAAGCGGTCGATTCCTTTCCACGCGCGCAGCATTGCTTCCTGCACCGCGTCTTCGGCGTCGACCACTGAACCGAGCATGCGGTAGCAGTGCCCGGTGAGTATTGGGCGGAACTGTTCAAGTTCGGCGGCGGCAGCTGTCATGGATGAAGCAGCGCTCGCACCCTCGCGTCCCTCAGGTACAGGCCGCCCAAGACGAATCCAGCGACGTAGAGCGGAAAGAGAGTGTGTGTGAGCAGCGGGTTCTCCGCTCTCAGTTGCGTTGCAATTGCGCCACCCAGATACCCCGTCAAGAGGATCGCACCGATCGGGGCAGTTTGCGGGATCACGTATAGAACCAGACACACAGCCGCGATTACCCCGATCACGAAAACGGATCCCTCGCTGTAGCCGAGCTGAACGGTTCCCTCAACGGCTTGCCTGACGCCGAAAAGTTTTATTCCCGCGTCAAATGCGAGGAAAAGAACAACGATCCCGGTGACAATGCGGCCCATCCAAAGCTGCCTCGCCGTGGAGCTTCCCGTCGATCTGTCACGAACGGTGCCCGGGTATGCTTCTGACATGATATTCTCCTGGTGAGTTTATCCCTTGGACTGCGCACCGGCCAGAATTTCATCGGTCCTCTAAGGCTTGGCTTTCTTCGAACGTTTCGCCTTGCCCGAACTGTTGAGAGCGACCGCTTGCCGAACGAGCGCCTTGAAAGAGGACTCGTCAACTTCTTCTCCTTCGTGGATGTCGATCGCGCGGCGTACCTTTCCAACCAGACTGGAGTTGAAGAGCCGCGCGGGATCCCTCAGAGATGCGCCCTTGGCAAAGGTAAGCTTCACGACCTTCTTGTAAGATTCGCCGGTGCAGATGATGCCGTCGTGGGACCAAACGGGCGTGCCCATCCACTTCCACTCCTCGACGACGTGCGGGTCTGCTTCCTTAATGAGCTTGCGCATCCTGCCAAGGGTTTCGCCGCGCCAATCCCCGAGCTCAGCGATTCTTTTCGAGATAAGCTCAGATGCCGATTCGCCTTGGCTCGCGCCCGACTTTTTCACGCTCGCCTCCTGCTGTGCCACCTGGCTGCATGCGGCAGTACGAACAAATACAGGCCGGTGAGCAGGAGCAAGGCGAGCGGGAGCAGCGGCGAATAGGTCACCCAGGGTGGAGGCATCCCACCCCCTTGTGCCAAGGCGAAGAAGTTGGCAATGACAGTCGCCGTGAAAGCGACGGCCATCGAGCGGTGGATCTGCCGGATCCAGCTGTTTCTATTCAATGCGACCTCCTCTAAAAAACGAGTTTGGCCATCGGACCCCCGCGGAGGGCTACGGTCTAGGCGCCGAACTGCTTTGCGTACTCGGCATTGAGCCGCTGCCAGCCGTCGAACTTCATCGCTTCCGGACCAACGATGCGGCCGATGGGGGTTTCGCTGAGAAGGTGATCGAGAACATCGAAGCAAATGTGCCACCCGGCAGCACCCATGGAGATGAAACGGCGATCAATGTTGGTCCACAGGGTCAGGCGCGTCCCGCCACTAAAGGCTTCGAGTTGCCACCGCATGTCGAAGCCACCCCAGTTGTACTCGAGCACCTTTGGAGCGTCGGCTCGCGTCACTTTAGTTTGCCGAGTTAGGCGACGGACAGCGGGGGAACCAGGTTTGGCAAAGGTGAAGCAAAAAACGGGCGGCGTGCCGTTCGGCCATGAGAAACTCTATGCGTTTCACCGGTCCCCGTGCCGCGCCCGTCCCGCCTCTATCAGCGGCTTACGCGATTAGTGAAGGCGTCGCCGATTCGTCGACCCGCCGCCGACGCGTCGATCAGCTTCTCCAGCCGCGACGCTCGGGTTTCTTCCTTCTTCGCGCTCGTGACCCAATAGATCAACGTCTTGCGATACGACGGCGGTTGTTGCTCGAAGAATGCCCAGGCCTTCCTGTTCGCGCGGAAGGTCTTCTCCTGCTCGGGCCTGAAGGACCGCGAACGCGTCTGCTCGTACGAGTAGTCCCGCTTCGCCTCGCGTTCCTCGAATGCTCTCAGTCCCGCCGGTGTCATCCGGCCGAGCTTCTGAAGCTCCGCGACGCGTTCGATGTTGATATTGCTCCAGTTGCTTTTCGGTTTGCGTCGCGTGAAGCGGATCGTGTAGCGATTCTCGTCGATGCTCTTGCGGATCCCGTCGATCCAGCCGAAGCAGAGCGCTTCGTCGACCGACTCCGGCGAGGTGATGCTCGGCGTACCCGAGCCCTTCTTGTGATAACCGGCCCACAACTCCGTCGCGGAGTAGTGATGCTTTTCGAACCACGCCCGAAACTCGGCGGGGGAGGTGAAGTACGTCGGTTTCACAACTCTCTCACGAATACGCGATCACCGGGTTGTTCGCCAAGCTGTAGCCACAGTCGCCTAACGCCCGGCATCACCCGCCGCGCATTCAACGCCGGTACGGACAAGTTCTCGTTGACATTCATGCTGATTCGCGGTCGGGTGCATGCCGTTGTTGGGCCGCGCCGTTCCCGGGATGAGCCGCGTGCGAGGTCACATGCGGTGGTGACGTGCGACCTCTTCGGGGCTGAGCCTGAGAAAGCGGGCCGCATTATTGTAAAAGATGTCGCGCTTCTGCCTCGGGCTGAGGAACGGCGCTCCCTCGATAGCATCTATCGCGGGATCTATGATGCCCGGCCAGACCATCTGGTCAGACCCGAACATGATACGCTCACCGTACCCCGCATCCACGATAGCCTTGAGGTACCTGTAGAACCCGGCCCGCGGCTCGACGTTAGCAAGCATGCTGACCTCGATATAAACCTGCGGATGCGAGAACACTAACGCGAGCAGGTCGTCGAGCATCGGGTAACCGGCATGCATTAGGTAGACGCGCATCTTCGGGTGCCGGACAAGGACTTCCTCCATCGTCAGGGCACTTTGGAGACGCGCGCGGTAATTCTTGTTGCCGAGATAAAATTCGCCGGGGCCGCCCGGGCCGAGATGTATCCCGACGGGGATGTCTAACTCTTCGGCCAGCGCCCAGTACGGCTCCATGCGTGGGTCGTCGGGGGCGATCCCGCCGTACTGGTTTAGCACCTCGCCCAGCACGGAGAAAGAACCCTTCCGATGAAGCTCACGCATCGCCTGCGGCGAGAGTGCTTGATAACCTTGCGAACTCCCACCGGCTGAAGCCGTGCCGCCGTCACGGTCGAGCCGGAAGTCCAAGCCGGCGATGAAGCGCCCCGGTGCAGCAGCCATCCACTTCGCCACGAGTTCGGGCTTCCCGCCGAGCATGCCGATGATGTTGTGCCGCTCCATCACGGCCATTGTTTGCTCCATCACCTCCGCATCCGTCTTCGCCGGCTCTACGGGCCGTTTGCACGGCGGCTCGGACTTCTCCAGCGCCTCGCCGAACGGCTTGGCCGGGTCCCATGTGGGCATCTTCTCGACAGGGGCGCACAGCGGGCCGGGGTTCGGGCCGTAGTGGTGGGCCGTGCGCGCATGCATGTGCATGTCAATGATGGGCAGCCGCGTCTTTTGCGCCCGAGGCGCGACGGCTGGCCTCGGCATCGAATGTCGATGACGATCGCAGGCCCTATCAGATGACTGAGAGCAATCTGGTCCACTCGTTTGCCGACCTTCGGCGAAGTGAATCGGAGCGTCGAGATGTGTGCCGCCATGCTCCGGAGCGCTGAAGGCATTTGCAGAATACATCCATCCGCCGGCAGTTCGCCCGTGCGAGAGGCGATCGAGCTTGAACGTTGACGGAGATGTCGGCCAGCAGAGAGTCTGCGCGTTCAGAGCATGGGTGCGGTCGACGAGGCGGTTGGAGAGCAGGTCGGTTTGTGGACCGAGCACTCCTGGGATGAATGCGATACTCGAGTACGTGGCTCGCACGGAATCTCCGGGATTAGTTATTGCTTTACGAGGCTTAGTATCTATTTGCTACTATTGACCTGGGGCCCTTATCGCCTTGCCTTGTCCGAACGAACGAGCGGTACAAACCGAACTGGTAGCGTTCTCTCGTCAGTAATCCCTGTAGCTCTTTTCGTGATCACGCGCATTTCCTGCTCGCCGGTACCAACAGGAATAACCATTCGCCCGTTCACCGCGAGTTGTTCCAGAAGAGCGGGAGGGACATGATCCGGCGCTGCGGTGACGATGATAGCGTCGAAGGGTGCGTGTTCTTTCCACCCGGCGTATCCATCGCCTGAGCGAAGCTGGATATTCCTGTAGCCGAGCGTCGTGAGCACAGTGCGAGCCCGCTCGGCCAGCTCGGGGATGATCTCGATCGTGTACACCTCGCGCGCGAGTTCTGCAAGGATCGCGGCCTGGTAGCCAGAGCCGGTTCCAACCTCGAGAACCTTTTCGGTACCAGAGATATCCGCGGCTTCGGTCATGTAGGCGACGATGTACGGCTGTGAAATTGTCTGGTCGAAACCGATCGGCAGAGGATGATCACCATACGCTTCATCTTGGTACTCGGCCGGAACGAATCGGTGGCGCGAGACACGTGTCATTACGGTAAGAACAGCGCGATCGCGGATGCCACGAGCGCGGAGTTGTTCCCCAACCATCGCAGCACGTAACTCAGCATAGGGATCCGTCATACTACGCTGAGCTGAGCTCGTGTCCTGTGGCGGCTTCGGCTGCTGACATGCGGATAGTAGGGCAACCGCCATGGCGATCGGAAAGCGTGCAAGGCAGCTCTCGTTCAGCAGAATCACGTGCATTCAGGGTCTCTCCCTACACACGAACTTCTGTACTCGCCAGCCATCGGCGTCGACGACGTAAACGGCGTCGCCTGGACCTGCAGCGAGATCATGAGGCGTGAACAACTGGCCGTCGTAGTTGCCGAAGCGGCTAAAGCGTCGAATGACTTTCCCATCCCTAGTGAGATGAACGACCCCGGCCCGTCTCGGCATCGGCACTCCTGGATCGCCGCCGTCCGCGAGGAACACGGTACCATTTGCCGCTACGGAGACTGCGAACGGGCGTCCGATTTCAATTCCCTTCCATTCGGTTATGAAAGCTCCTGTCGTATCGAACACCTGCAGTCGTCCATTCGCGCGATCCGCGACATAAATTCGCCCGGAACCGTCCAATGCAATGCCATGCGGCAGCTGAAATTCTCCCGGTGCCGATCCTGCGCGTCCCCACTGACGGACGAACCGGCCGCGGGAATCGAATTGGATGACGCGTGAATTTCTGTAACCGTCGCTTACGTACACGTCGCCGTCTGAACGAACCGCCACGTCGGTGGGAAGATTGAAATGCGTAGAATCGGCGCCGGCGACGCCGCGTACTCCGAGAGTCAGCAGAAGGTTTCCAGTCGCCGAGAACTTCATCACTTGCTGCCGGCCGACATCGGTCACCCAGATGTTGTCCTCGCGATCGACGCCAAGGCCATGCGGCATGACAAACAGGCCTTCTCCCCATCGCCGAGTTACGCGTCCTGTTGAGGCGTCGAACGTCCAGATCGTCGGTCTGCCAATTGTGTCGCGCGGAAGTGAATCGCCCCATTCACGGCCTGCTCGATGGAAAACGTGAACGACTCCATCTCCGCTGACGCCAACACCGGCGGTGGTGCCAAGGACGAACCCGACCGGTAGTTGAGGCCATCCGCGCGCCACTGGGCAGTCATCGCTCGTCGTCGCGGTTGGCGACAACAGTGACTTCTCCCCGGATATTGCGGTGACGCAAGACAACAGCCCGCCTGCCAATCCTGCTAAAATGAAGAGTGTTCTCAGCACAATTTTGGTGGAGTGTCGCTCGCCCAGGTTTCGATTGACAAGGCTGTCGGCCACCATCCCGCCCGGCGTTAACACGTACCCGCTCTGGCTGGTCCACTGTGCAGCCTATCACGCCAAGTACGATCGTAACGAGAAAGGTGCGACCGCGCCTCGAGCATGCTACGGTTTTCAACGAGTGGACTCCAAGGGTAATGGCACAGCGGCGCAATGAGAGTGAAGCTGCTAATGCGGTTAGCTATACTAAAAGCGATGAAGGCCCGCTGCCAGCAACCCTCTTCGTCACGACCTGCCAACAAGTGTTGCCCTCGAATAGGTCCGACAAGACGATTGCAGCGATTTCAGGCTTGATTGCCCCAATTCGGCCGCCGTTGGAATCGTAGCCTCCTTCCGCTGGTTTCACGGAAATGGCGGCACACTCAACTCCGATTACGAGGATTACGACCACGAAGAGGCGGATTCGGAACTGCCAGCACCAGGCGACCGTGACCTGGCTCTGGTGAATTACGTTCGATACATCGGCGTAATTTTTGTCGGCGTTTCGCTTGGCCTCAGGCATCAACAGCGCTCCGTCAGGCGCTGGCCCGAGTGAGCCGATGCAGCTGCTGCCTGCTCAGTAATCAGCCTGTCGCTTCCCTAGTCCAAGCGGCCTCGTTCCTGAACCGCAGCCGCTAACCCAGGATACGTCCGTAATGACGCGCCGCTACGCCGATTTTGATGCGGACACCCCGCGGTCAAAACTCGTGGGTCAGGATTCGAATGCCGCTTCGCAGATCGTCGAGCATGTACTGGAGACACGAGAGTCCCAGCTCTGACGTGACCGAAACGCCCACATAGCTGTTCCCGGGCGCGGGTCCGTCGTCAAAGCTCAGCTCGCCGAGGTCGATGTCCCAGCCGCGAGATGTGAAAAGGTCCGGAAGAAAAAGCTTGTCGAGCTCGTAGAAGACCCGCGTTGTAGGACTGTAATATTGCAATGGGAAAAAGCCCTCGGGAATTTTGTCGTCGGGCCCCAAAATCTCATCGCCATAATAGCCGTCATTGCCATGGCGATCAAGCACCTCCTCGACCGTGTCCCCGCTCCATTCCGCCAGTTCACGCCAGGTGGCGAAATCCATCTCGTAATCCTCAATAATCAGCTCGTATTCCCTCTCCTGCTTGAAAGCCAGAAAGGTCTGCGCGTAACCCTTATACCGATGTTCCAGCAGCGGTTTGCCCGTTGCCTCAAGGTGTCGGACAGCTCGAAACACGAATGCTGCCGGGATTTCGTAAGGCTCTTCTCGCCGCCCGCTTTCGTGCTCCGTCAACAGATCTTCGAGCAGACGGCGATCTCCCCCGGGGAGCGTAGTACGACCCAGAGTGTCAGCCCAACGAGTCAGGTACCCAAGGCGCTTCTGTTCCTCCTCTTTCTCGCGAATACGACGCTCGATGAGCTCGAGGATCTTCTCGCGCCCCTCGCTCAGACGCAGCGCTCCGCGGAATCGCTCGCGCTCGGTTTCGACCATCCACGAGTCCATCAGCTTCTGAGAGACTACTACAGGGCGCGCACTGAGGGACGGCGGCCGACCGAGCGTGAAGGGATCCACACGCGACTCGGATCGCGTGCCTTTGCGGATAATCTTTGCGAGCGGAACGCGCTTTCCGGCGATGTCGCGACCCACGAGCCAACCGCTCGCATTCCGACTGATAACGAACTCGTGAACGCCGACGCGCCACGATCCCAGGTATCGGTCAAGCCAAAGGAGGAATCGGGGCGTGAGCTTGCGGCGAATCGTGCGTTGTGACATCGCAATTTCCCTCTCGATAAGAATCCCGCCTCACTCGTAGATGGGTCCGAACTGTCCTTCTCCAGCGCGCTTTGCCACCGTCATAACCATGGGTGGCGAGCGAGTCGCGGACCGGCGACACCCCGTCAGCGGGAAGTGCGAAAGTCCGTCATGCGCCAGCATCTCCTGGAGGTGTTCGCAACGGGCATCATTCTTGGACGCCGAGAGACTCTCGCAGGTCGACAGTGAGCGGCGTCGCCGGATGATGCAGTTGCAGAACCGCAGCGGGGTAGAATGACCAGTTCGGATCGTCATCCTTGTGGTCGACTCTGCTCAAGCTGTCTCCCAAGCGCAGCACCTTGCGACATCACCATGTAAGCGGGGTGACCGTAGCGAGTGGCGGCAGCCCGGACATGGACTGCCGGCTCGCATTCATACGGAATAATTGCAAAAGTGCGACCAATTATCGCGAACAGAAAAGGAAGACCGTGGAGCCGCCGGGAGCGCCTTAGATCTGATCTTGCGTGTGAAATTCGTGCACGTGACGGTCAATCCCCAAGTAGTAATTCGATACTTTCGTTTTGCAGATGGTGCAGAAGATCATTTTTTCATCCTCGGTATACTCCCACCACTTGACTCGGCCGAGGTAGAGGGTGTGGGGTGAGATCGTCATGTATCCGAGTACACGCTCATCGATCTCGTACGGTGGCGCATTCCCGTTTTGCCGGGCCAGATCTCCAATCGCGCGCGGCATTTCTGCTTCCCTTCCGCGGTATTCTTCCAGCAGGATCTCCACCGTTTCTTCCAGCGAGGCGTTCTTGTCTGCGCAGCGCTCCTCCACCCAGGCCCACGTCTTCGCCACGTAGTACGGCTCGAGGTCTGCGTAAATTTCCGAGGACACGGTGATGAATTCGCTGATCTCCTGCGGGTAGCCTTCCTGAAAGCTCAGGAGCCACCC
>JBPCJT010000265.1:0-6030 GCA_051005015.1 Gemmatimonadaceae bacterium | reverse complement strand
GGTCTGGCTGCGAGAGCAGCCCATTTCACCTATCTGAAAACTATACAGCGCGCGTAACTTGATGCATATGGCTGCCGCTCGTTCCATGAATCCGTTTCAGGTGTTGTTGCGGCACCGGAATTTTCGGCAATTCTGGGTTGGACAGACCACCTCCCTTATCGGGTCATGGATGCAGTCGACGGCCCAGGCCTGGCTGGCCCTTGAGCTGACTGGTGATCCTTTCTGGGTGACGCTTGTGTACGCGTCCAGCTCGCTCCCCGTGGCGGTGATCTCGCTGTTCGCGGGGGTAATAGTAGACCGATATGACAAGCTGCGACTGGTGACTGGAGCGCAGGCGTTGCTCCTCGTGCAGGCGCTGCTTCTCTGGTGGTTCACCTATACAGGGAGTGTGACCATCGGCTGGCTGATCGCCCTCGCGCTCATTGGCGGAGCGATCAACGCTGTGGAGATTCCGGCTCGCCAGACGCTCATGATCGAGCTGGTCGGCCGCGACGATCTGCTGGACGCCATCGCTCTCAACTCGGGCGGTTTCAACCTGGCGCGTATCATTGGCCCGACGGCGGCGGGCATTCTCATCGCGACTGCGGGAATCGAGGCGTGCTTTGCCGTGAACGCGGCGAGCTATCTCGCCGTTCTCGTGGGTCTAGCGAGGGTTCGCCTGCCAGAGCGCGCCTCCCCTGCCGTTCAACATTCGCCGGTGGCGCGACTTAGAGAAGGGCTCAGCTTCGTTCGCAGACATCGCGAGGTATGGATAATTATTCGCATTATCGCCGTTTACGCCATATTTGGCACTCCATACCTCGCCCTCCTTCCGGTGATAGCGCGAGATACGCTTCAAGGCGATGCGGCTGCGTACGGTTGGCTGTTGTGCTCCATTGGACTCGGCGCATTGGCGGCTGCTCTCGCGCTTGCGGCGATGTCCGTGCAGGTGCGCCGGGGAAGGCTGTTGGCGTATGCCGCTCACGCTTTCTCCGTATGTCTCATTTTGTTCTCATTATCGCGCTCGTTCGGCCTTTCCGTCGTGCTCCTCCTCGCCGTCGGCTTCTCGATGATTGTGACAAACGCGGTCGCCAACGGACTTCTTCAGACCCTCGCTCCCGATGCGCTTCGCGGCCGGGTGATGGCTGCCTACGCGTGGGTATTCGTGGGCATTGGCCCGGTCATCGGACCTTTTCTCGCTGGGGCGCTTGCGCGGGAAATTGGAGCTCCGGCGACTGTCGGCGTTGGCGCAGCGGTCACGTTGGCGTATGGTGTGTGGGCACTGGCGAGGCATCCCGAGATAGGAGCGTTGTGACTGCATCCCACATAGCTATTTTTCGAACTCGAGCGGCCGCATTCGCAGGTGTTCCACAATCGTGAACCCCAGTGCGTCCCACGTTGCATTGGAGAGCGCATTGTCCGATCCGCTGTGCAGGCGCATCTCCGTCAGCCCACGATCCCGGCACCACTTTTCGGCTTGCCTGAGCAGTATTTTGAGCACTCCCGACCGGCGCGCCTCCGGTATGACGTACACCGAAGACACGTATCCATACTCGGGAGGCAGGAGGAGCGGATACCCCCTGCTGTGGACGCAACGCAGGATGCCAAGGGTCCTGGAGCCGCGCCGGGCGAGGAATGTCACTTCGTCGCGCGAGCCGAGCTGAGCGCGATACAGGCGCCGTGCGCTCGCGTTCACGTTGGGGCGAACGCGTCCATAGATCACGTCACTTGAATGCTCCCGGAGTAGAGCGAGGCGGAGCTCCGTAACTATCGCGAGATCCGCCTCGGTGGCGCAGCGCACAGTGATGCCGCGTTTTCTCTCAGGCGGCTTCACGCCATCAAACCGCCGCCGAACAGGTCCTGGTTCGGGCGCCGGCGTTCAGGAGGCGCGGCTCTACCGTACCGTCCCGCGGCCGAACGTGAAATCTTTTTCCGAGCCACCAGAGCCTCGAGTACCAATTCGCACGCAGCCGCGCGCATCGCGACATCGCTGTCAGGAGCGAGGCCGGTGTTCGACACGATGTCCAGCAACGTCGGCACACCTTCAAATCCTGCCAGCATCGCTTCCGCTCCCACCTCTTCCTCCATTTGGAGAGCGTTTCCCACATCGAACCACATCACGACAGCGTCGGTGTTCACCCCTTCGGCGCGAGCGCCGAAAGTCGCATCCGCCGCGCGGCGAATCAGCTCGTGCGCAATGGCATGACCGCCGACGATCTCGCCTTCGTACTCCAGTTCCATCTTCCCCGTGATCGCCGGGAGTGCGGCGTAAATATCTGTCATGCGCGGCACGATCTCCGATTCGCGCACGCGAAGCGCACGCTGCTCGGCGTTGGAAATTGCTACCTCGATAACGGAAATCGGCATTCGCTGCGAAACCCCCGAACGCTTGTCAATGCGCTTGTCGGTGCGTGCCTCGAAGGCTACACGCTCGACAACCTCAGCCACGAAGTCAGGAATGCGCACAGGCAATCCGTCTCTCGCGGTCCACGCTTCCTGCCGCGTGATATCCATGCCAAGCTCAACGGTCTCCGGGTAGTGTGTCAGAATCTCACTGCCGATGCGGTCCTTGAGTGGTGTAATGATCTTCCCGCGAGCGGTGTAATCTTCCGGATTAGCAGTGAAACAGAGCAACACATCCAGTGCGAGCCTGATGGGATAACCCTTGATCTGGACGTCCCCTTCCTGCATGATATTGAAAAGGCCCACCTGGATTTTCCCAGCGAGATCCGGGAGCTCATTCAGGGCAAAAATTCCGCGATTGGCACGTGGCAGCATTCCGAAATGAATTGTCAGCTCGTCAGCGAGAATGTGCCCGCCGCGAGCTGCCTTGATGGGGTCGACGTCGCCAATTATGTCGGCGATGGTAACGTCTGGAGTAGCCAGCTTCTCCACGTAGCGGCTCTCGCGCCCCAGCCAGGCAATGGGTGCATCGTCACCAGCCTCGGCAATCAGAATTCGAGCGTACTTGGAAATTGGTGCAAAGGGATTGTCGTTGATCTCACTTCCGGCGACGATGGGGATCTCGTCGTCGAGCAATGTCGCCAGAGCCCGCAGAATACGCGATTTAGCTTGTCCGCGCAGGCCGAGCAGAATAAAGTTGTGACGAGCGAGAAGGCCATTTACGAGTTGCGGGACTACGGTTTCCTCGTAGCCAATGACGCCCTCGAACAGCGGTCCGCTGGAAGAAAGTCTAGCGAGAAGATTGGCGCGGAGCTCGTCTTTCACAGAGCGGTGAGCGAGCGCGGGTGCTGCATACCGTGAGCGCTTGAGCGCGCCCAGAGTTTGTGGTTTGGACACTTGATTAAGGTGGCTATATGTTGCTCTTTAGGCGCAACGGGGGTGCTGGAGGTGTATTGCGCGGCGCAGAACCAACGTTAATACTGGTACCACCATCCCGGCGCTTGCGTAGCCCTGCACGTGCAGGGCGCGGCAACGAGCACCTGGCGCCCTCAAGATCGCGACGAGTACAAGGGTTAGCAATCGTGCGAGGGTGATCCTCGAACCGTACGCCGGCTCCCGGGGAGAGACGGCCAAACAGGGTTCGACGGCCACAATTTCACTCCAAACTGGCGTTAAATAGAAGAGCGGCCACCAAGTGGTCGATTGCGCAATTACGGCAGCATTCGAGCGGCGCAGCACTGAAGCCCGAGGTGTACTCACAGAAAAAATGAGACAGGATGACAGGATGGACAGGCTGGGAATAGTCCGCTGATTCACTCACGAGCCGTCCTGTTAAATTTGATCGTCGTGTCAAAGAAGGCATCCTTTTCTCCGAACGGCGGCGGTCTTTCGCCGCTGCGCTGGAGGAGGCGTTTCGACGCTCCCGATACGTTGCCATATTTACGCAACCTCACTTGGTAACCAACGAGCAGTGGCTTCGTCTTTCATTAGGACGCATGATGCAGCACCAGGTCTAGCGCGGTCGTCTCCATCGGACTACAGCCGAATTCCCCCTGGGTGGACAACTTAAGGGCGAGCTGTGCGAATCAAGCGTGCAATGCGTTGGCGTAGAGGGGTTTGCGGTTCATAGGTGTACAACCGCACCATGGTCCGATAACTGCTCTGTCCATGCTGTACCGCTCTGCTTCAGCAGGGAAACATCAGAGCGCAAACACTTAGGCCCGAACTATCGGGAGGACGAAATATCATGAGTTTGTTCGATCAGTTTCGCGGTGTGGCGGAGCGGCTACGTGGTATCTCCATCGCTGAACAGAGCTGGATCGACATCGATGGCGTGAGCGATACGGGCCGGCTGTTGCGTGCAATCGAGTCCGCCATGCCGCGCGATGCGAGACTGAATGTAATGAAGCCGAACGTTGCGGTTGAGGCGACGCTTCGCAGACTCGCCCTTCCGGAATCGCGACCCGATGAAGCGGACTACTTCATCACAGTGGACGGCGCAGGCATGGGAGAGTTAGCCGGACTGGCCGACAAAATCGCTCCTTCGCCGCTGTGCGCCGGTCTGTTTGTGGTTCAAGGGGACCGGAATCTGCTGGAATCGTATCGCCGCGATGCGGGAGAGGATGTAGTCTGGCTGAGCGCTGATCTCGATGCGAAGATCATTGCCCACTTTCGGCAGGCGCTTACGACAGATGTGCCGCATGCGGAGCCGCACACAACAACAGCAAGGGGACGCCCAGTTTTATCACCTGCTTCGTGATTTTATAAAGTACTGAGCTCTCTGATCTCATAACATGTTACGACCCTTGCCGACGGCGGCGCTGAGCTGAAGCGCGCCACCGCCGGCGTCATCGTCCTGCAAGGCCTCGCAACACGTACTGCAGGATTCCGCCGTGCCGGTAATATGTCACTTCTTCCGGCGTGTCGATTCTTGACATGACGAAAAACTCCTTCACGCTGCCATCCGCCGCGGCCGCGCTCACCGCGACTCTCGCCCGGGGCTTCATGGCATCGGTGAGTCCGGCAATTTCGTAGCTCTCGAAGCCCGTAAGACCCAAAGTCTGCCGCGTCTCGCCGTTCACGAACTCCAGTGGGATTACCCCCATTCCAACCAGGTTGGAACGGTGAATCCGCTCGAACGATTCGGCAATCACAGCCCTGACGCCGAGGAGTAACGTCCCCTTGGCAGCCCAGTCGCGCGACGATCCTGTGCCATACTCCTTCCCCGCAATGACCAGAAGAGCGGTTTTGGACTCCTGGTATTTCATGGCGGCGTCGTAAATGGATACCGCCTCGGCGCTCGTCGAAATTGCCGTCCAGCCACCTTCCGTGCCGGGAGCGAGCTCATTTCGCAAACGGATGTTGGCGAACGTCCCCCGCAGCATCACTTCGTGGTTTCCACGGCGTGCGCCATAGGAATTGAAGTCCTTCGTCTTGACTCCGTGGGCAATGAGCCACTTCCCGGCAGGGCTGTGTGCCGGAATCGAGCCGGCGGGAGAGATATGATCGGTGGTGATACTGTCTCCGAGCATTGCGAGCACCCGCGCACCGCTGATCGGCTGTACTCCGGGCGGTTGCCGGCTCATTCCATCGAAATAGGGAGGATTCTTGACGTAGGTAGAGTCGTCCGCCCACGCAAACGTCTCGCCCAATGGGACGCTCAGCCCGCGCCAGGCCGCGTCTCCCTCGAATACGTTCGCGTATCGCGAGCGAAACATTTCGCTCTGTACCGAGGACAGAATCGTATCCTCTACGTCCTTGGGCGACGGCCAGACATCGCGCAGGAAAACCGGCCCATCCTTGCCGATGCCAAGCGGCTCGGTGAAGAAGTCTATGTCCATCCTGCCAGCGAGCGCGTACGCCACCACGAGAGGTGGTGAGGCGAGATAGTTAAAACGTGTGTGCGGGTTGATCCGCCCCTCGAAGTTCCGGTTTCCCGACAGCACCGATGCGACGATCAATTTCTCGGCCTCGATAGCGTCTGAAATCGGCTGCGGTAGCGGACCCGAATTGCCTATGCAGGTAGTGCAGCCGTATCCCACGAGATGGAAACCGAGCGTCTCGAGGGCGTCTGTTACTCCCGCCTTGTTGTAGTAGTCCGTCACGACCTTCGAGCCCGGTGCGAGGCTCGTCTTGACCCAGGGCTTC
>JBPCJT010000264.1:0-12226 GCA_051005015.1 Gemmatimonadaceae bacterium | reverse complement strand
GCGGTGAGGGGAGGGGATTGATTGGGGAAGTTCGGCTATCTCGACGTCCTGGATGCTCAGCGGACGTTAATCGCCGCGGGCGGCCAGTATTTGCGCGCCATTGCGGACTACCACAAGGCCGTCGCGGATGTCGAGCGGCTTATTGGCGCGCCTCTGGACGGGCTCATGAACCCGCCGAGGTAGCCTGAATGCGCGTGTCAACAGGCAAGGGCGGTATCGCCTTCCTGACTCAGAAACGCACGGGCCGAGTGCCCGCATGGGAAAAAGGAGATCGGCTGTGAAGAACAATCGGGAAGGCATGCGGGAGTCGGCCCAGGCCTGGAGTGAGCACGCACCATCCATGCGCGACCGGATCCTGTCGCGCTTCGACAAGAGGACGGTCTCCATCATTGGTGGGATCGTCGTGATCGGTATCGTACTCATAGCGGTGATCCTGCTGCCGGGACGACGCGGCGATGCCAACGAGGCAGAGCCGGGACTGCTTGACTATCCCCGAGGGCCTCACGAAGCCAGGCTGCTATCTGACGGTGCGCTCCAGCTCGAAATGACGATCTACGAAACGGACGTACCCCCTCACTTTCGAGTCTATCCCTTCGACGCTGACCTCAAGCCAATCCCGCCAAAGGAGGTCCAGCTTCAGGTGGAGCTGCACCGGCTCGGCGGCCGTATCGATCGAATCAGTTTTCGGCCCGAGGCGGACTATCTGCTGGGCGAAGCGGTCGTTGAAGAGCCGCATTCGTTCGACGTCAGGGTCATCGCGCAGCGCGACGGCAAACGGCACGAATGGTCATACGCTCAGATTGAGGGAAAGGTCCAGCTTGGGCCGGATCAGGTAAAGAGTGCGGGCATCGTGATCGACACCGTGGGGCCACGGGTAATGGTCACCAACATTGAGCTGCCCGGGGAGGTCAAGGCGGATGAGACGCGCTTTGCGCACGTCGTACCGCGCCTGCAGGGGGTGGTGACCAACGTTCTCAAAAAGGAGGGTGACCGGGTGCGTAAAGGCGAGCTCATGGCGGTTCTGAACAGCCGTGAGCTTGCGGATGCGAAGAGCACCTACCTGGCCGCCGCGAACCGAGTCGAATTCGCGCGTGTCACTCTGCAACGGGAGGAGAGCCTGTGGAAGAAGAAAATCTCGGCAGAGCAGGACTTTCTTGAAGCCAAGCGGGCGTTCGATGAGGCCGAGCTGGGTAAACGGCTTGCCGCGCAAACGCTGGTCGTGTTGGGTGTGCCCCAGACGGCGTTACCAAGTGTCGGGTCGACGGCATCCGTGAACATGTCGCGCTACGAAATCCGCTCGCCCCTGGACGGCGAAGTGATTGAACGAAACGTCACCGTTGGTGAATCGGTGACCGCCGAGGAGGACATCTTCGCCGTTGCCGACCTGTCGTCAATCTGGGTTGATGTGACGGTGTACGCGAAAGACATCGGGGCGGTACGCGCCGGCCAGGAGGCGACGGTAATATCCAGCGATCTCGGGAGCGAGGCCTCCGGCCGCGTCAGTTACCTAGGGCCTCTCGTGGGCCAGGACACGCGCGCCGCAACGGCCCGCATCGTTTTGCCCAATCCAGGCGGTCGGTGGCGGCCAGGATTGTTCGTGACAGTTCGCCTGGTCCGCGAGGCGACAACGGTTCCGCTGGCGATTTCCGCCGACGCAATTCAGACATTTCGCGACTGGAAAGTTGCCTTTGTACGCTACGGCGATTGGTTCGAAGCGCGCCCGCTGGAGTTGGGACGCAGTGACGGCGAATGGGTGGAAGTGCTCAAGGGCCTGTCGCCAGGTGAGCAGTACGCGGCCGTCAACAGCTTCGCGGTGAAGGCCGAAATCGGCAAGCTCGGAGCAACCCATGATCACTGAGACGCGAGGCGCCCGTGCTTGAACGAATCCTCCGATTCTCCATCCGCCAGAGGTGGCTGGTCGTTATCACGACGTTGGCGATGGCTGCGTTCGGCCTCTTCAACTATACACGACTACCGATCGACGCAGTGCCGGACATTACGAACGTCCAGGTACAGGTCAACACCGAAGCTCCGGGCTACTCGCCCCTAGAGGCGGAGCAGCGGGTGACATTCCTGGTCGAAACGGCCATGGCGGGCCTCCCACGCCTGGAGGAGACGCGCTCCATCTCGCGGTACGGCCTTTCCCAGGTCACAGTGGTATTCGAGGACGGCACGGATATCTATTGGGCGCGCCAACTCATTGCCGAGCGGGTGCAGGAGGTGAAGAGCCAGCTACCGCCAGGGATTGAGCCGAGGATGGGGCCGATCGCCACTGGGCTCGGAGAAATCTTCCTGTGGACGGTGGAGGCCGAGGCCGGCGCCAGGACGCCGGATGGACAGGCCTACACCGGGATGGATCTACGCACGATCCAGGACTGGATCGTACGGCCGCAACTGAAAACGGTGGAGGGTGTGGCCGATGTGAACACCATCGGCGGCTACACAAAAGAGTTCCACGTCACGCCATATCCGGACAAGCTCCTCGCATTTGGGCTCTCGTTTCGCGACGTGTTGGAGGCGCTCGCGCGCAATAACAGCAATGTCGGCGCGGGCTATATCGAGCGCAGCGGCGAACAGTATCTGATCCGTGCGCCCGGACAGGTGCAGAAGCTCGAAGATATCCGGCAGATCGTCGTAGGCAATCAGCAGGGCACGCCGATTCATCTCTCCGATATCGCGGACGTACTGCTCGGTAACGAGCTGCGAACCGGCGCAGCCACCGAAGACGGACGGGAAGTCGTTCTCGGGACCGTCTTCATGCTCATGGGCGATAACAGCCGCACGGTTTCCAGGCGCGTGGCGGACAAAATGGAGGAAGTCAACCGCACCCTGCCAGCGGGCGTTGTAGCAAAAACGGTGTACGATCGAACGACCCTTGTCGACGCGACAATCGAGACCGTGCAGCATAATCTCCTGCTCGGCGCGCTTCTCGTCATTGCGATCCTGTTCATGTTCCTGGGCAACGTGCGCGCGGCGCTTATCACCGCCTGTGCGATCCCCCTGTCCATGCTCTTTGCCATCACCGGGATGGTCGAGCGCGGTGTGAGTGGAAACCTGCTGAGCCTCGGCGCGCTCGATTTCGGGATCATCGTCGATGGCGCAGTCGTGATCGTCGAAAACTGCATGAGCCGCCTGGCTGGCCGGCAGCATGAGCTGGGACACCTGCTCACCCGTGCCGAACGTCTCGAGGTCGTCGGAGATGCGTCCACAGAGGTCTGGCGGCCCACGATGTTCGGCCAATTGATCATCATGGTCGTGTATCTGCCGATCCTCACGCTCACCGGCATCGAAGGCAAGATGTTCTATCCAATGGCATTCACCGTGCTCATGGCCCTGTTCGGCGCGATGATCCTATCGGTAACGTTCGTGCCCGCGGCTGTGGCGATCTTCATTACCGGCCGGGTGTCGGAGAAGGAGAGCGCCCCCGTGCGATGGGCGACGAAGGCATATATCCCGGCCCTCGCAATGGCGATGCGCAATCGCGCCATAACCGTGACGGCGGCCGTGGTCCTCATGCTGGTGACCGGGGCAATGGCCTCGCGCCTTGGCAGCGAGTTTTTGCCGAGCCTCGACGAAGGCGACCTGCTGGTCCACGCGCTCCGTATCCCGGGGACGAGTTTGTCCACGGCAGTTGACATGCAGCACGCCCTCGAGCGCAAGCTCAAGACGTATCCTGAAGTGGATTATGTCTTCTCCAAGATCGGTACGGCGGAGATCGCCACCGACCCGATGCCACCGAGCGTCGCGGACACCTACGTCATGCTCAAGCCACGTGAGGATTGGCCCGATCCCAAGCGGCCCAAGGCGGACCTGGTGGCGCAGCTGCAGCGAGAGCTGCCCTCGATGCCTGGCAACAACTACGAGTTCATCCAGCCGATCCAGATGCGGTTCAACGAGTTGATCGCGGGCGTCCGGAGCGACGTGGCCGTCAAGGTCTTCGGCGACGACATGGAGCAGCTGGCAGATGTCGGGACCCGCATCGAAGCAGTCCTGTCAGCCGTGCCTGGTGCGGCTGACACGAAAGTGGAACAGACAACCGGTCTGCCCATGCTGACAATCAATCTCAAGAGGGCCGAGATGGCTCGGCTCGGTCTCAGTGTGGCTGACGTCCAGGACATCATTGAAGTAGCGATTGGCGGAAAGGCAGTCGGACAGGTCTTCGAGGGTGACAGGAGGTTCGACATCGTCGTTCGGTTGCCCGAGCGGCTTCGGGCGAACCTGGATGAGATGAGCCGCCTCCCTGTCCCACTCCCCCCAAACAGCCGCCTCGACGACAACGCCGTCATGATCCCCGTTGCCGCGCGCGTGGCAGGCTACGTTCCACTCGGCTCGGTGGCCGATATCGAAATCGCGCCCGGGCCGAACCAGGTTAGTCGTGAAAACGGCAAGCGCCGCGTCGTCGTCACAGCAAACATTCGGGGCCGGGATATCGGATCGTTCGTCGCCGATGCGGAGCGGCGCATTGGCGAAGCCGTGGCGATTCCGCCCGGATACTGGATCGCGTGGGGCGGTCAGTTCGAGCAGCTGGTGTCGGCGCGCCGACGCCTCCAGGTCGTCGTGCCCGTGGCGCTGCTGCTCATCTTCGGGCTGCTCTTCGTCACCTTCGGCACGGTGCGTGACTCGCTGCTCGTGTTCACGGGCGTACCGCTCGCACTAACCGGAGGAGTGTTCTTCCTGTGGGTGGGTGGAATACCCTTTTCCATTTCCGCCGCCGTCGGTTTCATCGCACTGTCTGGCGTAGCGGTTCTCAACGGGCTCGTCATGATCACGTTCATCAACCGTTTGCGTGAACAGGGGCAGAACGTCGAGGATGCGGTGAAGCATGGCGCGATCGCGAGGCTCCGGCCGGTTCTGATGACGGCGCTGGTTGCATCGCTGGGCTTCCTCCCAATGATGCTCGCGACCGGACGTGGGGCTGAAGTGCAGCGACCACTGGCCACTGTCGTCTTCGGTGGAATCCTCTCCTCCACGGCCTTGACGCTGCTTGTCCTCCCTGTGCTGTATCTGCTCTTCGCGCGCGAACGCCAGGAGGTGGAGGTGTGATGAGTCGAGAACCTCGGAGCCTTGGCGTGGCGACGAAGATCCTCGACTTCGAGGTGTCGCCGGATGGGCTGATTCCCAATCTGCTCGCCTTCAACGTTGGCTCGAAATAGGCCAGCTCCTGGCGCTCAGCTCCACTCTCATCGCCGCAGCGGTGGCAACCTTTCTGTTGGTTACGGTGGTGCTACCGGCCGAGTATGGCGTCGACCCGACCGGGATTGGACGCTTGCTCGGTCTTGCTCAGATGGGGGAGATCAAGGTCGCACTGGCAAAGGAGATGGCGGCGGACGACTCGGTCGATGCAGCGGTCGCTCAGACTGCCACGCGCGTTCAAGGGGTCAGAGTCGAAGAAACACAGACTGCCACGCCCGCTGCAACAGCGTCTCCGACGGCAGACATCCCTGCCGATGCGCCCGTTTCTTCGACTCTGACCCCGCCTGCACGATACGTGATCCCGGTACTGCCGTAACCCGCCGTCCCCGTGCACCGCGCTGTCCAACCGAACACCGGGCACCGGGCACGTCACTCGTCGCGCCCGATCACCGGGCATACGCGACTATTCAGGACGTAGCGACCGAAGGCTCTGTCTTCTCGAACACCCTGCCAAGCCACCAGATGCACAGTACCACCTCGCCAGCGAGCGCGAGCAGCGCCAACGACGCGCCCGCCGCAATTCTCCACATCTCGTAAGCTCCCGGCATTCCCCGTAGAAACGTCAAAGCCAGTGCGGCAGGAACAAGCAGTGCAATCACAAGGAGTACGAAGGAGCCCAGCATGATCACCATCTGCTGTCCAATCGTCTCGATCCCTCCCGCGCCCTGCAAGGTGCGCTTTCCCCATTCCGGAAACAGCAGTGCGAGCGCATTCTGGATGCACATGCCCACTGCGTTCACCGCCGGGAGAACGGCGGCCGCGGCTACGACCAGCACCGTCCGGCCGGACAACGCCATTTGAATCGTGCCATTACCGAGCAGCAACAGGTACGCAAGCGCAAAGAAGGACAGCTGCAGCGCAGTGAGCGAGACAGCGGAAGACGCCACCTCGGCAGCTACGATCGCGGCGCCGCTGAGTGGATAGGAGCGCAGCAGCTCGAGCCTGGAAAGGTCAGCGCGGAGATCATTTCGCACCCAAATGGGTCCCGCGACTATCAGCAAGCCGCCCCAGGCAATGAGAAAGGTGCCGAGAAATTCGCTAATGCTTCCCTCGATGTTGAACGACGCGATGGCGAAGCCGATGCCAAGGCCCGCGACGATACGCGCTGCCATGGCCAGACGAAATGTGCGCGTAATAGCGACGATGTTCTTCCAGACGATCGCCACGGCTGGTGTTCCATTTGGCGCGAGAGGGAACCAAACTCGCGGCGGTTGTTTCCGTCCCGGGAGCGAGGCGCCAAAGGCACCACGTTCCCGCACCGCGGCAACCAGTTTCGCGCGTTTCGCGGAGGCTTCGACAGCCGCCTCCTCGAACGCCGCGTCGCTTCGGAGTACCCAGGCGTAGTGCAGTGCGAGAATGGCGATCGCTGGCGCGAACGCCGCAAACCATGAAGCGGCATCCCTCGCGAATCCTGGCGCCATAGCAAGACGATACGGAAAGAGTGCCACCTGTGCGGCAGGCTCTCGCAGGACGAGCCCCAGTGTCTCGAGAAAGCTTTCGCCCTGCCGATCTGGAACGACGGTGTACACGCTCCACGCCAGTGCCAGGCCGGCGGCTCCGAAGAGGGTGATCGCGACTGCGTTCCGCTCGAGGCCGGCGCGCCCCTGCGTTGTGGCGCTCGTTCGCACGAGCGAAACTCCGAGCTGATGCAGGTAGAACGTCGAAAAAAGCATCCAGAAGCCGAGCGCCCGGAACGGGAACGGCAGGGGACTTCCACCGCGTACAAATAGTGTCCAGAGCAACGAGCTGAGAAGAATCGCGAACTGCGCGCGAAAGAGTTTGTAGGAGATGAGGCTCCGGCGCGATAACGGCCCCGGAAAAAGGAAATGCACCTCCGCCTGGGTGAATGCGAGGGTGTTGCGTTCGTTGCCGAACACCCACCACCTAGCCGAAAAGAGTGCGCCCACGAGAGCCGCCACTTCGAGCCCGGCCCCACCGAAGCCGCCCGACGGCAGAACCTGGGCACCCCCGGGCTGCATGAAGACAAACCAGAGATACGCTCCCCCCAGCAAGAACGCGATCGCATACCGCGGCTTCCGCATGCGCCGGAATTGCCTTGTCACCCGATTGCGTATCGAGTGGCGCGTGAGATACCAGTAGGTGGGGAGAAGGGTGGTGGGGACCCCAGAACTCACGCTTCACTCCCCACTATTCGTCACCGCCAAAAAAACATCCTCGAGCCCGCGGCCCGCCAGCTGCGGACGCTCGGCGATGATTTCGTCTATCCTTCCGATCGCCATCAGTTTTCCCTTCTGGATGATGAGGATGCGCGTGCACAGCTCCTCCACGAGATGCAGCAGGTGGGAGCTCAGAATAACGCCAGTGCCGGATCGGGCGCGTTGGGCGATTGTCTGTTTCATGCGCCTTATACCGACGGGATCCAGCCCAGTAAGCGGTTCGTCCAGAAGCAGCGCTTTCGGGTTGTGCAGGAGGGCGCAGGCAATCGCGAGCTTCTGTTTCATTCCTCTCGAGAGCTCGTCCGGGAAGGCGTCACGCTTGTCCGAGAGCTCCAGCTCCGACAGCAGTGGATCAATGCGCGCTTCCGTATCCTCGACACCATAAAGACGGCCGATAAAACGCAGGTGTTCGGTAACGGTGAGGTAGTCGAACAGGTGCGGTTCGTCGGAGACAAAAGCCATCTCGCGCTTCGCCGCCACGGGGTTGGCGCCGAGGTCGATGCCGGCGATTCGGATCATTCCCTTCGTCGGACGGATGATACCAGCCAGACTGCGGAGGGTCGTCGTCTTTCCCGCACCGTTCGGGCCCACCAGTCCCAGCACTTCTCCCGGACGAACGGTGAATGACAGGTCGCAGACGGCAGTGAAGTCGCCGTAGAGCTTGGTGAGAAGTTGGACTTGGATCACGCGCCAGACCGGAGGAGGGAGTCCGAAACCGTTCCTGAAAAGATATCATCTCGCATGGTGCCTTGAATCAACTGCCCTCACTTTCCATGAGCGACACACCTCCCTGCACTCGCGGCCAGCGCTCGCGCGCTTTCCCCAGCCCCCCGCTTCCCCCATCCGCTCGCATCTCCCGCTATCCGCTTCCCGGCGATATTCTCTCTCGCCGCATCGTCACTCCCCATCACGGGTGCCCAGGAGATAGACATGCCCGCCCCAACTGACTCAACGCCCTTCGACGAGTACGCATTCATTGAGCGGCTCGAAGCCGCCGACACCGAAAAGCTGAGCCAGCTCCTCCTGCATCCGGCTGCGGAGGAGGAGCGGGTTCTCAGAACGTATTTTGGGGATCTGCGCTATCAGCGCCTGCACGGCCTCGCCGTTCGGCGTGCCAGCACGCGAGGCAAGCGCGGCGCGAAGGGCAACGTCGTGGTCATTCACGGCATCATGGGTGCGGAATTGAGCGCCTTTGATGGCGAGCGGCCGAACAGGATCTGGATGCGCGTACTGCGTCTTCTCCTCGGTGGCATCGTGAACCTCCGCTTGAACGACGACGGCTCCGGCGATGCGGATGCCATGGGGGAGATCCGCGCCACCGGCATCCTCAAGAACACTTACGGCGAGCTTCTGCTTTCGCTCGCGGAGCACTGGAACGTGAAGCCGTTCTGGTTCGACTGGCGCAAGGACATAAGGACGGCAGCCGGGCAGCTCGACGTAAAAATCTCCGAATGGTTCGGCAACCGCGTTCCCGTGCACATCGTCGCGCACTCCATGGGCGGTCTGGTCGCGCGAAGTTTCATCAAGCAGTACCCCAAGCGCTGGAAGGCGATGCACGGGCGGCTCGTCATGCTTGGCACGCCGAACCATGGATCATTCGACATTCCGTCTGTGCTTACCGGCGCGGACAAAACGGTGAAAAAACTGGAGCTTTGCGACATCAAGCACAACCTTGGCGAGGTGCTCGAGGTACTGCACTCGTTCGTCGGATCGTACCAGATGCTGCCATCGCCCAGGGAGATGCCGAACATCGCCCGTTTGTACGACGCCGAGACCTACGGCGCGCTTCGAAAGCCCCTCAGCGTTCCGCAGCGGCATCTGGACAACGCCAGGCAATTTCACGAATGGCTGCGCGACGCGATCGATCCTGCCCGCATGACCTATATCGCGGGGTACAACCGGGCGACCTTGTGCGACATCAAGGAGCGAAACTGGAAGTCACTCGATTCGCTGGACGCGTACGACGTTACGCTCGACGGTGACGGCCGAGTCCCGCACGCACTCGGAAAGCTCAAGGGCGTGACGACATATTATGTGGACGAGCTTCACGGCGATTTGCCCTCCAATCAGCAGGTGCTGGCCGCGCTCGAGGAGCTGCTCGAGCATGGAGTGACAGACCGTCTCACGAAATCCATGCCGGAGCGGGCTGCTCGCGGCGGGCCCGCCGCCGAAAGGCGAGCCCGTGCCGCGCTGAGCGTGGAGCTCGGCCGCGATGCGGACGACGAGACCCGCATCGATCAGTTCGTGCGGCGGATGCAGACGCGCCGCGATGGCGCCGCTACACCTCCCCGAGTGTTGGCGGAAGAGCAGCGAGTGGCGCAAGCGATCACCCGGGGCTTCCTCCGGTCCCCAGGAGATGAGCGCGGGAGTGTGCCAGCGACGGCCGCTGCGATGCGGATGGATAGCGTGCCGGTGCGTGTCGAGATGCGGCTCGTTCATGCCTCCATCGAGAACACGGCTTCGTTCGATACGCCCGATCTATCCGTGGACGCCATAGCCGTCGGGCACTACCTGGGCGTAAAGCCCGTAAACGCGGAGGGCGCGATTGATGAGGCGATCAGTGGCGCGCTCGTCGCTGATGGCGAGAGCATTGGAAACTCGGACTTGTTCATCATCACCCAGTACGCGCAACGCGGCATCATTCGCGGTGAGCTGGGACAACCATTCTTTCTTCCGGATCCGCGCGCGGAGCCTGGCGCAGACCGGCGCGTAATAGCGATCGCTGGCCTGGGCATTCCCGGCCGCTGCGGGGCTCCGGAGTTGACGGTCACCGTGCGCGAGCTGTGCTGGTCGCTGGGTCGCCTGGCCAAGGAGCATCTGGCCACGGTGCTGATCGGCGCCGGGAACGGCAATCTGTCCGAGACCGAAGCCGTCGGCGCGTGGGTGCGCGGCCTCGAGGAAGCGAGCAGCAACCCCCGGCAGGCGGAGACGCAGCATCTTCGTCGCGTGACATTTGTCGAGTTCGACGAGAGAAAAACCCTTCTCATCGACGAGGCGTTGCGAAAGCATCCCTGCCGCACGGAAGCCAACGTTGGTACGAGACGCTCCAGGGCATTGGCCGAAGCCGGTGCCGAGCTGCAGCCCTTTGCGATAGTCTACAAGGAACTGGGTACCGACAAGCGTGCTGCTCTCCGGAAAAAAGCGATCGCGAAAGCACGGCAACGGGCGAAGGCCGAGCTGGAACGGGACACGACGGAAGCAACGCAGGATACACCTCCCACACGGCTGTCGGTCGGGTTGGAGAGCGATAAATACCGTTTCGGCGCGATCACGGCGCTGGCGTCCATTCCCGAGCGACTCATCACCATCGATCCGAAGCTCGTCATGGACGTGAACGATCAGCTCGTTTCGGCGGGAGATCTCATCACGCAATGTGAGCGCGGCAAACTCCTGGGACACCTTTTGATTCCCAACGACCTTCGCGATCAGCTTGGCGGACACGCTCCACTCGTGATCATGGTGGACAGCGTAACCGCGCGCGTTCACTGGGAGATGATGGCGCTCCCACTTCCTGTAACGGGCCGAGGGGCGACGACACATTCGAGCGGCGACGGCGTGCTCACAGACTCCGAGCGTCGAGCGGATGAGGAGCGTTCTTTCTTCAGCTTGAGCCGCGGACTAACCCGTCAGCTCCGGACAACCCTCGCCCCGCCCCCGGAGCCACCGCCACCGGCGCGAAGGACGCTCAGAGTTCTAGTCGTGGCGGATCCGGGCGTTGGTGGGTGGCATCTTGACGGCGCCGAGGAAGAAGGGGTGCTGGTAGCCGATCTCCTGGAGAGCTACAACACGGTCATGAGCGCCGCGACAGGGAACCGCGTGGAGGTCGTCCGTCTTTTCGGCCCCCGCGAAGCGACGCGCGCGAACGTCCTGGGTCATCTTTTTCTCAAGCAGTTCGACGTTCTCCACTTCGCGGGTCACTGCCAGTACACGCGCGATGAGCCCGGCCGCTCCGGATGGATCTTTGGGGACGGCGAGCTACTCAGCGCGAACGAGCTCAACCGGATAGATCGCATCCCAAAATTCGTCTTCTCCAACGCGTGCGAGTCCGGCATCACACCGGACGACGCCGAACGCCGGGACTCCGGGCTGGCGCCCAACTTTGCGGAGGCGTTCTTCGCGCGTGGAGTTTCCAATTTCGTATGCACCGCGTGGCCAGTGGATGACCTCGCCGCGCACGAATTCGCCGCGACAATGTACGCAAACCTGCTTGGAATTGCACGCGAGGATCGGGCGTCGTCACCGGTTCCGGCTAACGGCCGCCCCCACAAGAAAACCGCGCCGGCGGATCGCGATCGCGCGTTGACGTGGAACGGTCCGCAGCCGATGCACATGGCAATGCGCGCTGCCCGGCTGGCGATTGCGCATACGCCGGGTGGGGTGACTACATGGGGTGCGTACCAGCATTATGGCGACCCGAACTTCCGGCTGTTCGAGTGGGGAGCCAGGGCGGTGTCCCTGAAAAGCGGGCAAAAGAAACAAAAAGCTACTAAAACTGTCAAGAAGGTCGGGGCAGCCAGACGACGGACCAGCAAGCGATCGTGAATCTGGTTTCGCGGATCGCGATCGCGGTACTCATCTCGCTTGTGACCGCGGCATGCACGGCGGCGCGCAATCTCGCCGCGAATTCCCCATTGATTTGCTGCACGTCCAAGGCTCTCGCCAGCGGATTGAGCATCGCCGAGCGGTATCGCGCGGGCGCCATTCGTTCGCGAAGGTTCACACACGCCGAGTTCTGGCGGGCGGTCTCTCCTTCGGTGTCGCGTTCGGGGCTGCGCACGGAGGATATCGGCCGATCGATGCTCGGCCGGGAGATCAGGTCGGTGACGTTCGGCGAGGGACCGGTAACCGTGCTCCTC
>JBPCJT010000263.1:0-16199 GCA_051005015.1 Gemmatimonadaceae bacterium | reverse complement strand
AGTCTCTGGTGCGCTACTGCTGGGTCATGGTCAAACCGGTTACGGTCGCGTCTGTGTTGTGAGCGAAGCGAATCCCGTATACACCGTCGGTGGACTTCAGCTTCCCCTCGCCCACCAGCGCCGATTTGTCGTAGCTGCCAACAACGGTGCCGTTGATGGCGCATTCCACCTTGTCGCCTTTTACCGTTACGGCGATATCCTGAGTTACGGGCTCACCTGCGCCGGCAGCCTTGTTCACTGCCGCGTTCGCCTCTCCGCGGCCGTTGACCTGGAATGGGGCCGGACCGAAACCGCGTACGATGAATCTGCCGTCGCCGTACGCTGCACAGTACAGGTAGCTCTGCGTGTCGGTTCCCAGATCGTTTCCGGCGATGACGATGCCATACGGGTGCGGGTGATCATTGATCGACATGTACTTTGCTTCCCTGAACGTCGCCTTGACCGTGTAATTCCCGGACGCCACGTTCTTCGGGTTCCAGTATGCCACCGCGGGGCCGGTTGTGACCTGCAGGGCATTTCCCTCCATTGCCAGCTTCGCGTTGCTCAGAACCTGTCCAGACGCGGCCTCTTTGGCGTCGATCGCACCTGTCCAGTCAGGGACGGATATGCCTCCCTCAGCCACCTTGACGGATGTTTCGCTTGCGGGCGCAGCCATGGAAGGCTGAGCGCTAGGGGGTGGAACATCGGAGGTTGTGGTACCGCCTTGGGTACTGCACGCCCCGGTGGCAAGCACGATGGCGATTGCGGCAAACGCGGAATGATGACTGCGACGCATGATATCTCCTCTCATTGATAGGTAAATTTCCGCAGATAATACGCTTCCGGAAAGGAATTCGGTATCTGATATGTGAGGATCTCGCTCCTTGATGGCGTGTGGTTCGGTGTGGCATACAAAGCGGCAATGAGCCTCGGCGACGTTGTTCCGCTCCACCTCACTTTCCGTTAAGCGCTTATTCTGGTGCGCGGAGCGGAATGCTGCAAGAACACGATGCGACAACGCCAGGAATCGCACTCCACCTCCCGGTCAGCCCTGGCGTCATGCAACACCCTATCCAATGCATCCCATGTTCCGAAGGTTGGCGGCTAGATCGATATTAAGAAACCGGACTGCGACAATAACTCAGCTGAGTGTGCGGACAAGAGCCCAAACGGCGAGCATCGAAATGGCCAGACCGGCGACTGCAAGCAGGGCCAGCACGATTGCCACTGCTCCGACCAGCGTGCGGCTCGACCCGTGCGTCGAGCCGGGTTGTGCGAGGTAGCGCTCGAGGAGAGCCACATTGCGAGTGTTCGACTTCCAGCCAACGTCGAACGCATCCCCCAGTACCGGAACGGCAGACACGATGGTGTCCACGGCAATGTTGCCAAGCATGCGCAGGACAACCTCGCGAGGAGCGCCGAGACGCGCCCCCAGCAGAACGACGTAACCAGAAAGAGCCGCGCCAGCGACGTCGCCGAGGCCTGGCACCAAGCCGAGCACTGGATCCAACCCGACACGCATGTTGGTTCCGGGAATGCTTACAGCGCTGTCGAGGATTCGCGCGACTGCGCGAGCCCGGTTCAGAGGATCGTCAGTTGGCGGAGTCTTCATTCTTCCTCTGAGTCGCGGTCGCTCATAGATTCGATTGAGGTTCAACTCGACTTTGTCCGAAAGGAAGTGCTCTATCGCGTAGAAGGCGGCGAGTTCAGTCCACGAAATATAAGGGTGATGACCCTCCCTGATCCCCTATACCTGATTCCTCGTCCGCACGCCCGTCAGTGCCTTTTCAACGTGTTGGCTAACCCATACGTTTCTTGAACAGTAACTGATCACGCTTCGTGGCAGTTCCCTGGCGCTGCATCCCATTCATCACCGAAGCGCAACTCCGCCCTGCTCCAGAGTGAGTCAGCACCATGAAGAGATCGTTTCGGCACGTGCACGCTGTAGGTCTGCTCGCGGCTATCAGCTCGGCAGCGTGCGCCACCGCATCCCGGCAATCAGTGCCAGATCGCGTCGTTCCCGTGACGCCCGGTGACGGCAGCCTCACCCCCGCTGCTCAAGCGAAGGCTGACAGCGGCCGGCCCCCATACACCGCTGCTGACGTGCGCTTCATGCAGGGCATGATCGCGCATCACTCGCAGGCGCTGGTGATGGCCGGCTGGGCGCCTACCCACGGCGCGCGCCCTGACGTGCTCATCCTCGCGCAACGGATTGAGGTGGCTCAGCGCGACGAAATCGAGCTGATGGCGCGTTGGCTCCGTGATCGGCGCGAAACCCTTCCGGAACCGAACGCTCAGCACGATCACCTCCGCATGGATCAGCATCAGACTCTCGCGCCCGGAATGTTGACAGCTGATGAACTGGCACAGCTAGATCGCGCGACCGGGCCAGAGTTCGACCGACTCTTCCTGACCTTCATGATCCGGCACCATGAAGGGGCGCTGGCCATGGTAGCACAGCTCCTGAGCTCGCAGGGTGCGGCCCAGGATACCGATGTCTACCGCTTTTCCACCGACGTAAACGTCGATCAGATCACCGAGATCGACCGGATGCGCGCCATGCTGCGTTCATCGCCTTCCAACGGCTCACGGCCGTGACGGAGTTCCTGTCTCGAATCCGTCCTCCCCGGACCTGACCCTCCAACAAAATCGGTCATGAAATTCGAATCGTTCTCTCGCCGTCCAGAGTGGCGGCTCGCCACAGCGCCGCTGTCTTCCCTGTTCGTCTCGATCGCGTTGCTGTCCGCGGCGGCATGCGCTTCGTCCTCCTCCCGGCCCGCCGGCGGTGTGTCGACTTCGTCCCCCGGTTCCGACCCACGGGTGGGACTCCGCGCAGGTTGGATGGACGCCGGCGAAGCGATCTGGAACCTCGCGATCGTCGCGAAACGCCAGCCCTCGGAGGCATTCATCAACCTGAGTACACCCGGGGACCGCAGGCTTACCAACTCTGATCTCGCCTTCCGGGGCAACTTCGTCATTCAGGGCAATTACAGCGGCTATCAGGTCTGGGACATCTCCGAGCCGCGTAACCCCACCTTGCGCACAGCCTACGTTTGCCCCGGCTCCCAGGGCGACGTATCGGTCTACCGCCACTTGATGTTCATGTCGGCGGAGGACCTGCGCGGCCGCATCGACTGCGGCATGCAAGGAGTACCCGACACGGTCAGCAAAGAGCGGCTGCGGGGCATCCGGATCTTCGACATCACCGACATCGCTCACCCCAGGCTGGTGGCAAGCGTACAGACCTGCCGAGGGTCGCACACGCACACTGTGGTTACCGATCCCAACGATAGCGACAATGTGTACATCTACGTCTCCGGCAACGCAGCGGTTCGGTCGCACCACGAGCTGCAAGGGTGCTCGGGAAAGCAGGCGGAGGAAGACTCGAATACGGCGCTTTTCCGCATCGAGGTGATACGGGTTCCGGTGGCCGCCCCCGAGCAGGCGAAGATTGTTAGCTCGCCGCGCATCTTCACAGGCCTCGGTACCGTAATGACTCACCTCGATACCGGAACAAACCTCCAGCCCGGCAGTCAGGTCACCCAGTGTCACGACATAACCGTCTATCCGGCGATTGGGCTCGCTGGCGGGGCGTGTGCCGGCTACGGACTCCTCCTGGATATCCGCGACGCCGCCAACCCCAGGCGAATCGGCGAGGTGAGCGACCCGAACTTCTCCTTCTGGCACTCGGCGACCTTCAGCAACGATGGCTCGAAGATCCTCTTCACGGACGAGTGGGGGGGCGGCAGGGCTCCCAAGTGTCGCTCGACCGACAAGCCCGAGTGGGGGGCGAATGCCATCTTCACGCTCGTGGACGGAAAGATGACGTTCGTCAGTTACTACAAGTTGCCTGCCCCCCAGACGTCGTTCGAGAACTGCGTGGCGCACAACGGGTCGCTCATCCCCATCCCCGGGCGCGATATCATGGTTCAGGCCTGGTACCAGGGAGGCATATCAGTGTTCGACTGGACCGATCCGGCGCACCCGAGGGAGATTGCTTACTTCGACCGCGGACCAATGGACGCAACCAAGCTGGTAAGCGGCGGATACTGGTCCGTCTACTGGTACAACGGATACATCGTCGGCTCCGAGATGTCACGTGGGCTTGACCTGTTCCAGCTGAAGCCAAGCGCTTTTCTGTCGCAAAACGAGATCGATGCGGCGGAGCTGGTCCACTTCGACTACCTGAATGCGCAGGAGCAGCCGAAGCTGGTTTGGGCCGCGAGCTTTGTCGTGGCGCGCGCCTACCTCGACCAGCTCGTGAGGGGCAACGGCCTATCCAGCGACCGGTCATCCGCCATCGCCATTGATCTCAACAGCGCCGAGAAGTTGCGCGGGGATGAGCGACGAACCGCATTGACCCGGTTGGCGACGCAGCTGGATGGTGACGCGCGGGCCGCCACGGACTCAACTCGCGTGCAGGCGCTGGCCGCGATCGTCAGGGAGCTGGCCCGCCTCGAATGATCCCTCTTGCGGTTCCTGGGTGAAACACATATAGTCAGCCTCTTGGACCTCGTATTCAGCACTACGCGCCTGCTCGTGCGACGCCGGGCGCTACCTAACAAGCTTTAGTTCGCCCCCCACGCCGCCGGCCGCGCTGTTGCCGGCAACTCCCCACGCGAGGCATTACCCATGAAGCGCTTTACCATCCTCCCCATCGCTGCTCTTGTGTTTTCCGGTGCCTGTGCCGACACGCCAAGCGCGCCCATGTCCTTCGAGAGGCCGCAGCTTGCCACAGGTAATCCTCCTCCACCACCGGTTACCGGCACGGGATCCGTCAGCTTCACTTCCGGTATTTCGACAGCTGCAACGACCAGTGCCTCAGGCGATGCGGGGGTAGCATCACATGACGGCTGCGCCGCGCCGCCGCCTGAGCTGGCTTTTGCAATTGAGGGAACGTACTTCCAGAACAAACCGGGCACCATCGCCTGGATTCACTTCTCGCCTGTGGAAGGCTCCGATCAAGGCATCATTCACGAGAGCCAGACCAGCCAGAATGCGTCGGGAAAGCTGACGTACCTGGATTTTGACATTCATCTCCTCGATTCGAGGGTGTCGCTCCTGGCGGGTACGGGGGACTTTGGGAGCGCTGATGGCGAGATCGACGCCGAGATACGCGTGTGCGGCATTACGTATCCGTATACGGGTAGCTTCAGCTTCGACTGGGGGACCCCACCCACCTGCGGGGAGCTTTGCTTTGACTAATTCAGGGCGCCAACGCGAAGCGTGAAGTTGGCTGCGGGCAGTCAACAAGCCTTGCGGCAAGGCCGGTCGTCTGTGGACTGCTTCTTCTAGTGTCAGCCGGCAATGGTCAAGCACGTGTCGGGTTAGAGGGATCCAATGTCTAACCTCAGAGTCCCATGCGCTTGACCAGCCGGGCAAACCGTGGGTCTGGCCTCAGTGGGTCGAGCCGGGGCTCGGCGATCAGAGAGAACGGAACTTCCGGCATCTTTTCCACCAGTGCCTGGTCAAGATACCTGAACGCGCGGTCATGGTCTCCCAACGGAACGTACATCTCCGAGATCAGGTATGGCGACACGAAACGGTCCGGCACGTGTCGCTCGAGATCGCGCACGATCGCCAGTGCCTCATCGCGACGGCCGCCGAGTGCCAGCGCGTAGCCGAGTGACGCGACGAAGTATGCACTGCCACCAGAAAGAGCGACCGCCTTCCGGTGCGCCGAGATCGCCTCCCCGAATCTCCCCATCCGCTCGTAGACCTGGCCGATATGGTGGTGCGCCATGGCGAAGGTGGAGTCCATCTCGAGCGTCTGCCGGTACTGCGCCAGCGCCTGGTCGTACCGGCGAGCGAAATAGAGCACTTCTCCAACCTCGGCGCTGATGATGAGCGACATGGGATCGAGTGACAGTGCGTCACGCATCCTGGAAACGCCATCGACCGGGCGCCCCGTGGAACCGAGGTAGTTGGCGTACCACTGCTGGGCCGTGGCGTAGCTTGTGTTAAGCTCGATGGCACGTTGGAACTCGCGCTCGGCTCCCCGCCAGTCCCACTCGTAAAGCCACTTAGACAGGCCGAGAGCCGAGTGCGCCTCCGCGAGCGCGGAGTCGAGCTCGATCGCCCGGTGGGCGGCCGTGATCGCCCTGGGGAACATTTCGCCCGGTGGCCGAAAGCTGAATGCTCCGAGGATGGCGTAGCTCTCCGCGAGGCCGGCGTGAGCGCGCGCGAACCCCGGGTCGCGTGTGATCGCGCTGTCGAAGAGCTGCACGGCACGCTGCACCGACTCACTCGTCCGCCGATTCCAGCGCGCGCGCCCCTGGAGGAACAGGTTGTACGCCTCGAGATCCTCAGTCTGACGCACGACGATAGGCGCGCCTGCGGCGGCGCCGAGCCGCACCCGAAGTGCACCCACCACCGAACGCGCGATCTCGTCCTGCACCGCGAATACATCCCGCGCTCCGCGCTCATACGTCTCCGACCAGAGCTCGTAGCCGTCGCGCGTACCAACCAGCTGGACCGTGATCTCGGAGTCTCAGCCGCCGGCGTCAGGCGAACGCGTCTCTCAATCCTCAGCGCGACTGATCGCGCGCTTTCTCCGCCTTCTTCTTCTGCACCCACCACACTCCGATCACAACTGCGCCGAACAAGATCGGCGCGAGCGCCATCAGGGCTCCCGCCCAGAACATTCCTGCTTCGAGCGCGTCGTGATTCACCGGTGCAGGAATCGTTTGAGATTCTTGAGGTAGTAGCTCAACCCAACCGCCGCGACCGCGAACGCCACGCTGAGCAGCATAGCGGCGTCGCTTCCAGATGACCGGGAGTTGAGAAATGCCCACACCGCGAAGCCGGCGCAGAAGAGTATCGCGGTCCCAATGAGAAATCGGTGGAAAATGATCATGCCACCCGATCCACGGCCATTAGCAGAAGCAATGCGGGCAAATAGATCAGCGACGTCAGAAAGAGTTTCCGCGCCGCTCCTACGGTTCGCTGCCGGGTGGCAACCCAGCTTGTCCATATGAACCAACCCGACAGCAGGAGAGCGCCGAAGAAATAAATCGCTCCGGACATCCCGAGCACCGTCGGAACCAGACTGATTGGCAGTAACGCGACCGTGTTCACGAAGGCCTGTGCGAACGTGCTCCGCCCTTCGTCATCATCCACGCTCAACATGCGCATTCCCGCTCGCGCGTAATCCTCGCGATACATCCACGCCAACGCGAGAAAGTGCGGAATCTGCCATAGAAACATTATCCAGAAGAGCACCACCGCACGCGCGTCGATCCCCACGCCCGCCGCTGTCCATCCTCCAAGCACTGGAAGGGCACCCGGCACCGCGCCAACCAGGGTTGCCAGCGGAGTCCGCGTCTTGAGCGGCGTGTACAGAAAGACGTACGTCACCAGGGTCGCCGCGGCGATTATTGCCGTTGTGACGTTCACGAAGGCCGCGAGGTATGCGACGCCAGCGATGCCCGCGAACCATGCAAAGGAAGCCGCCTCAAGCACACTAACGCGTCCGGACGGAAGCGGCCTGTCGGCGGTTCGCCGCATGAGCGCATCCAGATCGCGCTCCGCGACCTGATTGAGTGCGTTGGTGCCACCGGCGACGAACGCTGCCCCAATCATCGCGTGCACTAAAACGAGCCAGGAAGGCGCGCCCGATGGCGGCTGCGCCATATAGAAACCGGCGGCCACCGTTGCCATGACCAGCAGAACGATGCGCGGCTTTGTGAGCTCCAGCAGATGCGCGGGCGCTACCCGCGGCAGGGCGATGGCTACCAGATGAACTCCGTGATGACGGCTGTGACGAGGATGACGGCGAGTGGCAGGGGCGCGATCGCGAGAATACGCAAGCGATTCGGTTCGAATCTGAGGTGCATATAGTATAGCGCTACCAAAATGGCCTTCCACACCGCAAGCCCAATCAGCAGCAGAATCAACACCCGCTTCGACCAGGGCAGGAATGCGACGCCGAGCTCCACGCCGGTCAGCACGGCGAGCACGATAAAGATCCCGATGTAGTTGGGGTGCGCGTGCTTCGCAGGCTCGTGAGTGGGTTTCGTCTGTTCCATGTATGGTTCTCCGGTCAGATCAGGTAGACGATCGTGAAGAGGATGATCCAGACCAGATCGACGAAGTGCCAGTACAGGCCGACTACCTCAACACCGCGATGGTCTGTGGGCGTGTACTTTCCCTGAAACGCTTTCATCGTGACGAAGATCAGGCAGATGACGCCAATCGTCACGTGGAAGCCGTGAAAGCCGGTCATCGTGTAGAAGGTGGATCCGTACAATCCCTCCGACGGCACGAACCCGTGTTCCACCAGCTTCATGTACTCGAATACCTGCACGCCAACGAACGTCGCGCCGATCAGGACCGTCGCCACCAGCCACCTTCGCAGACCAGCCTGATCACCATCCTGCACCGCCGCGAATGCTTTTACCATCGTCACGCTGCTGCAGATGAGCAAAAAGGTGTTACCGGCGGTGAGCGCGACGTTGAGCACCTCCCCCGGTCCCTTCCACATCTCTGGATGCGCGAAGCGCAGGATGATGTACGAGCCGATCAGCGAGGTGAAGAACATCACCTCGGAGGCCAGGAATACCCACATCCCCAGCTTCTCGTTGTAAACGCCGGCGCCGGGCTCCCGCTGCACCGGCGCGTCCATCACCGCGCCCTGCTCCATCACGTGCGTCGTCATCGTGTTCAGTCCTCTCTAGTGGACAATCATTCCGTTAATGTGCCGCCTCGCGCGCGGCGGATTCGCGGTTCCCCTCGAGCTGGCGGTCCTGCGGAAGAAAGTCCTCGTTCACGAGCGGCGAGCTGTATTCGTACGGGCCTCGATACACCGTTGGCGTTACGACGAAGTTTCCGTGCGGAGGCGGGGAGGGCAACGTCCACTCGAGCCCGTTGTCGTTCCAGGGATTCGGACCAGCACGCTCGCCCCTGGTCCAGCTCAATATGAAATTCGCCGCGAAAATGAACTGTGATGCGAAAAGCACGAACGCGCCCATGCTGATCATCTCGTTCACCCACTGAAGTTCACGCAGGAACTCGTACTGCGTCGGGTCGTAGATCCGGCGCATGTGTCCCTGTGAGCCCAGCGAGTGCATTGGAAAGAAGACGAGGTTGAAGGTGATGATAGTCAGCGTAAAGTGCACCTTGCCCCAGAATGGATTCATCAGCCGGCCGAACATCTTGGGGTACCAGTATGTTATCGAAGCAAAGATCGCGAAGAGGCTTCCGCCAAAGAGCACGTAGTGCAGGTGCGCGACGATGAAGTACGTGTCGTGGATGAAGATGTCCACCGGCGTCGAGGCCATGAACAGGCCGCTCAACCCTCCAATCACGAACATCGAGACAAAAGCCATGCAGTGGAGCATCGGAACGTGAAACTGAATGTTGCCCCGCCAGATCGTACCCATCCAGTTGAACACCTTGATCGCCGACGGCACCGCGATGAGCATCGTCGAGATCATGAAGCCCGTTCCAAGTGTCGGATTCATGCCACTCATGAACATGTGATGGCCCCATACTCCCCAACCCAGGAACCCGATACCCATGATGGCGATCACCATCGACGTGTAGCCGAAGATCGGTTTGCGCGCCCCGTTAGCGATGATGTCCGATGCCATTCCCATCCCCGGCAGGATGAGGATGTAGACCTCGGGGTGCCCAAAGAACCAGAAGAGATGCTGCCAGAGCAGCGGCTGTCCTCCCGTGTCAGGACGGAAGAAATGCGTGCCAATAGTCTGGTCGAACAGCAGCATGATGATAGCGCCCGAAAGCACCGGCATTGCCAGCAGGACCAGAATGGCGGTAATGAAGAGCGACCATATGCTGAGCGGAAGCCTGAACCAGTTCATTCCAGGCGCCCGCATGTTGACGACCGTCGTGATGTAGTTGAAGGATCCGAGTATTGAGGAAAGGCCAAGTATGATAAGGCTGATGCTCCAGAGCACCTGTCCGGTGCTGACTCCAGTCAGCTCGGGGTCCGCGCTGAGGGGTGCGTAGCTTGTCCATCCAGCCGAGGCGTGTCCGCCTTCCACGAAGAACCCCGCGAGCATGATGAAACCCGCGGGGACGGCCATCCAGAACGATGCCATGTTGATGCGCGGGAATGCCATATCGGGCGCGCCAATCTTGACTGGAATCAGGTAGTTTCCGAAGACACCCACCAGGAGCGGCATGATCGCGAAAAAGACCATGAACGTCCCGTGCATCGTGACGATCGAGTTGTAGAACTCTGGGAGCACTATGCCACCGGGCGCCATGGTCTCGGGAAAGAGACTTCCACCAGGCATCGGTTTACCTGGAAAGCCAACCTGCCATCGGATGAGCATTGCGAGAATGCCTCCGATCATGAGGAAGAACAGGCTCATCAGCAGGAACTGGATCCCGATGATCTTGTGATCGGTTGAGAATATGTAGCGCCGGACAAAGGAATCGTGATGCGCCTCCGCGTGCGGGTGCGCGCCAATGCCGTCAAGCGTGGTAGCCGTCGTCGCCATATCAGTGCACTCCCCCCTCGTGATTCATGGCCACGGGCCGCGGCGCCTCCGAGCGACTCTCGGGAGCGGATGCGGACCGCCTGGATGTGTCGCCGAGCCACCTTTCGTACTCGTCCTTCGCATACACCGTGACCATCGCGCGCATCTTGTAATGTCCCAGTCCGCAAAGCTCGGCGCACGCAATTTCGTATTTGCCGGCCCTGGTAGCGTTGAACCAGACCCGGATGGTCATCCCCGGCACCGCGTCCTGTTTTATACGAAACGCAGGAACGAAAAAGGAGTGGATGGCATCATCCGATGTCATGACCGCAACGATCGGAGTGTCCACCGGGATATGCAGCTGGTTCCGTGTCGAGTCATCGTCGGCGGTGCCGAGCTTCCCGTCCGGCCCGGGATATTTGAAATGCCATTCGAACTGCTGTGCCCTTATGCCAACCTCCATGGCGCCGGCGGGCACGCTTTCCCGACCCTTGATGTCATTCCACACACCCGCGCTGAGTAGTCCCGTCGCGACCACCGCGATCGCGGTAACGCTCGTCCAGATTATCTCGGCGCGGTTGTTCCCGTGGTAGTACAGCGCCTTGTGCCCGGGCCTGTTCCGGTAGGCGAAGAGAAACCAGAGGATCCCGACCTCGACGACCACGAACGCGATCCCCGTCATTATCAGGATCAAGTAGTACAGCCAATCGATGTCGCCCGCGAAGGTGGACGCGCCTGGCGGCAGGAGCCAACTCATACGGCAGCCTCCGGGTAGTTGGCTATTTCGCCGCGAAGGTGATGTCCTGAGTCTTGCCTTCGTCTGCCGCGACAGTCACCTGCATCGTCTGCGCGCCGAGCTTTTCGTGCCACGCCTCGACCTCGTACGTGCCGGCGGGCAGCCCGGAGATCTTGAAGGATCCATCGGTCGCGGACGTCGCGAAGTATGGGTGATCGAGCACGCCCACCCATGCGTTCATCCAGCTATGGACGTTGCACTCGAGGGGCACTACGACTTCACGCATCGCGAAGGTGCGCGTCGTCGTCATTCCCTTCGTAGGCTGGCTGATGTTGAATCCGCGATTTTCCTTTGGCACCGCCTTGATGTTATGAAGGACCGGATCGCTGTTCTTGATCTCGATCTGCTGGCCCGTCATCACGCCGAAGACGCGCGGCTTGTAGAGGCATCCATCCTGGTCCAGCACTACGGGAGATGTCGGAGCCGTGTACGTCTTCCCGGCGGCGAGCCCGCTCTTCACGTAAACGAAGACGTTTCCAAGGTTGCCATTGTTTACGACGAACTCCGGATCGGTGGGCTGGCCTTCGTGCTTCGATTTACACGCCGCCTCCTCGCTCATGTCGATCGCCGGGTTGGCGGGCGCGGTGCCTGTAAACTTGACGGTGCCGCTGATGGAAGCGCCGCCCTCAGCCGCCTGCGGGGCGCCGGCCGCCGGCTCGCCCTGTTCGGGCGCTCCACCCTCAGCCGCATCTTCCTTGGCTCCCCCACAGGCAAGCATTGCAAATGCTGGAACAACCGCGAGCAGCATGCGTCTCATCTTTACTCCTCCAAGTTGGAACGTCCGTGTTCACGTTCGCGGCGCTGAGCCTGCATCACTACCATGGTGCCTAGCCCCGCTGTAAGCAACATGGTCACGATCGGCGCGATGTAAACTCGCGGCGGCGTGGGGACATCGAGATATATCGCGTACCACGCGCTAACCGAGCCGCGCGTATCGTCCTCGGCGTTCGATCCGTCGGCGGCGTAAAACGCGACGGGAATCGCCTGTCCTTCCCTGAATATCGGTGATTTCGTCGTATCGGGCGAGGCGAGCGAACGCGTCAGCTGGAGCTGCCATTCACCGGCGTTGAAGCGGGCAGAGTGCGTAACCCCGCTCGCTGTCGCCGCCGTATACTTGCCGAGCGCGGTTCCAATCGCTTCCGTCGCCTGATCGGGAGTGCTGGTCCAGCGCCACGTGTATACGGGGCGCCGGGTGCTTCCTCCCAGAAAATACGGCCGGTCGGCCTCTTCGTCTATACGCTGAGGAAATTGCAATACGAACCGGTCGCCGGTCTGGGTCACCGGAACAGCGCCATCGGCATCGAAGACCGCCTGTTTTATGCGTCCAAGCCATTCGTCCCATGCAGGGTCAGGGCTTTTCGACGGATCGGGCCAGGTGAGCTTGAGCGCGAGTCGCTTTCCGTCGTGCAGGCCCTGCACCCACACCCCATCCACCGTCGGAGCGAACCACCTCGGCTTCACTATTATCTGGGCCGTGAGTGGCACGAAGTATCGCTCGGCCTGCGCCCAGGAACTGTCTGCGGGCCCGGAGGGTAACGCACCCTCAACCCGAGCGGCGCGAATAACCTCGCGCACCTCTGGCGGCTCCGCGGGTGAGAGGCCGCGAACGTACTGCGCGACGCGCCAAAGATCCTCGTCGGTCACTACCTTCGATTCCACCGCGTCGCTGAAGGAGGGCATTGGCGTGCCATCAAGTCCGGTGCGCATCCGCGCATAGATGTCTTCTACAGTGCTGCCTCCATTGAAGCGCCAGCTCGCCCCGAGATTCGCCGCGCGAATTGGATGGTCCCAATCGTCGGTGAGGGTGGGCGCAGACTTGCCATCGCCTCTACCAGCGTCGCCATGGCACTTGAAGCATTCCAGCTTCTGGTAGACGGCGCGTCCAGCCGCGATCCCTTCCGCGGAGCTCGACGGCGCCTTCCCGATCTCGATAGCCTTGGGCGCCTTGCCCGCAAAGAACTTGGAAAAACTCTTGATGTAGGCAATGACATCGGTTCGCTCGTTCTCGGTGAGCCGACTCTCCCATCCCGGCATCGCCGTTCCGGGCATCCCGAAATCCACTATGCGGCGCAGGTCCGCGTCGGTGGGCAGCTCTCCACTCGCCGTCGTGCGTATCTGGTACACACCCTTTGTAAAGTCGCGTGGCCTGGGCAGCATATAAGCCGCCGCATCACCCACACCTGCGCCGTCATCGCCATGGCAGCCGGCGCACCACTTGTCGTAGACGGCCTTGCCGCGAGGAGCGGTTTGGACTTGAAGGATTGCGGATTGGGCGTGCAGGATTGCGGATTGCGGATTGCGGACTAACAGAAACGCAAAGGCGCAAAGAGCGAAGCACGCGCGGTGACGCCACGATGGAATGCGGGGTTCGCTCGCGCTGATAACGTCGGCCACCGACGAACCCTTCCTTTCCGCAATCCGCAATCCGCAATCCTTTCTCATGGCGCTTTCCCCTCCGCAGCCCCATGCGCTTCCCACCTCCTTGGCTGCCATCCGGACTGCTCGTACAGATAGATGATCACCGCCCAGATCTCATCCTCCGTGAGGTAGTCCTCCCACACCGGCATTGCGGAGTTCCACGGCGTTCCTTCACGGGGAAGTCCGGGTCCACCTTTCGCTACACGCCAGAAAACGAAGCTCTCGGTGAGCTGGGCGATCGTGCCCGCATCGGCAAAGGATGCGGGGGCAGGGCTCAAGCCGTTCGCGAAGTGACCCTGTCCGTCGAGCCGGTCGCCGTGGCAGGCGACGCAGTTCTGGTAGTAGACGCGCTGCCCAGTGCGGAGATGCTCGGGCATTGAACCGCGCTTGCGAAGTGGATTCTCGAGACCTGTCAGCTGGATGGACTTGCCGCGGAAGGTTATCTGTCCCGGTGGTGCGGGGTGAATGGCGCGCAGTTCGATTGGCGCGTTCACTCGCGGGCGCGTCCGCTGGTACGTCGCAAACCCGACCATCAGCGGTATGAGCACGAGCAGCGACGACCGGAGCCACTTCTTGTCGCGGTCCACGAGCGCGGCCTGGATGGGCTCCTTGAATTGACGCCACCGCGCCTCGTCGCTGCTCACGTGAATGAGCACACCGACAAGCGCGATGAACATGTACTGGACGATGACGCTCGACGGTACGGGTGCGCTGTGCATGCCCAGCAGGGCCGGCAGGTAGGCAATGCCGAACTTGAAAAAGAGATAGGCAACCAGCAGGAGGATGAACGCCTGCCAGAAGGGATGCCTGAGTGCCTCCCGCGCGCGGCTCACTTTCGCTCCGAGAGGAACTTCACGATGGATTCCAGCTGTGACGCCGTGAGAGATTGCCCGAACGTGGCGGGCATAATGCCGGCAACAGTCTCATAGCCTTTTGCGACTTCGGCGTTCGGAAAGAGAATTGCCTTTCGAATCTGCTCCGAGGTAAGCCGTTTGCCGATTCCGTCAAACGCAGGTCCGATGGGCGCGCCCTTGCCGTCCATCTGGTGACATCCCAGGCAGCCGTTCTGAGTCAGGAGCTCGCTCGGGTCGGTAGTAGCGGTCGGCTTGGCGCCAGCGGCTGCCTGAGCGAGCTGTGAGCCGGCTGGTCCGGGCGCCCCGGCTGCGTCTCCCGGCGCCGCTTTCGCCTGCACGTCGGCGCCAGTGACGGTAATTTCGCCACCTTGCGACTGCAGGTACGCGATCACGGCCCAGATCTGATCATCGGCAAGCTGACGCCGCATGTCGGGCATGATAGGCTCGAAGCCCGGCACCACGAACTTGTTCGGTTCCGTCATGGACTCGTACAGATACGTCTTGCATTCCACTCCGGGTTGCCGCGAGCCGCAGCGCGCGCCGATCAAACCCGTTCCCGCGTGGTCCGCCAGAAGGTTCGGCGCACGGGTGCCAAGGCCGTGACAGGCGGTACAGCCGCCCGCTCCCATGTAGACCTTCTCGCCCGCCCCCGCGAGTGCTTCCGGGGTAACGTTGCCGCCGAGCGCGAGCGCTTCAGGAACCTCAGACTCAAGTTGAGGGATAATGTGCGCGATCATCGTGTAGAATCCGACGACCACGAGCACCAGCGCGAGCACCCTGAGATTCGTTTTCCACATGATGCTCAGTCTCCCGCTGGGTGTGGGTCAGGGCCAGGTCCCGGCACAGGCACATCGAGCGGTACTGTCTCCACCGTCGCCGCCGATTCACCCTTGTGCGCGACACGCTCGGCGAGACCGCCGAGCCAGAATATGAATGCCACGAGGCTGAGGAATATCAGGACGCACGTCGTGATCATATTTGCCGCGTGGCCAAGCGCCGGCGTGGCCGCGTCGCGGCTCGTGTCACGCATCACTTCCCACACGTGCCAGTGCTGGCGAATGCCGCTGCGCGCAAAACCCATCAGTCCCATGAGCCAGGTAAATGTCACTGCAAGAACGAACAGCGCGTACTGGGAGCGCGCCGGCATCTGGCCCCACCGGATCGCGCCACGTGACTCGGCACCGCGCCCGATGAATATGTCTATCACGGTGACGCCCACAATGCACAACAGCACAGCCGCGACCTGGTAAACGCTGAACCCGATGCGGATGATCGCCTCGACGAAGTAACCGTACACGCCGTAGAAAAGCACCACCAGGGCGGAGACGACGAACATCGCCGCCTGAACCATCGTTCCCACCTTCGCCCAGGGCACCGTGGGGCGAACGTTGGCGCGCCGGTAGATGAGAAAGGAAAGGAAAGTGGTAAGAATCATCAGGTTTACCGCCGTATTCTTGGCGCTCATCACTCCAAGCACGTTCAGGAATGGGTGGTGCGATCCGCCCATGGATGCGAGCTCCTGCCTTGTCGCGATCATCGTGTGAGGCGTAGCCCAGACGATCCAGCAGATGATGAGCAGCAGCAGCATCCACTTCGTATACGGAATGAACCGCTCCGCGCCGGGTATGCGTGCCATGCCCGTCCAGAGGTAGTAATTCGCGGCAAGAAAGAGCACGCCGATGAGCACTGCCTGCACAATCCAGAGCC
>JBPCJT010000262.1:0-3122 GCA_051005015.1 Gemmatimonadaceae bacterium | reverse complement strand
CTTCCGCAGTGCCGGTGCGGTCATTGTGCCGGTGAAGATTCCGGAATCCGTCGCGCATTCCTCGACGATCCACCCGCTGGTGATGAAGGCGGAGGGCGCGGCGAACCATCGCCCGTGGAAGCAGACGCGCGCCGGCGACTATTCCGAAGAGGTCGGCAAGCGGTTGGAGGCCGGGTTCTTTATCCTGGCGACCGACTACATCAACGCTCTGCAGTACCGGGCCTTCGCGTTGCAGGACGTTCTGGAGAAAGTGTTCTCGCAAGTGGACGTGTTGCATACGCCGGTGCTTCCGATCCCGACGCCCACGCTGGAGCAGACCGCCTACAGCAGCGGCCCCGCCTATCTGAAGATGGTCATATCGCTGACGCGCAACACACGCCCGATCAGCTTCCTCGGCCTTCCGGGGCTCAGCGTCACCTGCGGCCACACGCCGGATGGCATGCCGACATCGTTTCAGCTGGTGGGGCGGCCCTTCTCGGAGCAACTGCTGTTCCAGCTCGGGCATCGCTACCAGCAGGAAACGCGCTGGCACCTCGACGTGCCGAAGGACCTGCATCGCGCAAGCTAGTTACGTGGCGAGGAACTTGTTCCAGCCGCGGACGAGGGTGGAGAAGGACCCGTTTTAGCAGCATCGATGTTCTTGCGATTAATCCACTACTGTCGGACCATGAGAAGGTGTTTGCAGTAAGCGTGAAGAGCTGGCAGGATGGCTTTTGAGCAGGGTCGCCGGAGGCAGGCTCAGTTGCTTAGGCGCGGCGCGTGGCCTCGAAGGCTCATTCCTCGCCGGTCGTAACGCCACTGATAAGTGACCTGGCGAGAAGCGCGGCGCTATCGAACCGCCCTTCGGTGTGCGCAGCTTCGATGCGTGACAAGAGTATCCCGAACTCTCGAGCGTACCGGCGATAAATATCTTCGGCATCATCCACAGAAACCTCCTGAAACCGAATTCTAGGTTAGCACTACTTTGGCAGATTGGGGATTTGGTGGGATTCCCAAATCATCTTTTCAATGATTCATGGGTGGTCGGCTTTTGGAGGGCCGACCATGGCAGGCACTTCGGATTGGGGAGACAAGCTTGAACAGTGGCTCAAGCCGTTCCTGGATCGTCTGGGTCACAAGGCGCGGCGACAGATGTGCCCACTTTACGTAGCAGGACTGATCGGTCCGGGCGATCGCAAGAGCGTCCAGCCGATGGCGGCGCGACTAGCGCCGGGCGACTATGACCAGTTGCACCATTTCATCGCTGATGGAGTCTGGGACGCGGCCCCGTTGGAGTCAGAGCTGCTCATTCAGGCCGACCGACTCGTCGGCGGCAAGGATTCGGTGCTGGTCGTCGACGACACCGCGATGCCGAAGAAGGGCGAGCGCTCAGTTGGTGTCGCTCCACAATATGCATCGGCGCTCGGCAAGACGGCCAACTGCCAAACATTGGTGTCGCTGACGCTTGCGCGCGGTGAAGTGCCGGTCATGGTCGCATTGCGTCTCTTCGTTCCCGAGAGTTGGACGAGCGATCCGATGCGGCTGGAGCGGGCGGGTGTTCCGGTCGAATATCGAACCGCACGGACGAAGCCGGAGATCGCGCTCGCCGAGATCGATCGCGTGACGGCGGCTGGTGTGCGCTTCGGCTGTGTACTGGCGGATGCCGGTTACGGGCTCAGTGCGCCGTTCCGCCAGGGGCTCACGGCTCGCAGTCTTGCCTGGGCCGTTGGTATCCCCCGTCACCTCAAGGTGTACCCAATCGGCGTGCAGTTGATCTGGCCCGTTGCGGCGCGCGGCCGTCCTCGTCGGCTGCACGTCCCGGATATTCTATCGATGCCCGCCGAAGACATGCTGGCCAATGCCAAGTGGCAAACCGTGAGTTGGCGAACCGGGACGAAGGGTCGGCTCAAAGCCCGCTTTGCCGCTATCCGGGTGCGCACGGCCGACGGAGCTCCGCAGCGGATCAGGGATAAGGGTCAGCAGCATCTCCCGGGGGACGAGGCCTGGCTCATCGGCGAACACCGAACCTCGGGCGAGAAGAAATACTATCTTGCCAACCTCTCCGCAGGGACGGACCTGCGCACCTTGGCCGCCACCATCAAGGCGCGGTGGGTTTGCGAGCAGGCCCATCAGCAGCTCAAAGAGGAACTCGGCCTCGATCACTTCGAGGGACGATCCTGGCAAGGTCTTCACCGTCACGCGCTCATGACAATGATCGCCTATGCCTTCCTCCAGCATCGTCGCCTCACAAAGCGGCGGCGGGAAAAAAAGAATCAATGGGCCACCGCCTCAACCAAGCCTACCGGCCGTGCGCCGCGCCATCGTCGACCTCATCATCCGACCGCCGCCTCAGCAATGCTCGTACTGCCGACGATGGGTCGTCAAAAGACAGCCGCGTGAGTAATCTGCCAAAGTAGTGCTAGAACCTGTAGCTGAACTTCCCCTTGGCGGCGTGGTCTTGGACGGTGCTCGCGAGCTGGCCGACATAGGAGATGCGAGCGGGGTGTTGCGACCGATGGCGAGGTCGAGGCCTGCTTCTGCCAGCAGAGAGTCGCGCGCGATCGGCACACCCGCCACCACGAAGGCGGCCGCCGTGTTCTCGAACGCCACCGCGGCGAGGGGCGTCACGCTGCTGAAGGCGTGCTGCCAGGCGAGAGCTGCGCGCGGCACCAGCACCATGTCGTGGCCGAGCGGGATCATACTGGCAGCGCGGATGCCGAGCGTCGCAAAGCCGACCTCGAACGAGTTCGCGCGGGGCGCCAATGCAGCCGCCCCGCCCCGATCGTTGGCAGCATCGGTCCCCAAGTGAACCCAGGCGGCGCCCGCGAACGGCTCGACTGCGAACGAGCGGAACGCGAAGCCGTAGCCCGCCTCACCGAAGATCTGCCCGGTGCCGCCGTCGTAACGCGCGGTGAGGGCAAAGGCTTCATGTTCGCAGAGCTCTGGGGTGGTACTCTGACCGGCGCGGACCTCTATTGAGCGTCATTTCAAAACGCCATTCTGGAAGGGGCTATCCTGGCGCGTAGCGACTTATGTGGCGCCGTAATAAACGAAAGCAGACCTTTGCGGCGCTGACCTCACCGACGCCAATTGCGGCCTCGATAATCTCGGGGGCACGACCGACTTCATCAAGGCCGACCTCT
>JBPCJT010000261.1:0-5587 GCA_051005015.1 Gemmatimonadaceae bacterium | reverse complement strand
TCGCGCCGCCGCCGATCGCTACGACGTGTACTGAATGCAACTGGCGTCGTTCTGCATACGAACGTCGGAAGAGCTCCCCTGCCTCGCGCCGCCATTGATGCGATTCGCGAAGTAGCCGAGGGTTACTGCAACCTCGAGTACGATGTAGAGCGAGGTGAACGCGGCAGCCGCTACATGCACTGCGTTTCCCTGCTCCGGGAGCTCACTGGCGCCGAGGACGCTCTCGTGGTGAACAACGGCGCGGCGGCATTGCTGCTGGCCCTTAACACGTTCTCGGACGGTGCGGAAGCAATCGTCTCGCGCGGCGAACTCGTGGAAATCGGCGGAGGCTTCCGCGTTCCCGATATCATGGCCAAGAGCGGCGCTCGCCTCATCGAGGTCGGAACGACGAACCGCACTCACCTCGATGACTACAGGCAAGCCTTGTCGCCGCGGGTTGGAACCATCGTCAAGGTACACCGCAGCAACTTCACGATCGCGGGCTTCGTTGCGGAGGTGGAGGTCCGCGATCTCGCACGCTTGGCTTCCGAAGCAGGCGTGCCGCTGATCCATGACCTCGGGAGCGGCCTGCTTCTCCCGCTGGATGCTTACGGTCTCACTGGCGAGACGATTCTCGGGCGGTCGGTACGCGACGGTGTCACTGTGGTGACCGCGAGCGGCGATAAGCTGCTGGGCGGTCCACAAGCGGGGATCGCGGTGGGAAGCGCTGATGCGATTGCGCGAATGCGCCGCAACCCGCTGACGCGGGCACTGCGGGTAGACAAGCTTACGTTGGCGGCGCTCGATGCTACGCTAGCCATGTATCGTGATCCGCCAAGGGCTGTTCGCGACATACCTACGCTCGCGATGCTGACCGCACCCATGGAGTTGGTACGTGCTCGTGCGGTGCGTTTATGCGACCAGCTTGTTGGCGCCGGCGTTCAATCAGAGGTGGCCGATACGTCGGCGAGCGTGGGTGGTGGCGCGTTTCCGGACGCCGCGATCCCATCCGCGGCGCTCGCGTTCTCCGGCGATGCGGCGGCCCTGGAGGCCAAGTTGCGCGGCGGTGATCCACCGGTGATTGGACGAATCGAGAACGGAAGACTTCTACTGGATCTTCGCTCGGTCCCGGAGGCGGACGATCAGACCCTCGCGACCGCAGTGCTCGCCGCGCTGCAATGACGGCCGCACGCGCGGCCGTCTTTCTCGACCGCGATGGGACAATCATCCGCGATACGCATTACCTCTCCCGTCCGGAAAGCGTCGAGCTGCTGCCGGACGCGGCGGCGTCCATCAGGCGCCTGAACGAATCGCGACTGGCCGTACTGCTCGTAACCAATCAGTCGGGAATCGGACGCGGTTATTTCACCGCCGATGACTTTTTCCGGGTTCAGGCGCGCGTCGAGGAGCTCCTGCGCAGGAACGGAGCGCAAATCGACGGCACTTACATGTGCCCCCACGCTCCCGATGCCTCTGGCAACCGGATGTGTGAGTGCCGCAAGCCCGGCACGGCGCTCTTTCTCCGCGCGATGGGTGACCACGCAATCGACCCGACGCTCTCCTGGTTCATCGGGGACCGCTGGCGCGACGTGCAACCGGCCATCGCGCTTGGCGGCCACGGCATACTGGTGCCCACCCCCGAAACGCCCCCGGCGGAGATTACTCTCGCGCGCGGCGAGGCCTCCGTTGCCGATTCATTGGGAGAAGCTGTGAGCAGGACTATTGCCTGGGTCCCAGGCATGCCCAAGCACCGATAACCGCGCAGCACCAACCGGCATCGAGCACCGAGCACCGCACTCGTTGCGCAAGGAGCTCCACGACGACGGTCTCTCGACGCCCTTTCCGCGCACCCAGCGACAGAATAACATCCCGCCCCATGTCGTGTCGCATAGCCGTCCTCGCCTCGGGACGCGGATCCAACCTCGAGGCGCTGCTCGATTACTTGGCCATACATCCGTCCAGCGCCGCGGTTACCCTCGTAGCCTCCGACAAGCCTGGCGCCGGCGCGCTCGCCATCGCCCGGGCCCGCGACATTCAGGTCTCGACACTCGACATGGGAGAATCGCATGAGGTGTCACTCGCAACGTTGCTCGAAGATCATGCGTCCAATCTTGTCGTCCTGGCCGGATACCTCAGCCTCGTTCCCTCGGCAGTGATCCAGTCCTTCCGGGGACGAATGCTCAACGTGCATCCCGCGCTGCTCCCGGCGTTCGGTGGAAAAGGCATGTATGGCGCGCGCGTCCATCGCGCGGTGCTCGCATCAGGAGCACGTATCAGCGGCGCGACAGTTCATTTCGTGGACGAGGTTTATGATCACGGGGCGATAATCGCGCAATGGCCCGTGCCAGTGTACGGCGACGACAGCGAGACGACCCTGGCAATGCGAGTGTTGCGTGCGGAGCATTCCCTTTTGCCTTGCGTGGTCAACGCCGTCGCGAGTGGCCGGATAACGCTGGGCGCCGACAACCGTGTGCGCGGCGTTATGGAGGCGACGGCGTCTGGAGCGGGTTTCGTCCTGCTGCACGACCAGAATCTGGATGGCGCGATTGAAGCAGCCCTCGCGCTTGCTGACTCCTAGCACCAGCTTTGGGCCATGCCTCGTGCTCTTCTCTCCGTCTCGGACAAGCGCGGCGTTGCCGAGTTCGCGCGAGGACTGGCCTCGCTCGGCTGGGAGCTCGTGTCCACCGGTGGCACCAGCAAAGCGCTGCGGGAAGCGGGACTCTCGCCCATCGATGTAAGCGAGGTGACCGGCTACCCCGAGCTAATGGACGGGCGCGTCAAGACGCTACATCCGGCGGTGCACGGTGGGCTGTTAGCTCGCCGGGGCCTGCCGGAACATATGGGCGCACTCGGCAAGCACAGTATCGCGCCGATAGATCTGGTCGCGGTCAACCTGTATCCCTTCCGCGCAACCTCCGCACGCAAGGGAGCTTCGCCAGAAGACGTCATCGAACAGATCGACATTGGTGGTCCATCGATGTTGCGCTCCGCGGCCAAGAATTTCGAGTCGGTAACAGTCGTCGTGGATGCGGACGATTACCCGCGTGTGCTCGCTGGCATTGAGGCTCACGACGATGACATGGACCTTCGCCGGCTGCTCGCCGCCAAGGCTTTTGCTTACACTGCCGCCTACGATGCCGACATCGCGACATGGTTCTCCCGGGAGCGCAATGAGCAGTTCCCGGAGCAGACTGCTTTATCGTTCGAGCTGGCCCAGGCGCTGCGTTACGGCGAGAATCCGGATCAGCGGGCGGCGTTCTACATCGAGCGCCCGGGAGCGGGCCTCGCCGCACTGGTGCAGCGTGGCGGCAAGGAGCTGTCCTTCAATAATCTGCTCGATCTTGAAGGCGCCCTGGTGGCGACTGATGTATTCGGCGAGGTGCCCTGCTGCGCGATCGTGAAGCACACAACGCCCTGCGGACTCGCGACCGGCACGAGTGCGATGGACGCCTACCGCAAGGCGCTCGCCTGCGATCCCGTATCTGCCTTCGGCTCCGTGATATCGTTTACGGTGCCCGTAGACGAGACCGCGGCCGATGCTGTCGCGAGCCTCTTCGTCGAATGTGTTGTCGCGCCCGAGTTTTCCGAGTCGGCTGTCGAGATACTCGGGCGCAAGAGGAATCTTCGCGTTCTGGAGGGAACGGCGCGGTGGCCTTCAAGCGCCCTCGACTTCAAGCGCGTTCGTGGCGGGGTTCTCATGCAGGAGCGGCCGGCGGCCGTATCCGAAGAGGGCTGGCAGACAGTAACACGGAGATCTCCCACCTCTGACGAGTTGGACGATCTGCGCTTCGCGTGGCGCGCTGTCGGAAGCGTCAAGTCAAACGCGATCGTGCTGGCGCGTGCGCAGGCAACCATAGGTATCGGCGCTGGCCAGATGTCGAGAGTGGACGCCGCCTTTGTGGCGGTTCACAAAGCTCGCACCGTCGGTCACGAGACCACGGGCGCCGTGCTCGGCTCGGACGCATTCTTCCCATTTCGCGACGGCGTCGACCAGGCCGCGGAAGCCGGAATCACCGCGATCGTTCAGCCGGGCGGCTCCGTGCGTGACCCGGAGGTCATCGCAGCCGCGGACGAACACAACCTCGCGATGGTGTTCACGGGGAAGCGCCAGTTCAGGCATTAGAGCCTCAACCGCCCTCGAGCATCACGGACCCTCCATACTGCATTTCCAATAGACATGCCAACCGATACGGCGTACGCCGAGCTGGACTACAGGCCTTCATATCTCGCGGCCGCAATTACCGGAGCCGCGGTGCTCGTGCTTTACCTCATCACCCTCGCGCCGAGCACGGCAATGTGGGACACCAGCGAGTACATCGCCTCCGCGTTCGTTCTCGGCAATCCCCATCCGCCCGGGAATCCCCTCTTTGTCCTGATTGGTCGGGTGTTCTCGGTACTGCCGATCCCCGCGACCAATGTCGCGCAACGGATCAATATCCTCGCGGCCGTGACGAGCGCCATCTCAGCCGGAATGTGGTTTCTCGTGACCGAGCGCGTTCTTGTCGGATGGCTGGCGGAACGGTGGCAGCGGATTGTTGGCGGCGTGCTGGCCTCCGTGATCGGAGCCACAGCGTTCACGGTCTGGAACCAGTCCGTCGTGAACGAAAAAGTATATACCGTCTCGCTCCTCGGGCTCGCCGTGATTTCCTGGCTCACCGTGCGGTGGTCCGATGATCCTGACGGTCCGCTGGCCGACCGCATTCTCGTGCTGATTGCCTATCTGCTCGGTCTTGGATACGCAAACCACATGATGGGTTTTCTTGCGGCACCGGCGGTGGTTGTGGCGGTGCTCGTTCGCCGTCCGGACACGGTCCTGCGCTGGAAGCTCCTGCTGTTGCTGGCCGTCGCTATTCTGATCGGTATGACCGTCTTTGCATTCCAGCCGATCCGCGCGGCGCATTTCCCCGCCATCAATGAGGGAGAGCCGACCACCTGGGAAAGCTTCTGGTACAACTTCAACCGCGGTCAGTACGGCAAGCCTTCGATATTCGAGCGGCAGGCGCCACTCGCGGGCCAGTTCGGGATGTACTGGCTGTACTTCAAATGGCAGTGGCTGCGCGACATGAGCGGGACGATGGCGGTATGGCAGAACCTGCTCGGCGCACTTTACATGTTGCTCGGCCTTTTCGGCGGGTGGGTGCACTGGAAGCGTGACAGGCGGTCGTTCTGGTACTTCGGCACCTTCATGTTCACACTGACGCTGCTGCTCATCTATTACCTGAACTTCAAGTATGGGCACTCACAGTGCGTGAACATGCCCAGCGCGACGGACGCCGCCTGTGAAGTTCGAGACCGGGACTACTTCTTTTTGATCAGCTTCTCCGCATGGGGAGTCTGGGCGGCGCTGGGCCTTGTTTTCGTCTGGGAAGCGTTAGCTGAGCTGGTTGGATCCGAAAAGATGCACATCGGTAAAGAGGTGCTAACACTTCCGCGCCGCCGGAGCTGGATAATCGCCGCGCCGATGCTCCTGGTCGCGCTCATTCCACTCGTGGGTAACTGGCGAGCCGCTTCGCGCGCGGGGCAGACCGACACACGCGATTTCGCGTACGACATGCTCAACTCCGTGGAGCCTTACGGTATTCTCGTCGCGGTGGGCGACAACGACACC
>JBPCJT010000260.1:0-11442 GCA_051005015.1 Gemmatimonadaceae bacterium | reverse complement strand
TTTCCTGAAACGACCGCGCTCTTGCGGAGCGAGTCAGACTCGCGCTGCGCTTCGTCGAGAAGTCGCCGCGCTGTTTCTTCCGCCGTGGTCCTGGACTCGATTTGGCGTCTCCTCTCGGCGCCGCCACCCAACCTTCGTCCAAGAAAAAAGAATGCCGCGGAGGCGACAACTAGGAGCGCGCCGCTCGCGGCCATGATGGCAGTCTGATCCATTCGATCTATACTCCAACCGCAACCCATGGGCGCGGCAGCAGGGAAAATCCGCGAACGGCAGCGGCGGCTCCCTTCCCGCAGCGGAGTTCGGCCGGGCCAGCGCCGGCGAAGGGCGCGGGATGGGGCGAGCTAAACGCAAAGGAATCTTGGAGCTACGTGCCGAACCGGGTGATGCTGAGAAACTACGCGAACCCCACGGAAAAGGCAACGCGCTTCTGGATCTCGGAGACGGCGAGTCGGGAGTGAGGGCTTATTACTCCGCCACCCGCTTCGCCGGTGGCAGCCACCGGCGAACATCCGCGGAAAGCGATATCAGCCCGTTCGCCAACTCATCACGGGCCTGCCGCGACTGGAAAAGCTGATCCGTTATTTGCAACGCGGCGAGTATGGCGGCCCGGTGGGTTTCCACGACGTTGCCGCTGTCCATTATGGACTTGATAACCTGGTCAACGTGCTCGGCGACGGCTCGCGCGTGCTCGGGCGGCACGTCACTCTTGAGCGCGTACTCCTCGCCGGCGATTGTCACTTTTACCGCCACCTTCTTTACGCTCACCTCTCGACTCCTGTCTCGGTCTGTTGCCTCAGAAATCTCAAACGTTCCAGAAGCTGGCATGTCTGTTCCCGTGCGGCGTCCAGCTTATTCACCAAGCGCCGGTTTTCCTCCTCGAGCGCCCTTACACGCTGATCTTCCAAAGGACGAAGGTGCAGTTGATCTACCCGTTCCAACTCCCGAACGCGGTTCTCCGCTTGCTGAGCGCGCCGCCGCCATGATGCCATCTCGTCCCCCAGCAAGCGGATAAGCGACTCGAGCTCATGCAGCGCCGCAAGATCATGCTGTTCGTTGTCGGACACCTAGTTCTCCTTCGAGGGTTCGCAGCAGTCGCTCTCGCCGACCTGCTATCTCACGACCTTCCAAAGTCCTTTCCGGGTGCCTGAACACGAGATGCCAGGCAAGACTTCGCACGCCTTCTGGAATCGACCTCCCTTTATACTCACTCAGTAGCGTCAGCTTCTCAAGCAGCGTACCCGCCGATCCCCTTATTACCTCCTCTACCTGCGCGGCCGGAATTTCGTTGGGGACCAGCAGGGCGATGTCGAAACTCGAAGATGGAGTAGTGGGAAGAACCTGGTAACGGATTTCATTCGAGGCGGTCAGCTGCCCGCCTGCGGCTGATTCGTGACCGGCGAAACCGGGAGCCGCGACTCGCTCGGCGCTCAGTAACTGTACGCTGAGCTCGGCACCGAACGCCTGCGCAGCCCACAAAGGGGCGTCAAGCCGAACTTTTCTAACCTCTCCTCTCCTGGCACCATCGATGTCGATAAACCAGAGTACATCGCCTCCTCCCGGGCGTAACACCGTTCTCGAACCTGGAGCAACGGCGCGCGCAATCTCTTCGCCCAGTGCCTTCGCATCCCACTCATCGAAAGCGGGAGGAGGTGGTTCCGTCCAGTGCGGGGGCCGCCGATCCCCAAGAATGAGAGCGGCAACGCGCATTTCCTCCCGTGGCATGGCGCCATCCGTCGGCGCGAAAACGGAGCCGATTTCGAACAACCGAATATTGCCCTGCATCTGTGCGAGATTGTGCTCTGCGCGCCGAGCCAGCGTATCCAATAGCTCGCGCCGGAGATACGCTTCGTTCTCTGCGATGGGATTAGTTACGCGTACGAATCCATGTTCCGCGCCGGAGACGAATGGCATTGGCCGGGTTTCAAGAAGTCCTCTCACTACGAGCGCTCCCCGAACACGCTTGATAACAGCGTCCAGCGGCGATGTAGGCACCGAGCTCGGTCGGAACGGACGCAGTTCGTCAGAAAAGCTGTCGAATCCGCGAAGGCGCGCCACCTCCTCTATTAGATCCACCTCGGCGCGCACATCCACGCGCCACGATGGAATCTCGACGTCGAGTGTTGATTCGCCAGCGTGCTGAGCACACTTGAAGCCGACAGGGCTCAACAAGCGAACGATTTCGTCTGCGGGGATCGGCTCGCCGAGGAGCTGCCCCGCCCGACTTGCGCGCAAGGTGACCCTGGACCGCGCTCGGGGAGCCGGATACAAGTCCACTGGCGCTCCGTCGGCCTCTCCGCCAGCGATCGCTCGAATGAGAGCGACTGCACGCGCGAGGGCTGCGGGGGGAAGCTCTATATCAGTGCCTCGTTCGAATCGGAAACTGGCATCCGTGGAAAGACCCAGAGCGCGCCGGGTTCGGCGCACCGATGCAGGGTCGAACGTCGCAACTTCAAGAAAAATGTCCGTTGTCGCGTTCGTCACTTCGCTCTCGCTGCCGCCCATGACTCCGGCGATCGCGTGGGGACGCTCTGCGTCGGCAATGACGGTCACCTGCGAGTCGAGAACGCGGTCTACTCCGTCCAGTGTGCGCAGACGCTCGTCCGCCAGGGCGCGACGCACGATAACGGCCGAACCCTGAAGCCTGGCGACGTCGAAGGCGTGCATGGGCTGCCCCAGCTCGTGCAGCAAGTAGTTGGTCGCGTCGACGACGTTGTTGATCGACCGGACTCCAACCGACTCGAGCCTTTCCCTTAACCATGCCGGGCTCGGCCCGATGCGCACGTTTCTTATTACGACGCCCATATATCTCGGCGCGCCGACGGCATCGTCGAGACGCATCTCAACGCACCCAGCGCGCTGCGTCGCCGCTGCTGCACCCCACGCCAATTCCATCGTTTTCGCGACGTCGGGTAGTTCCGGCAAGTGGATTTGCTGGTTGGAAGCCGCGGAGATTTCGCGGGCGAGTCCAAAGTGCGATAACAGATCCGGTCTGTTCGGCTGAACATCTATGACGAGGCGCGTGTCTCCCGCACCGATCGCCGACATGAACGGCGTTCCCGGCGCGGCAGTGGTGTTCAGCTCGAGAATCCCCTCGTGATCGTCGCCGAGCTTCAGCTCGCGCGACGAGCAGAGCATACCATTCGAGAGCGCACCGCGGATCTTTCGCTTTTCCAGCTTGAGGCCACCCGGCAGAGTCGCCCCTGCCGGAGCAAATGGGTATCGCTTTCCCGCCGTTACGTTTGGGGCCCCGCACACCACGTCCAGAAGCTCCCCCGTGCCGGCATCGACCTTGGTCACCCATAAGTGATCGGCGTTGGGGTGCCGCGCTGCCTCCACAACGTATCCAATGACAATTTCCTTCAGATCGGCACGGAGAGACACCATCTCGTCCACGGTCGCGCAGCGCGCGGTTATCAAATCCCGGAGTGTTGTTGGAGTCATCCTGGCGGTGCCGAACGCGTTCAGCCAGTTGCAGGAAGCGTTCATCGCGCAAACTGCTCCAGGAAGCGCACGTCCGAATCGTACAGAAGCCGAATGTCCGGGATGCCGTATCGCAACATCGCCATGCGGCCCGGCCCCATCCCGAAAGCCCAGCCGGTGTATCGCTCCGCATCCACCCCCGCGCTCTGCAACACTGAAGGATGCACCATTCCTGATCCCAGGATTTCCATCCAGCCTGTGCCCTTGCATCCGGAGCAACCGCGTCCAGAGCAGAGCTTACACTCCACGTCCATCTCCGCCGACGGCTCGGTGAAGGGGAAGTAGCTGGGGCGAAAACGAGTCCTTGTCTTGCCGAACAGGCGATTGGCGAAATATGAAAGTGTCGCCTTGAGATCGACGAAGCTCACGCCCTCATCAACTGCAAGCCCTTCGATTTGGGCGAACATCGGTGCATGCGATGCGTCGAAGAAGTCGCGCCGATATACATTTCCGGGAGCGAGTATCCGAATTGGTGGCGGATACGACTGCAGCGTTCGCACCTGCACCGGGGACGTGTGGGTGCGTAGAAGCACGTCCTTTCCAAGATACAGCGTGTCATGCATGTCCATCGCGGGATGGTTTGCGGGGAAATTGAGGGCCCCGAAGTTGTACCACTCGAGTTCGGCCTCGGGACCAAGCGCGATGGTAAAGCCGATGTCGCGGAAGATGCCTTCTATTTCTTCGATGACGAGCGTGACCGGGTGCTTCGCGCCACGCCAACTTTGCCGCGCGGCCATGCTGAGATCGACGGTCCGCTCGGGGGGCGCGTTCGCTTCAATCGCCATCTGCCGCCTGCCCAGCTCTTCCTCAATAGCGGCACGTGCAGAATTGGCGCGGGCGCCCACTTCCCTGCGATCCGCTTCTGGAAGCGAGGCCAGTTCGCGCATGAGATGGCTGAGCCGCCCGCTCTTGCGACCGACGAGCGCGTTTCTCACTTCCGAGAGCTCGAGCGCGGTGTCAGCCGCCGAGATTCGCGCGGCTCCTTCGGCACGAACGAGTTCCAGTGCCTCTAAATATTCCTGAGTCGTCACGGTACCGAGTGGAGTTCGAACAAGCAACGCGGCGGAAGCGACGACCACTCGGTCACGCTGCCGCCGCGAAGAACTTGAATGACCTACGGTAGCCAGCGGAGCAAGTCGCGGTTACCTGGTAGCGGCCCTACAGGCAGCCAATCACACTAAGCGCTTTTTGCCTGCTCCGCGAGCGCCGTGAAGGCCAGTGGATCGCGGACCGCCAGGTCCGCAAGAATCTTACGATCGACTTCGATGCCGGCCTTCCTGAGCCCGCTCATGAACACATTATAGCTCATGTCGTTTTGCCTGGCTGCCGCGTTGATGCGGATAATCCAGAGACGGCGAAACTCACGCTTCTTGTTTTTCCGGTCACGGTAGGCGTACAGCCATCCGCGCTCGACCGTTTCCTTGGCGGCCTTCCACAGCTTGCTGCGTCCGCCGTATGCACCCCTGGCGGCCTTCATGATCTGCTTTTTGCGCTTGAGGCGCACAACGTTGGATTTTACGCGAGGCATGGTATCGGCTCCTTATGCTTGAATAAGGCGCTTCATGCGCTTCGTGTCGCCCTTCGTCGCGATAAGCGACGACTTGCGAAGGTTGCGCTTTCGCTTGGAGGACTTCTTGGTCAGTATATGGCTCTTGTTGGCCTTGTAGCGCTTCACCTTTCCCGATGCGGTCAGCTTGAACCGCTTGGCGGCGCCCTTGTGCGTTTTCATCTTCATCAGAGAACTCCCGTCCGTTCGCGCCTACTTGGGCGCGAGAATCATGGTCATGTTCTTGCCTTCGAGCTTCGCGTCCGTTTCCACCTTCGCGACGTCGGCGAGATCCGCCGAGACGCGATCGAGCACGAGCTTGCCTATCTCGGGGTGGGCCACCTGCCTCCCCCGAAACATCATGGTCACCTTGACCTTGTTTCCCTCGCCGAGAAAGCGCCGTGCGTGGCGCGTCTTGGTGTCGAAATCGTGATCGTCTATCCCAGGACGGTACTTTACCTCCTTGAGATGGATGACGTGCTGCTTCTTTTTCGCCTGCCGTGCCTGCTTCGCCTGCTCGAATTTGAACTTGCCGTAGTCCATTATTCGGACTACCGGCGGGCGTGCCATCGGCGCTACTTCCACCAGGTCCAACCCGCGCTCGAGTGCAGCCGCAAGTGCCGCGTCGAGCTCCAGAATTCCCATCTGACTTCCGTCCGGCGCAATTACTCGAAGCGGACTTATGCGGATCTGCCGGTTGACCCGAACTCGCTTGGTGGTGTCCTGAATTGTCGAGCTCCTTGCGCTGGAAGACAAAAAAACGGACCCGGGGCTCCGGAGTCCGTAATGCCTGATGCTGCCTCATTAAGCTTCGGAGGCGTGCGTCATGCCTGGTGAACTCCTTCAGCACACCTCGCTCAAATAGTACAGCGAGGGCCGGAGGGTGAGAGCGGAAAATTCCGCTCTACTTTACCATATTGTCGTTACGAAACTTAGACCGCTTCCGGACACGAGTCAAGCGGTGGGAGTTCCGGTTACATCCGCAAGCCTGTACGTCTTCCCATCGTGCACAACGCGCCCTGACTCCACGTACGCATCGTGTTCGAAAAACACCAGCCACTGGTCGAGCATCGCCTGCCGCAAGACACGGCGCTTCGTTTCCAGCGTAACCAGCGGTTCCACGTCGTAGCCCATGATCCATGGAAGCGTAAGGTGAGCGGCGGTTGGTACAAGGTCGCCCAGAAAGCACGCCGTTTCTCCAGCCGATTGGATGAGAACGCTCTGATGATACGGCACATGACCCGGCGTAGGCAGAAGACGAATTCCGGGAAGAAGATCCGTATCGCCGTCCACGAGCGTCCACCGGTCCAGCTTTCGCAAAGGGACGAAATTGTCGCTGAAATAGCTGGCAGCCGTTCTTTCATTGGTGTTTGTTGCGTACTCGAATTCGCCGCGCTGCACCACGTATCGCGCGTTTGGAAACGACGGCTTTACTTCCCCATGGTCACCCAGGTAAGTGTTGCCGCCACCATGATCGAAGTGAAGGTGAGTGTTAATGACGTACGCGATGTCCTCCGGGGCGAAGCCAGCCTTCGCGATTCCATCCTCGAGGAAGGTACGCCCGTGCAGTGATCGATTCTCGATGCCGTAAATCTCGTAAAACTTATCCGTCTCCTTGTTCCCGGCCCCTGTGTCGATCAGGATGAGACCGGCGTCATGCTCCACGAGCAGACATCGCATGCCTAGTGGGATCCGGTTTCGCTCGTCAGCCGGAATTCGCTTCTCCCAGAGCGGCTTGGGAACCACCCCGAACATCGCACCGCCATCGAGCTTCTGTCCTCCGGCCTGGATGAGATGAACGGTCCAGACCCCATGACGGATGGTCCTGAGGAGAGGGGTAGGCGCAGTCAAGCTGTCGTATCCACGTCGACTGGTGCCGGAAGCGCCGACCGCCGGCGCTTGCCGCGTTTTCCACGAACGTGAGCCAGCAGTCGCTGCAACTCATGCCAATGCTCACACTCCTGCCCGCGCGCGTCCGCCAGGAGCTTGAGGAGGATATGGGCCGTGGCAAGCGCGTCGCCGCCAGCGCGATGCCGAGCGGTAATCCCTACACCGTAGTGCTGGGCCACGGCGTCCAACCGGCGGCTGCTCAGCTGCGGCAGAAGTTTCCGCGCCAGCCGAACGGTGCACAACCGTTGGCCTTCCAGTCGATGTCCGGTCGCGCGCTGCACTTCGGCGCTCACGAACCGCCAATCGAACTCGGCGTTGTGTCCTACAAAAACCCGGCCAGATACCATGCCAACGACTCGTTCGCAGACGTCGCGAAAACGCGGCGCGTCTTTGACCATGCTCCAGGAAATATTGGTTAGTGCGGAGATCATTGGCGGAATCGGGCGCTCGGGATTGACAAGCGTCTCGAAGCGTTCGACCACCTGCCCACCGCGAACGATGACCGCCGCGATTTCGGTGACACGATCGCCTCGCCACGCACAGCTACCGGTGGTTTCGACATCCACCACGGCGTAAGCGAGCGCCGACAGGGGAACGGCAATGAGGTAGTCCGCCGCCGCGGGTGTTCGGGGATCGTCGAGAGCCATTTCGCACTGTTCGATGCGGCGCGCGACTGTGTGCCAGCGCCCGTCTTCCAGACGGTCGAAATCCGGAAGGGTAGCCAATAGCGCGGCAGCCATGTGCTCGGCAACGAGCGGAGGCACCCCGGGGAGTTGGCAAACATGGCTGACGAGCGATACGGCATTGGCGGGTCCGTCCACAAGAAAGTCTCTAGCGCGCAGCGCCAGTCCGGTCGGAGGTAAACGCACCGTGGTGCCCGCCGGGCCCCCAGCGGCGGTGCGAAGAACGGCTTGCGAGTTCAGCTCCAAGGATCGTCGCGCAACAGCGGCAGTGTCATGCAACGAGCGCCGCCCCCACCACGCACCAACTCGCTGCCCTCGAAGGTGATGACGGCGCGGTCTCCTTCCGCGATCACTCTTTCCCCGGTAAGAAAACTGACTGCCGGAACGATCGCGAAACCCATTCCCTCCATCTCCCGAAGTGTTGCCTCGTTCCTCGTGTACGACAGCACCAGGCCGGGACGCACGGCGACGAAGTTGCACCCGGAGGACCATTGCTCCCGTTCCTGAAAGATCCTCCGCTCGCCTCCGCAGAAAACCGGCTCGACACTCATTTCAACGGCCTGCAGCGCGGCGAAGACATTAGGCATCTCCTTCATCCCCTGCTGGCCCTTGCGGCGATGCAGAATTGATAATCGCTCAGCGCCTACGAAATGCGGTGGGAAAACCACCGCAAGATCCCGGTCTATCTGCGTGAATATCATATCGAGATGAATCGCGGTGTTCTCCTTCGGCATGACTACGATGATGACGTCCGTCACTGCGGTATTTTCGAATAGCAGAGCGGTCAGGTTGTCTATCGCAGCGGGGCTGGAACGTTCACTGAAGCCGATAATCAGTGTATCGGCGCGCAGCGGGTGGACATCGCCTCCTTCGAGCGTGTAGTTGTACCGCCGCTCCACTGCTCCATCGTACAGAATACCGCGATTTGTGAGCTCAGGATGGTGGAGGAAAAGCGCCTTCATGATCAGCTCCTCCGACCATCGGATGCCATATCGCATCGAGCCCACCATCACATGTTCTCCGATGATCATCGCGCTATCCCGGGTAAAGAAAAGGTTGGGAAGCGGCGGCAACATATAGCTGCACTCGTTCAACGTCTTTGCCAGCGGGCCGGGCTCCTCCTCCTGCCCTTCGACCAGCATTTGCACGAGCTCTTCGGCGGGGCGGCGGGCGAGCTCCTTGAGCAGTGAGCCCGATGGCACGATATCCGAAGTCTCGCGGATCAACAACTCGCGAACCGACTCGCTTGCCGCCACCTCAGTGAGCAAGTCGCGTACATGGAACACCTTGGCGAATCTCTCCAGGATAGCAACGAAGCGCCGATGCTCCCTTTGAGCGATATTTACGTCGATGATATCGTCGTAGAGATAGTCTTCCCTTGTGGACGGAGTTACCGCGAGCAGCTCCGGACCCGGAGTATGAACAAGCACCGACCGGAGCCGGCCGATCTCGGAAGTAACATTGACGGGCATGGCACCGAAGATATCCCGTTGATCGTACCCGGACTAGGTGGGCGGGCTCGGGATTGAGCGCCCCGTACCGCGTCGCGCGCTCCCTCGCGGCCACCGCTGGTGTGAATTCCCGTTCGCCGCTAACTTGTGAAGAAATTCACAAGGTACTCTTGAAGCGCATCGCCGAGTCCACAGTACGACGGCTTTCCCTCTATCTTCGCTACCTCGAAGAGTTCGAAATCCGCGGTCTCGCAACCATTTCCAGCGACGAATTGGCGGCGAGAGGTGGTACCACCTCTGCCCAGGTTCGCAAGGATCTCTCCTTTTTCGGATCCTTTGGAAAACGCGGTCTCGGATACGACGTACCGCAGCTTGGCCGGCGGCTGCGTGAGATACTCGGCCTGAACCGCGAATGGCGCGTGATCATTGTCGGTGCCGGTAACATCGGCGGCGCACTGGCGTTTTACCGCGGATTCCGCCAACGCGGCTTTGCGATCGTGGCAATTTACGACACCGACCCCGCCAAAATCGGCAAGCGGCTGGAGTCTTTGACTGTGCGAAACACGGACAATCTCGCAGAAGACAACCTCCGCGATCCCGCCGACATTGCCGTTATCACCGTTCCGGCCGAGGCCGCCCAGTCGGTAGCGAACCTCATTGTGGCTTCCGGCATCACGGCCATCATGAACTTCGCCCCGGTGCAGCTTCAGGTCCCCGAGGAAGTCACGGTGAAGACGGTAAACATGGCGATGGAACTGGAGGGCCTTTCATTCGCACTGGCCAATCGTCAGTAGTGCCCACCTCCGACAAATGTGTCAGCTTCCCTGCTCGCGCCAGCGCAATACAGCGGCGAATTCGGCTGGTGAAAGCGTCTCGGGTCGTCGCTCGGGGTCGATCATGCAACGAGTGAGAATAGCCTCGGCTACCTCCGGCCCAAGGTTCCAGATGGTTCGCAGCACTCGCCTTATTTGCTTCCGGCGCAGGCCGAACGCCCCGATCACGAATTCCCGAAATTGCTTCTCCTCGCTCGCCGAAACGACCGGATCTTCTCGCGGTGTCACTCGGATTACGGCCGAGTCGACCTTTGGCGGAGGCGAGAATGCCCGGCTGGGCACTCTGAACAGCAGCTCGGCGCGAGCGAGCGCCTGAACATTCACGGAGAGCGCGCCGTACTCACTGGTTGCTGGAGCGGCTACGATGCGTTCTCCAACCTCGAGCTGCACGAGATACACCGCGCGAGCCGGACGCGGGCGCCGCAGGGCGTGAAACAGGATCGGCGTCGTGATGTAATACGGAATATTGCCGGCCAGAAAGTACTCGCCCGAAACCATGTCGCCGAATTGCACGTCGAGTACGTCGCTCTCGACGATAACCACGCGAGTTTCACCTGCGTACCGTTCCCGGAGCCGAGCAGCCAGTAATTTATCCAGCTCAATTCCTATGACATTCGCGCCGCGGCGCAGCAGTTGGTCGGTAAGTGCACCGCGCCCTGGCCCAATCTCGATGACGGTGTCTCCGGTGCTTGCGCCGATAGCGGAGGCTATGCGTCCCAAAATGCGCGTGTCATTCAGAAAATGCTGCCCGAGGCTTTTTCGGGCCCGGGGAACCATGGCACGGCCGTTGCCATCGTCTTCTTTTGTCACGAAGGGAGGATGCGATGCGACTTCCGTGGATGCGAAGGCGCCGACCGTTGGCGGAGCGCGCAGGTATTGCGCTTGAGCGGGCGGGGATCAGAATCGGAGAACTTACCATAACAGACGCCAGAGGCCGGGTCACGCTTCATGGCGCCGTTCCGTCGCACGTCCTTCGCGAGCATATTCTGCAGTTGGTGCTCGCCGTCGATGGCGTTAGAACCGTGGACGACCGGTTTACCGTGGCTGCCGCCGTCGATCCGGTCATCTCTTCAATCCGCCTTCGTCCTGCGAAAGAGGTATATGTTACCCAGCCCGGAGACACGCTTCCTATAATAGCCGAGCGCCATTTCGGAGATCGCACACGTTGGAAGGAGTTGCTGTCCATGAACTGTCTTTGCGTCAGCGATCCAATGGTTCTGCCGCCCGGGCTTCGGCTGCATGTGCCTCCGTCGTAGCGCACTCAGCATTTTCAGCTCCGAACGATAACGCAGGCAGCGTCATCCAGAAGCGGCGCGTCTCCGGTGTGCGCATCGAGAGCGGCAAAAATGTGATCGATAATTGTCGATGGGCTCTGAGCGCGATGAGTAAGCGCCAGGTCGATTACCTGCTGTTCACCGTATCGCTCACCAAATGCGTTCACAGCATCGGTAACACCGTCGGTAAAAAGCAGAAGGAGGTCGGACCCAGCCACCCAGGCGCGTGCGCTGGCGTGGGGTGGCTCGTCGACCATGCCCAGCGGTGGGTCCGTCGCCGTCAGG
>JBPCJT010000259.1:0-10575 GCA_051005015.1 Gemmatimonadaceae bacterium | reverse complement strand
CCTTGGCACTGTATGTGGCGTCGAGCCTCAAGCCCCGAATGCGCTGCATCGCCATCGCCGCGGCGATGCCCTGGTCCGAGGGGCGCCCGTAACCACCGCCGTACACATCGTGGACAACCGTGACGCTTGATGTGTTCAGACGGGCCAGCCGTTCTCCTGTGAGCTTCATTATTAGCGATGCAGTCGCTCGCGCCAGGCGGAGTACACGCCACCGATTCGCGCCGGCGCGCGGGCCAACTCGAGCTCCCACCACAACCGTATCAAGATTCGCGATGCTGAACGCAAGAGCAAGTCCGGCTGCCGTACCACCCGTCCCAAGGGGAACGACTACCGCATCGGGCAAGGGCATTTCGGCACGCGCTATCTGGTCGGCGAGCTCAAGGCCCGCGTTCACGTGACCGAGAATTCCGCGTGGTGAGCTGCCGCCCAATGGTATGTAGCGATTCGGATCGGTCCAGCGAGCGACCATGGCGCGGGAAAGCCCGGACAACGCGAAACGTGCCATCGTGATCCGGCCGCAAAGTTCGACCGCGCGTGCGGCGACGGCGAGCGAAGTATCGCTCATGTCATGGCGCCAGCTTATGGCGGTGGTACGAATGCCCAGCCGCCGAGCATGAAAGGCGGTGGCAAGCACATGTGTCGAGCCCTCGCCGCCTACTGTAACTACGGTCTCGCCTTCGCTCCTTTGAGCGAGCAGGAACTCCAGGGCGCGTACCTTGTTGCCGCCGAGATCAGCCGCGTTGAGGTCATCACGCTTGATCCACATCTCGCCGGGTACCGGAAATCCGTCCAGTCGTTCGACGGGAGTCGGAAACCTCCCAAGCGACACGCGAGGAACGTTTGCCAATGCTGGAAAGCGCCGGATGAGCGGAATCCGTTCATCGTCAGTCGTCGTCTTCTTCTCCCATGATGTCGATGGCGTCTCCTACCACATCCTCAACGTACAGCATCTTTATCGATACCATGACGGCCGCGATCGCGGGCACCGCGACCAAAAGACCGAGGAAGCCGAACACCAGCGCCATCAGCGCCTGGCCCATGATCGTCAAAGCCGGCGGCAGGTCGATGCTTCCTTTCATCAGCAGCGGGATCAGAAGGTGATTTTCAACGAACTGGATCCCGAAGTAAGCAAGCAGGACGTAGAAGGCCTTTTCCGGAGAATCGAGGAATCCCATCGCAACTGCTGGTATTGCGCTTAACAGCGGGCCGATCGTAGGAACGAACTCCAGTAAACCGGCGATGATCCCGAGGGCAAAGGCGGCTTTGACTCCGAGCAGGAGCAGAACGCCCGTGGTAACCACCGCAATGGCCACCATGGCGATGAGTTGTGTAACCAGCCACCGCCTGAGCACGGTTGCCATGGCGCTCAGGACTTCACCCGCACGTTCCCGCGCACGGTGCGGAAAGAGGTGCATAACACCCCGATGATAGGTGTCCGGGTCAGCGCCGATGTAGATCGCGAGGAAGGTGATGAGAAGAATTCCGCCGAAGACGGTAAACGTCGACGTCAAAAACGGAAACAGATATCGTGTCACGCCGCTGAACTGACCACCAATCCGATTCCGTAGTGTACTTGGCGGCCTCTCCGGTTGAACGGCCGGTGCCTGAGCGCTGTCCTGAGGTGTGCTCGGCAAAGACGGACGTGCAGCGCTGCCCTGCTTGTTGGCGACTTCACTCCCGCCGAGAACAAGTCCGAAAATGCCGCTCTGCCGCCTGTTGATCCACGTCTCGACCTTGTCGACAGCCTGTGGAAGCTTGCTTCGCAGTTCCTGCGACTGTTCCCTGAGAGTGGGAGCCATCCAGGCTCCGAGTCCGATCAGAAGTCCGTAGAACCCAAGCACAATTGAAGCCGCTCCCACGCCTCGCGGCACGCGCCAACGCGCAAGCCGGTCTACGCCCGCCTCCACGGCTAGCCCGAAGAGGATGCCGAGAAAGGCGGTGAGGAGCAGCGGGCTAGCCAGCCATACGAGCTTGAGACCGATATACATGCCCGCGATCAAGGCAGCGGTGCGCAGCACGTCACGGCTGCGCCAGCCGATCACTCTGCGCCTGCGCTCTCCGGTGCGGGGCGGACCGGGCGGCCCCGGCACCCGGCGCTCGGCTTCAATCTTCGGTGCCCCCGAAGGTTCAACTGGTGGTAACGTGTCGGTCATTCAGGATTTTGGCAGGATTTTGGATTGCGGATTGCGTCGATATCGCACGCGGCTCCGTTTCGCGCAACTGCGGCTCCACTCGATTAAGCTAAAAAGCAGATAAGCTAAAAAGCAGACAAGCAGTTGCTCGTAATCCACGATCCACAATCGCATCTCCGCAATCCGCAATCCAGCCCATGGTTCTCATAAACGATTCTCCGCATTCGCCTGAATTCCTGGCAGACGCGGCCGCTGCCGAGGTGTTTCTTGGGTCCATTGGACGGTCGCTCACGATTGCCCTGGACACGGAGGGAGCGAGCTTTCACCGGTTCGTAGACCGCATCTACCTTCTGCAGATTTCAACTCGGCAGCACAGCGCGATCATCGATCCGCTTGCGGTGGGTACGCTCGGGACTCTTGGGCAAATTCTTGAGAATCCGGAGATCGAAGTGGTCTTCCACGACGCGGACTACGATCTGCGGTTACTGCATCAGGACTATGGCTGGCGCGTCAACAACATTTTCGATACCCGCGTCGCCGCACAGCTTCTTGGAATCCACTCGTTTGGCCTTGCCGCGCTGCTGGACCAATACTTTTCGGTAAAGCTCGACAAGAAGCACCAGCGCGCCGATTGGTCCATGCGTCCGCTTTCGCAGGAGATGCTCGACTACGCCGCGCAAGACACGCTGTATCTGCTGGAGCTGCGCGACAAGCTCGCCGACGAGCTGGAAGCCAAAGGCCGCTGGAGCTGGGCGTCGGAGGAATTTGCCCGGCTCGAAGGTACGCGGTGGCAGGTGGAGGAGGACGAGGTCGCCTATATGCGAATCAAGGGCGCACGCGATCTCAGTCGCCGCGAGCTGGCGATTTTTCGGGAGCTGGCCGCATGGCGAGCCGGCATAGCGCGTGAGCTTGACCGCGCAACTTTTCGCGTGGCTGGAAGCGACGTATTGTTCGAGACGGCTCGAAATGCTCCCCGGTCAATTGACGACCTTGCCCGAGTCAAGGGCATGCCTCGCGCTCTGGTGGAAAGGCGCGGCAAGGAGATTCTCGATGCTGTTGGCCGCGGACTCGCCGTGCCAGAAGATCAACTACCGAGGTTTCCGCGCGCGCCACGCTGGGACCGCGATTCCAACTTCGACGCACGCGCAGCGGCACTAAGGGCGGTGCGAGACGGCTTGGCGCATGCCCTCAAAATGGATCCGGGTGTTTTGTGCGCCCGCGACCGACTTGAAGCCGTGGCGCGGAGAAATCCAGGGAAAATGCACGAGCTCGAGGAGGTGCAGGAACTCCGTCAGTGGCAAATCGAGGTGCTGGGCGAGGCATTTCTGAGCGCACTCGCCGGAAAGTAGCTCGGCTGAAGATCACATGCCGAGGTAGGACCTGATCCTTGGTTCAATGCGGTCAGCGCTCCAGAAGGGCGTCCATACCAGATTGATCGCTACGTCCTCGACGCCCGGCATGGCGCGGATCTGCTGCTCAGCGTCGTGCATTATTTCGGGTCCCGACGGGCAACCCGGGGACGTAAGTGACATATCGACGGAAACTTTGGCGCCGTCCACTCGAATGCTGTAAATGAGTCCGAGATCCAGGATATTCAGGTTCAGTTCCGGATCTTTCACCCTTCGCAGAACGGACTTTACCTGGTCCTCGGTGATGCCGTTAGCGGCGTTCGGCACGTCGCCAGTGGCCGCATCGCTGGCGGTCCCTTCGTCGTCCGGCAGCATGTGCTCGCTCATTGCTTCTCCTCGAAAAGATGCTTGCCCCTGTCGGTAAATATAACAAAAAAACCCGGAGAGGTCCGGGTCATGGAGCAGGCAGCTGTCCTGGCCTTGGAGTCGGTATGAATGCGCATCGATATCCAGTACCCGTTCAACCTCGGGCGGAATTTGCCACCGATTTGCGCGCTACCGGCTTCCTTGTGGCGGTGGGTCTCGAGGATTTGATTCCAGCTTTCTTTACCGTGGGGTGGGTGACTTTTGAGACCGGCTTGCGTGTTGCGGAGGAGCGTGTTTTCACAACGGCTTTGGCACTCCTGCCTGAGCTTGCGGTCCGTACCTTCGAGCTACCGCGGCCTGCCTTCCTCGCCTTAGCGGACTTGCTCGATCTCCGTGATCTTGACGCCTTGCCGCGGCGGGCTTTGGAGCTCCTTTCGACCCGATTCCAGCCTACCGCGCGGTCGGCGCGAAAGGCGGTTGGCATGGCGAGAACACCCTCGGGGCTGTCCATCACCGCGATTGCCGCCGCGTCGGCCAGGTCAGCACGAACGTCGGAGATCACCTTCGCGGGACGGCGAGCACGAGCCGCGTGAACGCGATTCGTGAGCAGCAGTACGAACATGTCGCGGTCAGGATCGATCCAGAGAGATGTTCCCGTATAGCCAGTGTGACCATAGGCATTGTCGCTCAGGTACCGGCCTGACCCACTGGATCCATCCGCCGATGCCCAACCCAATGCGCGATTGCCTGCCGCGCGCCGAGTGAATAAACGAACGGTGGCGTCGCTGATGATTCGCGTTCCGTTGTACTCGCCACCATTGAGCATCAGTTGCGCGAAGATGCTGATGTCCGCCGCCGTGCTGAAAAGCCCGGCGTGACCGCTCACGCCACCCATGGCGTAGGCGTTCTCGTCGTGGACCTCGCCGCGAAGCGGATATCCGCGTGGTGGCACGACTTCGGTGGGCGCGATCCGGTCGCGAAGCGACGGATCCGGACGAAAGCCTGTGTCCTTCATGCCCAACGGAGCGAAAACGCGCGCTTCCAGGAATTCATCCAGGCCGATTCCCGCGACCTGCTCGACGATTATCCCCAGAGTCGCCGCTCCGATGTCGGAGTAGATGAAGCAGGTACCTGGTCTGCACGCCAGCGAGGTGGTAAGAACCTGGAAGCGCGCCTCCGCCGGAGTATGCGCAACGCGCCAGAGGTCCCTGCTCGCCGGTAGCCCGGAACGATGGGTGAGCAACTGACGGACAGTCACGGAATCCTTCCAGCCGCCCGTAAATTCGGGAAGGTATGCGTTGACTGGTGCGTCGAGCTGGATACGCCCTTCGTCGTACAGAATCATCACCGCCGTGGTGGTGCCTACCACCTTGGTCAGTGACGCCAGGTCGTATACGGTCGTGCCCGCCGAGACTTCGGCGGAGTGCGTCCAGTCGAGCCGGCCAAAGCCTTTTTGCCACACTGCGAACCCCTTGCGTCCGATTACTACGGCCGCGCCGGGATAACCACCCGCCGAAATCCCTCTGCGAATAACCCTGTCGATCGACGCGAGGCGCCCAGCCGACATCCCAACCGCGGATGGCGAGCTAACCGGTAGACCATCCCCGGCCGATATGGCGAGTGCGGCGAAAAACAGCGTTATCACTGCGAGATTTCGTTACTGAGAGGCTGGAGCGAAATGCAGGGAGGCGACAGACAACAAGCAATTAAGTGCGACAGAGACAATCACTTACGAACGGAAGCGGTTCGTTGGGAGGGGCGATACATGAGATACCGCTTGCCTGGAGTGGAAGTTCCTTCTTGTATCCAGGAGGGAAGCGATACGTGCCGCTATCACGCTATCTGACAACGACATAATAGGACCGATGCCGTCCAAGGTCAAGACGAATAACGACACAGACAAGTCACAAGGTGTGCACAATCCGAATCTTCCGGTTCCCGCGCCACGTAAACGTCAGGATATGAAGGCAACCATTCCAGGCTCATCGCGTGACAAACCCCACGAAGGCATGGAAACCGATCAGCTGACGATTAGACGCGCCATCACAGGCGATGAACGAGCGTTGCGACAACTGTGGACGCAGCACGCTCCGCACATCGACGCGGTGGTGCGGCGCCTGGTCGGAGATCCGGATCTGGCGGCTGACATAGCACAAGACGTGTGGATGCAGATCTTCCGGGCGCTTCCCGGGTTTCGCGGAGAGTCACTGTTCGGCACTTGGGCGCACCGGATCGCCGTGAATCGCACGCTGAACGCACTTCGCAGGAGCCGCCGGCTCGCGAAAATAGAGACGGACATGGAAGAAGATACGGCAATGGTGGAGATGGATGACGAAGCGGCATTCGTTGCTCAGTCCATCGATCAGGCAGCGGCATGCCTCCCGCCGGGAGCCCGCACGGTCTTCCTCCTTCACGACGTAGAGGGCTATACGCACGAAAACATCGCCACGGAATTGGGTATAACCGTGGGAGCGTCCAAATCGCAATTGTTCAAGGCGCGCGCGAAGCTTCGCCGGCTGCTCGCGCACCTCGTGGATGGACCACAACCGGCTCGGAACCGATCACATGTTGCATCTTGAAGCTGAACGTCTGGCCGCGCTGGCCGACGAGGAAAGTACTGTGGCGGAGCGAAGCCACCTCGCGGTCTGCGCGGAGTGTGCCCGCGAGCTTGGTGCGTACGTGGCTTTACGGGATCGGGCACGTTCCGAAGGTGGTTCCGCCGCGCCACTCACCCATTGGAACAAGTTGGCGGCGCAGCTCAGCGCCGAAGGTCTTGTTCGGAAGCCCGAAAGCGTGGCGGCACGCCGTGCGAGCAGTGGACGAGCTGTTTGGTGGATGCAGGCCGCGGCCGCCCTGCTCTTCATGGCGGGCGGCGTGACAATGGGATGGCTGGGTGCCCGTGCCTCCGCGCGGAATTCAGTTGTCGCAACCGCCGGCAGCGTGGAGGCAGAATCCAGAAACGTATCGGTTGCCTCGGTTGGTGGCACGAACCCGGTCGACACCCTGGCAAGGTTTACGAGCCTCGTGGAGGCGCAGGCAGTCTTAACGCGGGCTGAACGAGAGTATCGCCAAGCCATGACGTATCTCGCAATTAACGATACAACCACGGCCATGTTCCGCAATTCGGATGTCTACCGGGCGCGGCTCGCTGCGCTCGACGCCATGGCTGGCGCGGCGCGCGATGGAGTCAACGAACTACCGCACGATCCCATCATGAACCAGTACTATATGTCCACGCTCGCGGCGCGAGAGGCGACGCTCCGGCAGTTGGGCGGCACTCTGCCGGCCGGCGTTCGACTGACACGCTTTTAAGAGGCCATGCTGCAAGTTATGAGAACCAGGGCTATGAGCTACAGCGCGACGATCAAGGCAGTGCTATCGACATTGGCGATTGCGGGCGCGTTTGCCTATCCGTTAGCGGGCCCGAGCGTAGTCCATGCTCAAAAGTGCCGCGATTGCGATTCAACGCCTCGACTCGGCCGTGAGCGTGCTTCGCAACGGAAAGAGGTCGAGCGGCTTCGGAAGCAGATTGAAGTCGCACTGCGCACACTTCAGGAAAGTGGCGATTCGTTGAACCCGCGGCTCTTGCGGACGACACAGGAGCAGCTGCGTCAAGCGGTTCGCGGTATCGAGGTCGCCCAACTGCAGATGGCCGCTGAGCTGAACGCTGTCCGGGAGGTGGAGCGAACCAGCGACGTGGTGCGTCTGCGAGGTTATGGACAGGGCGGCGAATATAGTCTCCTTCGGAGCAGGCAGTCGGGGCATCCTGGCTGGCTCGGCGTGACGCTCTCGTCGGCGGCGGAATCCATTGGCGAGAAGGATGGCAAGCCAGTCTGGAAATTCCACGCTTACCCGATTGTGGAAGCGGTGGAGCCGGGATCTCCAGCTGACAGAGCCGGACTGGATGCAGGTGATGTGCTGCTCGCTTTCGATGGGCGGGATCTCAGAACGAGCTCGCTTTTCCTCGACGACATGATCCGTCCTGGCCACACGCTTCCTATCAGGCTTCGTCGCGAAGGTGAAAGCAGGATTCTGAGAGTAAAGGTCGGCGAGAAACCGCGCGGTTTCGAGTTGCAATTGGAGTACGATGCTCCAGCCGTGGTTTTGCGACACAGTCAGCCTGGTCGTCGTACGACACCCAGAGTGCGACTGCCGGCTCCTCCTGAACCGTCGGAGCCGGCAGTTGCGCCCATGCCTCCGATGCCTTCGCCGGCGCCCTTTGTGTGGGGCGGCGCATCTACAGTTGTCGCGGGTGCGTCTCTCGCCGCCGTTCGTGAGGAGTTGGGAGATTACTTTGGTGTGTCGAATGGGCTGCTCGTGCTGCGCGTCGCTCCCGGAACACCCGCCTCACGAGCAGGTCTTCGTGATGGCGACGTAATAATGCTGGCGAATGGCGAAGAGATCGAATCGGTCCAGGAGCTTCGAGAGGCGATCGGCGATGCGAGAGACCGCCAGGAAATGAAGCTGGACGTTGTACGAAAACGCGAGAAAATCAGACTCACTCTGCGCTGGTAGGCTGGGAGTTCCAACCGCCAGGAGTGCGGTGCTCCGTGCTCGGTGCTCGGTCACGGTTGTCACAGCGCGGTGTTCGGTGTTCGGACAACGTGAACACCCTCCAGTAGTTCTTCGCGGTTCGCAGTCCGCCGCTCCGGGTGCGTTACCGTATTTATGGAACCGATCGGTTAGTCGCGGTACCAACGGTCGTAGCGTCGATCACAACCGTTGGCGCTACCGGCGCTGGTTGCGTGGATGCCTCATCAATGGGTGTGCCCGCCTCTCCTGTTTCTTCCTTTGACTTCTCCGACGCTATGGCACCAAGGCTGCTGGACGCGACCCACCCGTTTTCAGCTGCGTGGCGCGCGGCAGCCATCGTGTCGTCAGCGAGAATCAGTGTGCTCCCGTCCCGGACAACCTGCTCAGCCAGAGAGCGAATTGCCGCCGACCGCTCGGGATTGGGTGTCACGTTGCGGATGTATGCCGCCAGGATGCGCTTGGGGTAGCGTGCAATGACCTCGCTGTAGATCTCGGGATCTTCCTGCCCACTATCGCCAATGAGAATGACTGGAAGACCGGGATACAGATCCATTATTTGAGCGATTGCTCCGAGCTTGTGCGGGCCGTGCTTCGGGCGCTGGAGGGTAAAATCCCAGTCGCGGAGCATCAGCGGGCCGGCTGGAATTTCCTGCAGCTGCATGAACTCGGTGAGCAGATCGTACAGGTTCCAGGGGCTGCTCGACACATAGAAGATCGGATTCAGCGCCGAGCCTTGCGCGCCGCTCTGAAGCGCGCGATAAAAGGCTGCGACTCCGGGGAAGGGCAGACGAGTTCGCGCACTCTCAAAGAGCGTGGCGCGCGCCATCCGCACGAGATTTGTTGCTCCTGTCTGAATGACGGTGTCGTCCATGTCGCTGATAACGGCGAACTCTGCCGACGGCGGCGGGACCATGATCTCCCCCGATCCACGAATGACGCGGGGGTGAGAGTATCGCGACTGCATGAGCTCAGCTTCGGCGATGTGCCAGAGATTTGCGGACGGCATGGCCGCGGTTGGAGCAAGCCAGGCGCTGAAGTAGCCTTCATCGTCGGACACGACGTCCTGCTCCGAGCCCGCGAAGCGGACCCGGACCATGGCGTTCGGAATGGCATCACTCTCCAGCCGCTTGAGAGCGTTGATGAGATTGCGCCATCGCGAATCGGTAGCTGTCGATCGCGCCCCTTCGTCCTCCAGCACACGTCCGGTGAGGAACGCCCGCGTGGCGGTGCCGTACCCCCGATAGATGACGACCTGCAACGGATCTCGAACGAGACCTTCACCGGGTTCGCGCGCGGCCGCGACGCTCGATTGGAGGTCGGTCGCGATATTTCCGAGTACCGAACGCCATCTAGTCATGGCTTGCTGTCTCTGAGTCGCCACCAGCCTGGTGCCTGGTGCACGGTGCTCGGTGCATGGTTGTCACAGCGCGGTGTCTGGTACTCGGGAAGTTATCGTGCCGTATCACGTGAATTGTTCCAGTTGCTCTTTGCAATTCGCGGTACGCTGCTACAGCTTGCACACTTCCGGCATAAGGGAGCGGTGGATGGCTGCGGCGGCGATGGCTCCTTCGGCGGCGGCGGAGATGGCGAGATGCGGGCCCGGCGCCAGGTCGCCGGCCGCGTAGACATGCGAGACCGTCGTTTCCTGGCTGCGATCCACTTCGATCATATCCTCATCATTTCGCTTGCAGCCGAGTCGGGCACCCAGATCCTCGGCGGGATACTGTTCAGTCGCAAAGAAGATGCGTTCGCAATCCAGCGCCTTGCCACCGGCGAGCTCGAGATGGTGTACCTGGCCCTCCTTGGAGCCCATGCGCGTGATCTTGTCCACAAGCACTGGAACGTTGAGCCGGTCGAGTTTCGCCAGAATGCTGGCGTTGATGTTCGCCGGCTCTCCGTTGGTGCAGATCACCAGGTCGCTCGTCCAAACGGAGAGCGCCATGGCCATGCCCGCGGCCTTTCGTCCTGATGCGATCACTACCGTCTTGCAGCCGCGAGCTTCATACCCGTCGCAGTCAGGGCAGTGGTGCACTGTTTCTCCGTAGCACTTCTCCAGCCCGGGCACGTCTGGCCATTTATCCCTGATTCCGAACGCGAGTAACAGGCGGCGGCATTCGAAGACCTGTTCATCGTCGAGGATGAGACGAAAGTGCCCTTCGTCCAATCGCGCCGCTGATCGCACGCACCCATCTACC
>JBPCJT010000258.1:0-16120 GCA_051005015.1 Gemmatimonadaceae bacterium | reverse complement strand
CATCGCGCGCCAAGAAGGTGCTTGAGCTCGCCATGAACGAAGCGCGCGAGCTTAACCACAGCTACGTTGGGACTGAACATCTTCTCCTGGGGCTTCTCCGTGAGGAGAAGGGCATCGCGGCGCAAGTTCTCACGGATATCGGTGTAAATCTTGAGACTGCTCGCGCGGAAACGCTGCGCCTGCTCGGCAGTGAGATGCCACAGACTGGGGCGACGGCGCAACAGAGTAGCCAGCCGCCGCCACAGTCCGCGAAAGGGGAAAAGAAGTCCAAAACCCCGGCGCTCGACCACTTTTGCCGCGATCTCACGCAGCTCGCCGCCGAGGGACAGCTCGACCCCACTATCGGCCGAGCCAAGGAAATTCAGCGGGTGATGGAAGTGCTCACGCGCCGAAAGAAGAACAACCCCGTTCTTATTGGCGAGCCTGGCGTAGGCAAGACAGCGATCGTTGAAGGACTCGCTCAGCTCATCGCAAACGGCGAGTGCCCTGAGTCGCTACGCGACAATCGCGTTCTCGCGCTCGACATGGCGGCCGTAATAGCCGGCACCAAGTATCGCGGTCAGTTCGAGGAGCGGCTCAAGGCGGTCATGAACGAGATGGCCCAAAACAAGAACGTGATCCTGTTCATCGATGAGCTGCACACGCTCGTTGGTGCGGGCGCGGCGGAAGGCGCAATCGACGCGAGCAACATGCTCAAGCCCGCGCTCGCGCGCGGAGAGCTCCAGTGCGTCGGCGCGAGCACGCTCAACGAATACCGGAAGTACATCGAAAAGGATGGCGCCCTGGAACGGCGTTTTCAGACTGTAATCGTCGACCCACCAACGGTTGAGGAGACCGTCGAGATTCTGCGCGGCCTTCGCAAGAAGTACGAGGACCATCACCACGTCTCCATACCAGACCAGACTCTGGTGTCGGCGTCCAAGCTTTCCGAGCGCTACATCACCGACCGTTTCCTTCCCGACAAGGCGATCGATGTGATTGACGAGGCCGGCGCGCGCGCGCGACTCGCGGCTCAGGCTCCACCAGCCGAAGTGGCGAACCTGAAAGCGAAGCTCGAGGATGTGAATACCGAGAAGGAGGCAGCCGTTCGCGATCAGAACTTCGAGAGCGCGGCCTCGCTGCGCGACAAGGAGCGGGAAATTCAGGGGGAGATCCGCCGCAAGCAGGAGGAGTGGGAGAAGCACCGGCAGTCCTTCCGCCCCGTGCTTGGCGAGGAGGAGATCGCCTTCATAGTAAGCCGGTGGAACGGAATTCCGGTCATGCGTTTGCAGGAGGCGGAGAGCTCGCGCCTGCTGCGCATGGAAGAGGAGCTCCACGCCAGCGTCGTGGGTCAGGACGAAGCAATCAAGGCCTTGGCACGCTCAATTCGCCGAAGCCGCGCGGGGCTCAAGGACCCCAATCGGCCCATCGGCACGTTCATCTTCTCCGGACCCACGGGCGTCGGCAAGACTGAGCTCGCGCGGGCCCTGGCAAAGTTCCTGTTCGCTGACCCGTCGGCTCTCATTCGCGTGGACATGAGCGAGTACATGGAGAAGTTCTCCGTCTCGCGTCTGATCGGAGCGCCGCCAGGATACGTTGGTTACGAGGACTCGGGAACGCTTACAAAGGCCGTGCGCCGGAAGCCCTACAGCGTCGTTCTCCTGGACGAGATCGAAAAAGCGCACGCAGACGTCTTCAATATCCTGCTACAGGTGCTCGACGAGGGACATTTGACGGACAACTACGGACGCGTTATCGACTTCAAGAACACGGTGGTTATCATGACCTCGAACGTTGGGGCGCGCGATATAACGAAGGGCAAGTCACTTGGCTTCTCGGAAAAGAGTGACGAGAGGGACTCCTTCGACCGGATGTCCGAGAAGGTGAAGGAGGAGCTGCAGCGCGTCTTCAATCCGGAATTTCTTAACCGGCTCGATGATACCATCGTTTTTCACCCGCTGTCGCGCGAACACATCTCGAAGATAGTTGGTATTCTTCTGCGGGATGTGCAGAAGCGGCTGGTGGATGAAGAGCTTACGCTCAAGCTCACCGATGGCGCCGTGGAGTTCCTTGGCTCCCAGGGCTTCGATGAGAAATTCGGAGCGCGGCCGCTCAAGCGGGCTATTCAACGGTACATCGAGGATCCGCTTTCGGAGAAGATTCTCACCGCGGAATTCGCCAAGGGAGAGGAGGTTGAAGTGGATGTTTCGCCGGACGCGAAGAAACTCGAGTTCCGTGTCCTGACGAAGATCCCGTAACCGGAAGACGATGTATCGATGCCGCGGCCGGAGGGAAGCTCACAGGGCTCTCTCCGGCCGCTTCCGTGTATATTACTGCCATGCGACGACTTTACATTTTGGCGGCCTTGCTGGCTGGTGGAGCAGCGTCGGCGTCAGCCCAGGGCGCCGCGGGGGTTTGCGCGACGCCTGACTCCCTTGTCGTACGCGGGAATGCCCGCGTAAGCGACGCCACAATCCGGGCCGACGCGGGGATACGGTTGACGGACACGTTGAACCATATCGCCATTCAGAGGGCGATATCGGGCGTCTTCGCATCGGGGCAGTTTGACGACGTCAAGATCTTGTGCGAGCCAGGTGCCAACGGTGCACGTGCCAGCTATGTAATCGAAGTGAGGGAGCGGCCGGTGCTCGGCGACGTTGGCGTGAAGGGCGTGAAGAACGTCTCCGGGCGCGCGGTCAAGGAGCGTGTCGATCTGCTCATTGGCAGAGCGATCGATCCCTCACAGGTTGCGCGCGCGGTTCAGCGCATCGACTCCCTTTACGAAGCGGAAGGATATTTCCTCGCGACAGTTCGCCCCGAGACGACGGTTGTGAATGGCAGAACCAATCTGACGTTCCATATTGACGAAGGCAGGCGCCTTGCGGTGTCCGGGGTCATCGTTGAAGGAAACAAACGGTTAACAGATAACGAAGTCGTAGGCGCCATGAAGACCCGGCCGGAGGGGTTTTGGTGGTTTAGGCGCGGCGGTTTTGACGACGATGCTTATGCCGCGGATATCGGGGACCGAATTCCCAAACGATACGCGACCGATGGCTTCGTGGATTTTCAGATTACGCAGGACACACTCGTGGTTGACCGTGACCGCGGCAAAGCACTGGTCCGCATCACCGTGGATGAGGGTGCCCGGTATCGCGTCGGCTCCTTCGAAGTCGTGGGTAACCGGCGGTTTTCCTCCGAGGAGATCGCGCGCTTCTTCCCCTTCACCAAGCGCGAGCCCTCGGTAATGGATCGCCTCAAGGGAGTTATCGGCAGGGGGGCTGACAATAGCAACGCGTTCGATCAGGCGCAGTGGGATGAAGCGATACAGCGCGTCAACACCGCCTACTACAACGAAGGGTACATCCAGGCTCGCATAACTCCCGTAGTCGATCGTGTCGTGACGGCTGACTCCCAGCACGCGGTGAATCTGCGCTGGGAAATACAGGAGGGGTCGCCTGCGACGATCAACAGGATCGATATTGGCGGTAACGACTATACCACTGAAGCATGTATCCGCGACCAGCTCGTCATCCTCCCGGGCGACGTCTTCAATTACGACCGGTTAATCAGAAGTTACCAGAACATTGGAAACCTCGGGTTTTTTGAACAGCCAATGCCTTTTCCGGATACCCGCCCCGCCAACGACAAGGGGGACATTGACATTGTCTTCAACGTCAAGGAAAAGCAGACGGGGAGTGTGAACTTCGGCGCCTCGATGGGGCAGGGTACTGGTGTAGGTGGTTTTTTGGGACTGGATCAGCCCAACGTATTCGGACAATGCAAGCGCGTGTCGCTGAATTGGCAGTTCGGCCGCTACATCAACGATTTCCAGCTCAGCTTCACTGATCCTTCCATCCGGCAGTCACGCATTTCGGGAACGATGTCGGCCTATCATACCCGTTCGCGTTTCACGGTCGCCGATCTTGGCCGCACCACCCGATCCGGAGGCTCGCTGCAATTCGGTTTCCCGGTCAGGTGGTCGCCGTACACGCGAGTGTTCCTGTCTTACGGAGGCGAGCAAGTGAAGTCGAGCGGCGGATTGTTCGCACGCGACACCCTGCCGGGATTCAGCCGCGATGGATTTCGCTCCACCATCGGGGTCTCAACTACTCACGATACTCGCATCGACATGCCGTTCGCATCGGCGGGCGGCATGCAGACCCTGAGTGCTCAATTCAATGGTGGACCGCTTGGCGGTTCAGCCAACTTTCAGCGGTATACCGGCGAAATGCGAGCCTATGCGCCCCTCGGGCAGTTCGGAGGTGGTAAGCCTGGCTCCCAGCCGGTTAAATTCGTCCTCGGACTGACTACCAGGGCCGGCACCGTGTTCGGCGATGTGGGTCCATTCCTGGTATCTCAGAAATTCGCTTTGGGTGGCACTCAGTACGGCGAGCTTCTGCGAGGCTATGAGGAATTTTCGATTTCCCCTCAGGGTTATGTAACGGGTACGAGCACATACAATGCACGCCGCGAATCGTTTGGCAACGCGTTTTTTTCGACGACCGCGGAGGTGGGATTGCGTCTCAACCAGCAGGTGTACGCCAACGTCTTCTTCGATGCCGGGAATGTCTGGAATCGACCGCGCGACTTCGACCCGACTCGCATGTTCCGTGGTGCCGGAATTGGCGTCGCGCTGATCACCCCACTCGGTCCTCTCGGGCTCGATTGGGCGTACGGCTTCGACCGGCTCAACGCCGCGGGGCGCCCCGACCCCAAGTGGCAGCTGCACTTCCGACTCGGGAATATCTTCTAACTGGAGTTTCGTGATGGGATACAGGACTCGGTCAGTGATGCTAACGCTCGGCTTTCTCGGGGCATACGGTGGCACAGCCGTGGCGCAGACGCCGACGCCTAAAATCGTATACTTGAACTCTCAGCAGATTCTGGCGCAGGCGCCGGGGCGCGCTGAAGCGGAGGCGCAGTTTCAGAAGGAGCTGGCAACCTACCAGACGCAGGTGAAGCGCATGGGGGATTCGCTCAGTGTTCTGGTCGCCGCGTACAATAAGCAGGAAGTGATTCTGAGTCCCGCCGCCAAGGAGGCGAAGCAGAAAGAACTCCAGGGCAAGGAACAGGAGTTCGAACAGCGGCGCCGCCAGCTCGAGCAGCAGGCGCAGAAACGCGAAGCGGAGCTCACGCGTCCGATTCTGGATCAGATCCAGAAGGTCATCAACGATATGCGGATGGAAGAGGGGTACGCGTTCATTCTTGACGCGGGCTCGTCCGCGGGAGTAGTGGTTGCGGCGGACAAGAATCTCGATGTGACTGAAAAGGTGCTGGTGCGCCTGCGTACGCTTGCCGCCGCCGCTCCAAAGGCCGGTCCCGGCAAGCCCGCGGGATCCACCGGACCGACGGCCAATCCTTCAGGTGCCACACGCCCGAAACCTCCAGCGCAGCGTTGACGGCTCGGTACGAATCGAATGCCGGCGGTGGGGGAACTCGTTCCCTCACCGCCGCTGCTATTGCGGGACTTGTAGGTGGAAAACTGGAAGGCGATGCAAAGGTGGAAGTGCGCGGTGTTGCACCTCTGGACAGGGCTCTACCCCACGAGATCAGCTTCCTCGGTATCGCGAAATACGCGCCTATGCTCACCGCGTCGCGCGCAGGCGTGGTCCTTGTCTCGCCTGACCTGGCGGAGGTGGCGGGCGGCCCGGCTACCCGCATTCTCGTCGAGCGTCCACATGAGGCGATGTTGATGCTCATTCCGGAGCTTTACGAAGCCCCTGTTGCATCCACGGGCATTCACCCTACCGTGGTGCTCGGCCGCGGAGTGCAGCTGGGCCGGGACATTTTCATCGGGGCATACGCGGTCATCGATGATGGCGTCGTTCTTGGTGACCGTGTGCGCATAAATAGTCACTGCCTGCTTGGCAAAGGTGTAACGGTGGGAGACGACACTCACCTCTTCTCCTCGGTAATTCTGTATCCGGGTGCCATAGTTGGCGCGCGAACACGCTTGCACTCGGGGGTTTGCGTCGCGACCGACGGATTCGGCTACGTCTTCAAGGATGGCGCGCATCAGCGACTGCAGCACGTTGGGCGATGCGTGGTTGGAGATGACGTGGATATTGGCGCGAATAGCACAATAGACCGAGGAAGCATCGATGACACCGTCATCGGCGCGGGCACGAAGATCGACAATCTTGTACACGTCGGGCACAACGTGCGAATTGGCCGCATGTGTCTTATCATGGCGCAGGTTGGCATTGCCGGGTCATCGCACATTGAAGACGGCTGTATCGTGGCTGGGCAGGCGGGAATAGGCGGACACGTAACGATCGGGAAGGGCACGCGGATCGGAGGACAGGCCGGCGTATTTGGCGACGTTCCACCTGGCGAGGAATGGTCGGGATATCCAGCGCGTCCGCACAAGGAGTCCCTGCGCGCTCACGCGGCCATGTTCAGGCTTGCCAGCATCATAAGGCGCCTCGAGCGGCTGCTGGAGTCAAAGGAATATTGATGTCTTCGCGGCACTCGATCTCAGAGCGCGTGACATTGGAAGGTATCGGGTTGCACCTTGGCCGCATGTGCCGTCTTGCTTTTGTTCCCGCGGCGGGTGGCACGGGCGTCGTATTCAGGCGAATCGATCTGCCGGGGTCGCCTGAAATTCCGGCGCGTGTCGAGCAGGCGGTGGTTAGCGAACGGCGCACGCAGCTGGCGGAGGGTGAGCGCGGTCTACACACCGTCGAGCATGTGCTGGCTGCTGTTGCCGCTCTCGAGGTAGACGACCTTGTGATAGAAATGGACGCGGCAGAGCCACCTATTCTGGATGGGAGCGCGGCGCCCTATGCTCAGGCACTGACACGAGCGGGTATAGCGGACCGTCCCGGAGCGGTGGAGTACCTGGATTTGTCCCGGCAGGTGAATATTCGCGATGGAGCGTCGGAGTACGTTGCGTATCCCGCGCGCGATCTGCACATCAAGGTTACAATCGATTTTCCACATCCCCTGATCGGCAGGCAGACTTGCGAGTATCGCATAACGGGCGAAACGTTTAACAGGGAGTTGGCTCCAGCGCGAACCTTTGGCTTCGTACACGAGGTGGAAGTGCTTCGGGGTAAGGGGCTCATCCAGGGAGCATCAACCGAGAACGCAGTCGTCCTCGATGAAAGCGGTACTATCGGAGCCGGGCTCCGCTGGCCGGATGAGTTCGTCCGCCACAAGGCGCTGGATTGTGTCGGAGATCTCGCGCTCGCGGGCAAACGCGTCCGCGCACGCGTAGTCGCTATGAGGCCTAGCCATCGCGGGACGGTGATGCTTGTTCGGGAAATGGTCAAACTCGCTGCACAGGAGCCGCCGCGGATGATGAGTATCGAGGAGATCATGCGGGTTTTGCCCCACCGGTATCCCTTTCTTCTCGTGGACCGGATTCTCGAGATCCAGGAGAAGCGGATCGTCGGGCTCAAGAACGTTACGATCAACGAGCCATTCTTTCAGGGACATTTCCCGGGCCATCCCATCATGCCGGGAGTGTTGATCCTCGAAGCGATGGCCCAGGTTGGCGGCATGCTGTTGATGGGATCGCTGAAAAACACTGAGAACAAAATCGTGTACTTCATGTCGCTCGACAACGTGAAGTTTCGCAGACCGGTCAAGCCGGGCGACCAGATTCGATTCGAGGTGGAGATGCAGCAGATGCGGGGGCGTATCTGCAAGATGCGCGGTGTGGGATACGTGGACGGAGAGGTAGTCGCCGAAGCCGAAATGGCGGCCATGGTGCGCGACAGATGAATGCACGAATCCACCCGACGGCTATCGTTTCACCTGATGCTGTCATTGGGGACGGAGCCGAGATTGGCCCGTACGTTATCATCGGCGAAAACTGTTCCGTGGGGGAGGGATGCATCGTTGCTGCGCGCGCGACGCTGGAGAAACATGTCAAGCTCGCACCGCGTGTGAAGGTTGGCATCGGAACGGTACTTGGAGGCGATCCTCAGGACCTCAAGTTTCAGGGCGAGGCAACTACCGTCGAGATCGGCGAGGGCACGACGATTCGTGAATACAGCACCATAAATCGCGGCACCTCGCACTCGATGAAAACAACCGTTGGCCGCAACAGCTTTGTAATGTCGTACGTGCACCTCGCGCATGACTGCCATGTCGGTGACGGCGTCATACTGGCCAACGGTGTGCAGCTCGCCGGCCACGTGACGGTGGAGGACCGAGCGATTATTTCCGGACTGGTGGCTGTGCACCAATTTGCGCGCATCGGAATGCACAGCTTTGTGGGCGGCATGTCGCGCGTTGCACAGGACGTTCCCCCCTTTCTCAAGGCCGTGGGAAACCCAATGAAGCTATACGGCCTCAACAGTGTAGGGCTTCGCAGACACAACTTCGATGAAGGGGTCCTTCGGGAGCTGAAGCGCGCCTACAGGCTATTCTTCCGATCTGAGCTGAACGTGTCGCAAGCGCTCGAGCGAGCACGCTCGGAGCTCGAAATCGGTCCGGAGATAGAACACTTTCTCAGATTCGTCCAGGACACGCAACGCGGGCTCGCGATGTGAGCCCGCGAGTTCGCATCGGGACGGTGGGGGCGGGAAGCCTTGGCTATCATCACATCCGGATATTGCGCGACCTGCCGGGTGTCGAGTTCGCCGGATTCGCGGAAGAAATGACGGCGCGTGCAGAGACTGTCGCGGCGGAGCTTGGCGTCGCATATTTCAGGTCGCTCGAGTCGCTGTTGGACGTGACCGATGCAATAACGGTGGTGGTTCCAACGCCGAAGCATCACCAGGTCGCGCGGGTCGCGCTCGAGCGCGGCAAGCACGTGCTCATCGAGAAGCCGATTGCGTCGACCATCGAGGAGGCAGACGATCTTCTTTCCATCGCCGCTCGCACCGGAGCGATCATTCAAACCGGGCACGTCGAGCGGTTCAACAGGGCGATTCGAGCCGCGCTGCCGTTCATCGATGGTCCGAGATTCATAGAGAGCGATCGCCTCGCACCTTTCAATCCGCGCGGCTCCGATGTAGCGGTCGTGCTCGATCTCATGATCCATGATATCGATCTCGTGCGAACACTCGTTGGCGGACATGTCGTGGAACTTTCCGCGGTCGGCGTTCCGGTTCTTACGCCTTCAGTGGACATAGCTAATGCGCGGCTTACGTTCGGCACGGGAGCGGTAGCCAACATCACGGCGAGCCGTGTCTCGCGGGAGCGGATGCGGAAGATCAGAATTTTTCAGCGAAGCGGCTATCTGTCACTCGACCTTGCGCAGGGAAACGGTGAGTTCTACCGCATGCGCGGTGACGTGGATATCGCGGCCCTGATGAAAGCCCCCCAGGAACTTCTCGCGTTCGTGGAGCGTGTTCCGCTGGAGGCTCCCGAGGGGGAGCCGTTGCGTCTTGAATTCGAAAGTTTCGTGGCGGCGGTGCGGGGGCTTGGGCCAGTGGTAGTCTCCGGGGAGGATGGTCGCGAAGCGCTTGCGGTGGCTCTGCGAATTGTCTCGGAAATCGAGCGGACGTTGCCCGCACTCGCAGGGCACCTCATGCCGGGGAATGGCGAGTAGGAATTGGAAGTGGAAGGCACTCATGGGAGCCGGCGTGACATACTCTTCGTGGCCGGAGAGACATCGGGTGATCTGCACGCCGCCGCGGTCGCTCGCGAGATTCGCCGCCGAGCGCCGGCGGTTGGTCTCGCGGGCGTCGGTGGAACGCGAATGCAGCGCGAAGGAGTCGGTCTCATAGAACATGTGAGCCGGCTGTCCGTCATGGGGTTTACGGAGGTACTGCAGCACATCCCGCGACATTACCGCCTGCTGCGACAGGTCACCGGTCGAATTCGGAGCGGCTCTACGGGACTCGTGATTCTCGTGGATTATCCTGGTTTCAACATGAAGGTCGCGCGCGCCGCCCACGAGGCAAACGTCCCCGTTCTATACTACGTCGCTCCGCAAGTATGGGCCTGGGGCGCGAACCGCATCGCGAAGCTCGCGGAGTACGTGACAGAAGCGGCCGTCATCCTCCCATTTGAGGAAAAGGTGCTTCGCGCCGGGGGCGTGGCCGCAACGTTCGTAGGACACCCACTGCTCGACCGTGCCGTCTCGCTTCCATCGTTGCAGCAGGCGCGCCAGAAGCTGGGGCTACCCATGGATTCACCGGTTCTCGCGCTCTTTCCCGGTAGCCGATCGCAAGAGATTGCGCGGCATCTCGATGCCTTCGTCGCGACCGCCCGAGAGCTGGAGAGGAGGCGTCCGGGCCTGCTCGTAATCGTGAGCGGTGCGCCGGACATTGGCATTGATCCGTTACGCTGCCCGTATCCAATGATCACGGAGGATTCCTTCACCGTCCTCAGGGCCGCCGATGCGGCTCTCTGCAAGAGCGGCACGACGACCCTGGAGGCTGCTGTAGCGGGCTGTCCGCTGGTGATCGGATACAAGACGAGTCGTTGGACCTACGCACTGGCGCGCCGGCTGGTGAAGGTAGCGCACATTGGGCTGGTGAACATCGTGGCGGAACGTGTGGTCGCCCCCGAGTTCGTTCAGGACGCGTTCATTCCCGACAGGGTGGCTTCCGTGCTCCAGCCGCTACTCGGCCGATCGAGTCCCGAGCGCGCCTCCATGTGCACTGATCTCGCGGAGGTTCGACGCAGGCTGGGTTCCCCCGGTGCGTCTGTTCGTGTGGCGGAGATGGCGCTCGATCTCCTGGCGTGAACGAGTCCGCGCGAGCACGAAGTAAAGCGCAACGAATCGCGTGGAGCGTACGTGCTGGACTCCTCGCGTTACGTGCGCTGGCATCGACCTGGCGCATCAACGAGGTGAACGGCGGCGTTATTCGCGAGCTTCGTGCTGCTCGTCAACCTTTCATACTTGCGTTCTGGCACGGCCGAATGCTCCCGCTGCTCTGGCACCACCGTGGGCAGGGAATCAACATCCTGGTCAGCGAGCACGGCGACGGTGAGATTATCGCGCGAATCGCGGAGGCTCTCGGCTGCCGCACGATCCGTGGATCCACCTCGCGAGGCGCGGAACGGGCGCTGCTGGGCTTGATTCGAACGGTGCGCGACGGCGGAGAGGTCGCGATCACACCGGACGGACCCCGGGGGCCAGCGGAATCATTCGCACCTGGCGCCCTCGTCGTTGCTCAGAGGTCGGGGGCCCCGCTCGTCACGCTGGCGGCGGGAGCTTCGAGCACCTGGAGGCTGAAGAGTTGGGATGGCTTCATGATCCCGAAGCCGTTCGCGCGCGTAACGATCGCGTACGGATGCCCTGAGCGGTTCGCGGAGCTGAGCGCACGAGAGGCTGCGGCGCAAGCCGCGCGCATGCAGAGCGCGCTCGTCGAACTCACGGCGACGACGGATGTCTGACACACCGCTCGTTGAGCGCATCTGGCGTGGCGAAGGGGCGGTGTGGAGAACTACGCGCTCGCTTCTTGCGCCGCTCTCCATCGCGTATCGAATCGGTGTTTCCGGTCGTAATGTCCTGTACGACGCCGGGCTTCTGCGCTGCCTCACGCCAGCCATTCCAGCCATCAGCGTTGGCAATCTCAGCGTTGGCGGAACGGGAAAAACGCCGGTGTCGTCATGGATCGCTGGCTGTTTGCGCGAACGGGGGGGGCACCCCGCGATCGTGCTTCGAGGCTACGGCAATGACGAGCCGCTCGTGCACAAACGCTTGCAACCCGATGTCCCGGTAATTGTCTCCCCCGACAGGTTTCTCGGCATCGCGCGAGCCGCCGCGCGGGGAGCGGACATCGTGGTCATGGACGACGCGTTCCAGCACCGTCGCGTCCGGCGCGTGGCTGACGTCGTGCTCATCAGTGCGGATCACTGGACCGGACGTGCGCGACTCCTTCCGGCCGGTCCGTGGCGGGAGCCGCTGTCGGCTCTCAATCGTGCCACGCTTATCGTAATAACCCGAAAGGCGGTCACCGACGAGGCATGCGATTCTGCCCGTTCAACCGTTCACGATGCCATGCCGGATCTGCCGATCACGTTGCTCAACCTCACACTCGAAACGGTGGTGCGGGGAGACGACTCGAGCCAAACATCTGTCAGTGAGCTCCGCGATACCAAGGTGTTGGCGATCGCCGCGGTCGGAGATACAAGGGCTTTCGTGCGGCAGCTGGAGCTCGCTGGCGCGTCGGTTCGCGCAGCGCTGTACCCCGACCATCATCACTTCCACCGAGCGGACGCCGAGCGGCTGGCGGCATCATTGCGCGCGGGCGAGCGGGCCATTTGTACACTCAAGGATGCCGTCAAGCTGGAGCCAATGTGGCCTCGCGCGGCGTCTCCGTTGTGGTATGTTTCTCAGCGCGTGATACCGGGCGCCGGAGCGGAACATTTCGAGGCTCTTTTCGACGCCGTGCTCGATTCGCGTGCAGCCCATCAACCTGCACCACTACGGACCCGCTGACCCACGCCATGGTGACTGATCTAAGGCTTCCCGCAGACAGAATCGTCCGTCCGGACAAGGACCGGTTTCTCAGCGAAGTAAACCCGTTCGAGGCGATGATGTCCCGCTTTGATCGCGCGGCCGAGCTGCTCGACCTCGAGCCCGGCTTGTATCGGATTCTGCGGCACGCCGAAAAGCAGATCATCGTGTCAGTTCCAGTGGCGATGGACAATGGCGAGATCGAGGTGTATACGGGCTACCGGGTGCTGCACAACACGTCGCGTGGTCCCGGTAAGGGCGGCATTCGCTTCGATCTGCAGGTTACACTCGATGAAGTGAAGGCTCTTGCGGCGTGGATGACCTGGAAGTGCGCAGTCGTCAACATCCCCTTCGGTGGTGCAAAAGGCGGAGTCGTGTGCGATCCCCTCAAGCTCAGCGTGGGAGAGCTGGAGCGCCTCACCCGCCGTTACACAGCGGGCATCATCTCGACCCTTGGGCCCGACTCCGATGTGCCTGCCCCAGATGTAAATACCAACGAGCGCGTCATGGCGTGGGTCATGGACACCTATTCCATGCACAAGGGGCACACAGTCACGGCGGTCGTAACCGGGAAGCCGGTCGAGATGGGTGGTTCCCTGGGTCGGCGGGAAGCCACGGGACGGGGGTGCATGATCGTGATGCGGCAGGCGCTCAAGCATCTGGGAATGCCGATGCGAGGCGCCACGGTTGCGGTGCAGGGATTCGGAAACGTGGGGTCAGTCGCCGCGCAGCTGTTGTACAGGGAAGGCTGCAGGATAACCGCGATCGGCGACCGTTCCGGTGCGATCTACAACGACAACGGCATCGATGTGGATGCCGCCATCGAGCATGCCCAGCAGCATCGCTCGCTTGATGGTTTCAACGCAGGGGAGCGCATTTCCAATGAGGAGCTTCTCACGGCGGATGTTGACGTATTGCTCCCTGCCGCGCTCGAGAACGTCATCACCACGAAAAACGCCAGCCAGATTCGCGCGCGCATCATCTGCGAAGGGGCGAACGGCCCCACGACCGCCGCGGCGGATGCGATTCTCGATGAGAAGGGGATCTTCGTGATTCCTGATATCCTTGCAAACGCGGGCGGGGTCACCGTGTCGTACTTCGAGTGGGTGCAGGACCGCGGCGGTTATTTCTGGACGGAGGATTCGGTGAATGACCGGCTTCTCCAAATAATGGAGCGCAGTTTCATGGACGTGCTCGAACTCTCCAAGCGACACAAGGTGAATATGCGCACCGCCACATATATGCTGGCGATCAGCCGAGTGGCTACGGTGCACCGTTTGCGCGGCATTTACGCCTGACATTGCGCGACGCGGCCATCTATGCGAATCGTGGTGGTCGCTGTGGGCAAGCCGCGCGACCGCGTGTTGCGGGCGGCGATCCAGGATTACGAAACCCGTGCCGCCAGATATTGGCCCATCGAATACGAGGAGGTCCGTGAGGAGCCCGGGCGTTCAGCTCCGGCCGCCCTCATCAGGGATCGTGAGGGAGAACGTCTGCTCGCCAGAGTTGGCCGGCAGGCGCACCTCGTCGCGTGCGATGCAGCGGGCGATCAGATGTCTTCGGTCGAATTCGCGGCCTGGCTCCAACGGGAGCGGGAAGCTGCGGCTCGCGACATCGCTTTCGTGATAGGCGGAGCATTCGGGCTCGCTCCCGGCGTACATGACGCAGCGGCCACGCGACTCTCTTTTTCCAGGTGGACCTTGTCGCATGAAATCGCTCGCCTGGTGCTTGTCGAGCAGCTGTACCGCGCGGGGACCATTATTCGCGGGGAGCCGTACCACAAATGATGGTGAGTCGAACTGGGAGCGCTGGGAGTGGATACGGCCCGCATTTTCATGCGCGTCTTCGCGAGTCACGATTTGCAACTCACAAGGGGCAGCTCCCCGCTCATGCCTGACTGGTTCGAGGAATGGTTCGGGGAGGAGTATCTCTCGCTCTATCCGCACCGTGATGAGGACGAGGCGGCGCAGGTAGCCGACCTCATAGCGCGGCGGCTACATGTTCCCGAAGCGTCACCTGCGCTGGATCTTGCCTGTGGCGCTGGACGTCACGCACTTCCGCTGGGAGCGCGTTGGTGGACAGTGGGACTCGACCTTTCTCCAGCCCTGCTGCGTGTCGCGCGCGCCAGGGATCCGGCCTTTCCGCTCGTGCGAGCCGAGATGCGAGAGCTGCCGTTCCGTGACCGGTCGTTCGCCCTGGTTGTCAACCTCTTCACGAGCTTCGGATATTTCAGGGAAGATGAGCAGCATAGGCGCGTGATCGCTGAAGTCGGTCGGGTAACGCTGCCCGGGGGATTTTTCGTACTCGATTATCTGAACGCCGCGCATGTGCGGTCGAGTCTGGTGGCGTATGACGAGATACATGTCGGCTCACGGGTGGTCGAGCAGGAGAGATCGATCACCCCTGACGGCCGCTTCGTGGTGAAGAGCATCATGCTCGGGGACGAAGGCCGCCTGTTCACAGAGCGGGTGCGGCTGTTCGAGCCGGAAGAGCTTGCGACTATGCTGCACCGATGTTGTTTTGACGTCCGGGCGATTCTCGGTGATTACACGGGCGCTGAGCACTCGGCCGCGTCGCCGCGCACAATAATCATCGGAGAGCGGCGATGAGCGCGCCACGGATAATCACTGACCTTCTGGGCGGATCTCCTCTGACGCGTGCCGCGCTCGAGGGAAGGACACCGGCGCACTGGTACCGTTCGCGGCCAGACAGCGCCACTGCATGGCGCGACCACCTCGACAACGTGCGCCGCCGCTTCGGATCATCCGAATGGCTTGCTGCCCTGCTTCCTGCGCTCGCTCCCGGGGGAGTCGCACGCACGCGCCTAAATCGCGTAGCTGACGGTGCGGGGGTCGTGATCACGACTGGGCAGCAATCTGGCCTGTTTGGCGGACCCATCTATACGTGGTCGAAAGCGCTTAGCGCGCTCGCTATAGCTGATGCGCTCGAGGCGTCAACGGGAATTCCGACTGCCCCGGTATTCTGGGCTGCCACCGATGATGCGGACTTCGCTGAAGCCAGTGTCACGCATGTGGCGGTTGTGGGCGGAGTGGAGACACTGGAATTACGGAAATCGGCGCACGCGGGCGCCAGCATGCGCGATACCCAGCTGGGGGACGTCACAGACCTGATTCGCGCACTGGAGCACGGTGCCGGCAGCGCTACCTACTCGGTAGTTCTGGAGCAAGTGAGGTCGATATATGCGCCGCACGCAACCGTCGGCAGCGCCTACGTCGCTCTGTTACGCGCGGTCCTGGAGCCGATTGGAATAGCCGTGCTCGATGCCGGGCATCCTGCCGTTCGTGCGGCAGCCCGGCCCCTGCTGCTGAGGGCACTTCGCGAAGCACGGGCGGTTGAAGATGCGCTTGAGCGGCGGCAGCACGAGATTGTAGGTGGGGGATTTGAGACACAAGTACCGTTGGTGCAGGGTCTATCTCTCGTATTCGCCAACCGGTCCGAGGGCCGGGAGCGCGTCGCGATTGGATCGGCAGTTGAAGTTGCGAGCGATGAGCACGCGTTGCTCGGCTCCACCGTCCTGATCCGGCCCTTGCTCGAGCAATCCGTTCTTCCGACCGCCAGTTATGTCGCAGGGCCCGCTGAGATAGCCTACTTCGCGCAGACCACGGCCGTCGCCGATGCTCTGAGCGTCGAGCGACCCATGACGTTGCCACGTTGGGCCGGCAGCATCATCGAGCCCCACATCGAGCGTCTGCTCACGCACTACAGCCTTTCAAAGGACGACCTTGCGGATCCCCACGCCGCGGAGGCTCGAAT
>JBPCJT010000257.1:0-6493 GCA_051005015.1 Gemmatimonadaceae bacterium | reverse complement strand
GAACAGCATCGATGCCGTCGGCGACCGGGATTTTGTCGCTGAGCTGTTATTCGCGGTGGCGATGATGGCGACGCACCTGTCGCGACTCGCCGAAGATCTCATCATCTACGGCTCGAGTGAATTCGGCGTCATTCAGTTCGGCGAGGCATTTACGACTGGGTCAAGCATGATGCCTCAGAAGCGAAATCCGGACGCACTGGAGCTCGCACGCGGATCCGGCGCGCGCGCGATCGGTCACCTGACGACGCTGCTGGCGACGCTAAAAGGATTACCGAGCGGTTACAACAAGGACCTGCAGGACGACAAACGGGCACTCTTCGATGCAGTTGATACGATGCTGCTGGTCCTGCCGGCAGTCGCCGGTGCGCTGGCCGAGATCCGGTTCAACGCCGACAGGATGCGGGCGGCGCTCTCGAGCACGATGATGGCGACGGATCTCGCTGACTACCTGGTTGAAAAAGGCGCGAGCTTTCGCGAGGCCCACGGCGCGGTTGGCAGCTTGATCCGCGAGGGCGAGAGCACCGGGCAGGAGCTGGGGGCGCTTCCCTTCTCTTCTTTCGCCAAAGCGCACAATCTCTTTGGCGAAGATGTCTACGACTGGCTTCTGCCCCAGAAGTCAACTTCGCGACGCAACGTCCCGGGCGGAACGGGGCCGTCCGCGGTTTCAGCGCAGCTCGGGACTGCCCGGGAAGCGTTGAGGACGGTCACTGATACGGCGCGAGGCAACGAGCTGGTACTTCAGGCAGTCTGAGTTAGGTACTAACCTACCTAACTCCCCCCTGCGGTACTCGAATGTCGGCCTAGAACACGATCCCGAGCGTAATCGGGACGAAATTCAGGCGCCCACCGTCGGCCTTGCTTCGGCTGATCGAGTGGTAGCGCGACTCGATAAATGCGCTGAACCGACTGAGGCCAAACGTCGTTCCCACGCCACCGTTGAAGCCGAAGTGGTTTGCCGACTTCGCGTTTGCCAAGTCAGACTTTACCCCGTACAGCCCACCGCCGGTAATGAGGTATGGCTTGGCCCGGGAGCCGGGGAAGGTAATAATCAAATTGGCTATACCCGCTGTGATCTTTCCGTCCGCGCCCTCGAACACTCCGAAGCCTGGGCCCCTGTCCCGCCCGCCGAAGTTATTGAACATGGCGTCGAATCTCAAACCGATGGGAAGAGTTTCGATCCCTACGACCAGTGATGCCGTGAAGGCGGTGCCAGTTCCGTGGCTGTCGCTGAACCGGTTAACCGGAATCGCTGGGCCCCCAGACACGGCGACCATGTAAGTCTTCTGCGCCAGGGCAGGGGCGGCGAAACCAGGCACGCCGATGAGCACCGCAAAACCAAGCATCTTTAACCGCATTAAGCTCTTCTCCATAGAACAGAACTGTTGACCAAGATACACAATAACGGGGCGAGGGCTTGATAACGAGGCCCCAAGCCCACACATTTAATTATCTTTTTCTACTAGGAACATTACTGGCAAAATCGTATACCGCTGCAACCGTTGCACTTGCGCTTGATGTGGCTCCCAAGTGGCTCGACAACCTGCTTTCCCATTATCCGATCGCCGGTGTTAACGGGGGAAGGCAAGGCAGGGCACGTCGTCTGAGCACTTCAAGTATCCAGCTACTGGCGATTATCCTCACGCTCATAAACGACCTGGCATTGAGCACGCCACGAAGTCTCGTACTGGCTGAGCAGCTCATTTCCTCCGGCGGACGCCTGAAAACCCCGGCCGGCCTGCGTCTCGAGATTGATCTCAGCTCGGCACGACAGGTTGTTATCGAACGATTGAACTACGCCGTTGAGATTGCACCAGTGCCCCGGCGGGGCCGTCCACCGCTAAGCAAAACGGGGCGCCTCACCTGAGACGCCCCGCCAGATTGTGCCAGTAAAGCCGAAGGCGCTCAGGAGGCCTTCGTTACGTTCTCGGCTGCCGGACCTTTCTGACCTTCGACGATGTCGAACTCCACGGCGTCGCCTTCAGCGAGGGACTTGAATCCCGAGCCGGAGATCGCGCTGTAGTGAACGAAGCAATCCTTCTGCCCGTTGTCAGGTGTGATGAAGCCGAAGCCCTTCGCATCGTTGAACCACTTTACCTTGCCGGTCGTACGCATTCCCTACTCCTGGAAAATGGTGTCTCGGGAGCGGAACTACGCCCGACCCTCGACAATCTGTACGCAGGTCTCTCTTACCCTGCGCTGGACTTGAGCAACGTGACGCGCCCGTTTCCGCACGCCCCACCCGCCCGACTTGCAGAGAAAATAGCAAAGACCTGTTGGGCTGACAATAGAGATGTTCAGGGCTCTACCATGCGTACGTTAGAGACGAAGTAACTCGTTTCTCCGAAGCACGATGTCGGGATGCCGCGGTGCTCGTCGTACGTGAGCGAAACGCGCTTACCGAGATTCTTCTCCAATAGCGATGCAACCGAGTCGGTTTTCACGGTGAAGTGGAACAGCTGCGGCATCGCACCGGGAATCGCCGACATCGCGAGCTCGCCCGCCCACGTTTTGCACGGCCATCCCTTCTTTGAAAGCTTCTGGACATACCCGGCCCTCTCTCCCTTGGAGTAGGTATAGCCGAGCGTCACCCACGTCCACAGCGCAATAATGATGGCGGGTATGAGCAGCAGCGAAAGCAGAAACATGAGACCCCTGCGGCGCTTTTTTTTCATTTCGGGAACTGGTGTATCGGCCATTGGTGCTCCAGATGTCGGGGGAAGGGAAGTATTCGGTTCCAATGCACCGCTCAGGCCATGGAATTAGCTTTCAACTTTCCCAGAGCGCAAGAAATCGGTATGGCAGCAGCAAGAAGACGCACCGTGACGGCCAACATCGGCGGTGTCCCGGTTGGCTCCGCACACCCGATTGTGGTGCAGTCGATGACCAACACCGACACCGCCGACGCCGAGGGGACCGCCAGGCAGGTGGCCGACCTGGCCGCGGCGGGCAGCCGGATCGTCCGCATTACGGTCAACAACGACGAGGCCGCGCGCGCCGTTCCGGAAATTGCGCGAAGGCTCGCCGAAATGGGGGTCGCCGTCCCGATCGTCGGGGACTTCCACTACAACGGACACCTCCTCCTCGCCCGTTATCCCGACACCGCCCGCACCCTCGCCAAGTACCGGATCAACCCCGGCAACGTCGGCGGCAAGCGGCGCGACGAGAACTTCCGCACCATCATCCGCATTGCCCTCGACAACCACCGCCCGGTACGCATTGGCGTCAACTGGGGCTCGCTTGACCAGGATCTGCTCACCGAGCTCATGGACGAGAACGCCCGTGCCACCGACCAGATGGCTGCAAAGGACGTCTACATCGAGGCGATGCTGCAGAGCGCGCTCCGGTCCGCGGCAATCGCCGAAGAAGTGGGGTTGCCGCACGATAACATTATCATTTCGGCCAAGGTTTCGGGCGTGCAGGACCTGGTCACGGTTTACCGGCAACTCGCTTCCCGCTGCGACTACCCCCTGCACCTCGGGCTCACCGAAGCCGGACTCGGCGCCAAGGGAATCGTCGCCAGCACGGCGGCGCTATCGATCCTGCTCACCGATGGCATCGGCGACACCATTCGGTTCTCCCTGACACCGCGCCCGAACGGCGACCGCACAGAAGAGGTGCACGTCGCGCAGCAGATCCTCCAGTCGCTCGAGCTTCAGAGCTTCAACCCCCAGGTAACTGCCTGTCCCGGGTGCGGGCGCACGACCTCTACATTTTTTCAGCACATGGCGGAAGACATCCAGACGTACCTGCGCGAGCAGATGCCGCTCTGGCGGGCGCGTTATCCCGGTGTGGTCGAGATGAAGGTGGCGGTGATGGGCTGCGTCGTTAACGGGCCAGGCGAATCACGTCACGCCAACATCGGGATCTCGCTCCCGGGGACGTTCGAGGATCCGAAGGCTCCGGTGTACGTGGACGGGCAGCTCCATGTTACGCTGAAGGGCGAGACGATCGTGCCGGAGTTCCTGGAGATTCTCGAGCGATACGTTGAAAGGACGTACGGGGAGGGGAGGGAGGCTCTCGCGCCAGGAACGGCAACTGCAACTGAACATGAGGTCAGCAGGTAGCTGAGAGCAACCTGCTGTCAGCTGCAAACCGTAAGGACGTTACCGCCCTTGGAACACGGACACCTGTAGTTCCCATAAGATAATCAATGACGTCCCGACGTCTACAGCTTGGACGCTGTCAGCTTGCTGCTATCAGCTGACCTCATGTTCCGTTGCAGTTGCAGTCAAGGCATCCGCTCGAGCTCACGCGACACCTTATCCAGCTCGGTCATGATCGGCGCCTCAAACCCCACCTCCGCAAGCCGATCGTAAACGGCTCGGTACCACCGCACCGTCCGCTCTCTGCCGCCGCCGAACCGGTTCCATACGCTGTGCGAATCAACCGTGCGCTTGAGATCGGCCAGAATCGACGACGCGTTGTGAATCTTGTCAGCAGCGCAAACCCAGCGTGCCCTCTCTGCGGCCACCGCCAGCCGGGCGAGATAGTCCGCCTTCTTGTCCTCTCCCGAAAGCGGATTGCCGTCGTCACTCTGCAGGCGGTGCGTCACGGCTAGCACGGTGTCGAGGACGTCGTCGCCAAACTTTTCTCCGATCCGCTGCTCGAGCATCTCCTGCGTGTAGCCATCACGCACGCAATCCTCCACGACATCGTGGAGTATGCCGGCGACCACCGTCTCGTCGTCCTGGCCGTAGCGCGTGAGTATTACGGCGACGTTAGCCGGATGCGTGAGGTAGGGAAGCTTCGTCCCCTTCCGCACCTGCCGGTCGTGGTGCTTGGCGGCGAAGGCAAATGCGTGGTTGACTACGTCGGAGTATCCGGTGACGCTCATGATCTGTCGGATGCGAACAATGAAACGAGACTCTCGAGGCCGGCCTGATCCTGCTCGTCGAAGGAACTCAGCTGCGCAGAATCTACGTCGAAAACGGCGATCAGATCATCCCTTGCGTTGAAAACGGGAACGACGATCTCCGATCTGGCATCCGCATCGCACGCGATGTGCCCGGGAAAGAGGGACACGTCAGGAACGATCACGGTCTTCTGCTCGACCGCTGCGGTTCCGCACACCCCGCGGCCAAACGCGATCTCGAGGCAGCCGAGATTTCCCTGGTATGGACCGACGCGGAGGAGCTTCCCGGGGACAGCGACTCTGTAGAAACCCGTCCACAGGTGTCCGAACGCATGGTGCACGAGCGCCGAGAGCGTTGCCATCGCCGCAATTTCGTCCCTTTCACCTTCGAGTATGGCGTGAAGATGATCCCTCAGCTCCGCGTACGCGACCGGCCTGGCAATGTTTCTGAGATCCGGGATCGTTTCAGCCACGTGGGTCGCTACCGCGCAGCGGCAAGCTCTGGCTGAAAGCCCTCACTCAGCTTCGATGCGTTGATCACCTCTTCGCGGGTGCCGATCTGGGGCATCTCCGCATCCCAGAGCACGAGCCCGTGTATCCGCATGTCAACGCCACGCAGGCTGTCGACCGCGCTCTTGAGGTTGTTGAGCGTGGTCCGCGCGACGCGCGCACACAGAATTACATCAGGCCCGGGGATGATGCTCGTCTCCGTCCGCTGTACGTAGCTGGTCGGCGCCGCGATAATGATGAAGTCGTAGCGCCGCTGCAGACGCGCGAGCTCGTTCTTGACGTCCTCGACGACGTGCGGTTCCGGCAGCCCGGCGCGCTTCGTCCCGCTCGGCAACACGTCCAGCGGACGGTCCCGACCGATCGTCGTTGGCACAACCGCCTCGGGCCAGGTTGCGGTGCCGGTAATGATGCCGGAAAGACCGGGGTCGGGGCGAATGCGCAGCACGCCGGCGATGCTGCTCGTCGTCGGGTCGACATCGACGAGCAGCGCGCTGCGCGCTTCGAATGCCGCGGACGCCGCGAGATTGGCAGCGACGGTAGCAACGATCTCGGGCTCGTCTCCGGTAATCGTGACGATCGGCACACTGTCTTCCACCGAGGCAATGTGCAGGTAGAGCGTACGATAGCTCTCAGAGACAATGTCGATGAGCGGCGGCGCCTCGACGTCGGCCTGCCGCCGTGCTCGCTCCACCATCACCTCGGGAGGGCGGACGACGGTCAGCACGCGCGCTCCGCTTATCTGCTCCGCTTCGCGCGAATCGGCAATGTGCGGACGCTGTAGTTCCAGCCCGAACGCGACCGCGAAACCGAGCGCGAGCGCGAGGACGACGGCGGCGGCGAGCATTGCCCAGGGGGGAGCGTCGACGTTCGCGAGGTCGCGCGCGCGCGCCGCTTCTCGATCGATGCGGGTGTTCTTCTCACGGATCTTCGCCAGTTCCTGCGTCGCGCCGGTATAAACCTGGAACGCGGTCAGTCGGCGTGAGGTGTAACCGGCAGTATCCACCGTTATCGTCGGACGGACGACCGGCGCGCGCGTCGGGCTGATCACCATAAGCTGGTTCCTCAACTCGCCGCGCTTCGATTCTGCCACCCCCTGAATCGACCTGCCGATTGAAGTCGCTCGCGAAGTGA
>JBPCJT010000256.1:0-4921 GCA_051005015.1 Gemmatimonadaceae bacterium | reverse complement strand
CGGGGACTCCACTCCCCGTGCTACTCTGTCGGCGCCCCGCCTCCCTTCTCCCTCCTCCCCAGCACTCGGCGCCCGCCCCCCCCCGCTGCCCGATTCGCCGAACGTCGTTTGGCGCAACGCCTCGTTCGAGGCTACGCCAACCATATCGGCAGCGCCGAATTTTCCCAGGGCCTGGACGAGCTGCTCGAACTTTGCGGGCGCCTGCGCACCGCGCTCAGTGCTCGGAAGCGGTATGGTGGCGCTGCCACCACGCGCTGATCGCGGATGTGCTGTGTGTCCGCGGCATCGAAGTTGTGCATATCCTCGATGCCGGGCACACCGTCGTGCATCCCTACACCTCGCCCGCTCGCATCGTTGAGGGCCGGCTGAGTTATGTGCCGGCGCAAGGCGAGGGATAATCGCGCCGGCGCGCGCCTGTTGCCGGCCAGGGCCTCGTTACTCACACTCCGAAGCGATTGAGCCAATCTTGCTCAGCCGACAACAAGCGTCTGGATTCGCGCGCGCAACATGGGTATGAGCTGCTGTTCAACCCATGGAGGGCGGTGAAACCACGGCGTATTGCGCGCTGACGGATGAGGCAGCGGAATGAATTGCGGAGCGTACTCCCGCCATGCCCTGGTCGTTTCGGCCAATGACGGCTTGCAGCGACTCCGCAGATAATGGCGTTGTGCGTATTGACCGATGAGCAGCGTCAATTCGATCCGCGGCAACCTGGCCAGCAAATGATCGAGCCACAACTCCGCGCATTCTCGGCGCGGCGGCATGTCACCGCCGTCGACCCGGCCCGGATAGCAGTAGCCCATCGGAATGATCGCGATACGTGACTCATCGTAAAAGACGTCCTTGCTCACACCCATCCACCCGCGCAGACGCTCCCCGCTCGCGTCGTCCCACGGCATCCCGGTCGCATGCACGTGCAGGCCTGGCGCCTGCCCCACGATAAGTATGCGGGCTGTTTCACCGGCGCGCAGCACCGGACGCGGACCAAGCGGCAGATACGCTTCGCACGCACGGCAATTGCGCACGGCGGTCAGCAATGCTTCGAGCGTGCGGTAAGTCGTTTCGGGCACAGGGCTCTCCGGCGTATGGCGATCGCGCAGGGTCAACGGGGGGCGCCCGACAAGAGGCATCACACGTCCCTGCTGAGGGTGCTGCCGGCGCACCTGAAGGGCAATTGGTGTCTTGACTGGCGCGTCCCGATCTCGCTGATCGAATTATCTTGAAATCGCTATAACGCAACTATGGTTTGCAAACGGCGGACCGGGGTCTATCCGGTTAAGGGCGAACGCTATCGCGCGAGCCTGGCGCCGATCCGCAATTGGGTTTCGGCCTCCGCGCCGATCCGCGCGACCAGAGCGGCCGCGGCTTCCACGCTCTTGATCAGGTCGACCGCCTCACCGGCCCAGACCATCGCCGTATCGTAATCGCCCTCGCGGGCGGCGGCTTGATACGCGGCATGTTCGGTTTCCTGCGCGCGCGCGAGATCGTCCTCGTGGCCGTCCCAGCGCTCCACGAAGCGGTTGCGTAACGCTCGCCCAGTGTACCCATCGGGCCAGGCGTACCCACGTACGATGTCGAACACGCGTGTACGCACAGTCTCGTTGCCGCGTGCAGCAACGATCCGCTGTTTCGCGCTGTTCTGGCCGAGTGCCTCGGCGGACGCATAAAAGCGCGTGCCGATGAGCGCTCCGTGGGCGCCCAGCATCAACGCCGCCGCCAGACCTCGACCGTCGGCGATGCCGCCAGCTGCCACTACCGGTGTCGGCGCCACCGCATCCGCTACCGCTGGCACCAACGGCAGCGTGCTGCGGCGACCAGCGTGTCCTCCGGCTTCGGTGCCCTGGGCGACGATAATGTCGGCCCCCGCTTCCTGAGCCAGCCGCGCATCTTCAACATTCTGCACCTGGCAAATCAGTTTGCTCCCCGCCGATCTTATGGCGGAAACGTATGCGCCTGGATCACCGAAAGACAGCATGACTGCATAAGGCTGGTAACCCAGCACCAACTCAACAACGCTGCGATCCACAGACCATGTGATCAATCCGACACCCCAAGGCTGCCGGGTTTCTTCCTTCACGCGGGCCAACTCCGTGCGCAGCCAGACCGGGTCCCCGTAACCTCCGCCGACCAGCCCCAGCCCGCCGGCGTTGGAAACCGTCGCCGCCAGGCGCCCGCCCGATACGCCGCCCATCGGCGCGAGAATGATCGGATGCTGCAGTCCGAACATTTCAGTCAATGCCGTAACGATCATTGTTCATGCCCCTTTGTCGGCTGGGAGCGTTGCTGTACTTGCAACCATTCCTTGTCTCGAAATGCCGCGCTATTCGATTTCGACCAGGAAGTTCGCATCGAACAGGGGATTCTCGTTCACTCCGTCCTTTGCATAACCGCGCGGATTGCACACCACCCGCATTCCGTTCAGCAAATAGTCGAAGCTGTCGTGAGTATGCCCGTGTATCCACAGGCGCGCACGGCTCCCGTCGATCAGGCGTTCGGCGTCCGAAACGAAGCACGCGTTCAGGAGCGAGCCGGCGAACTTCGGATGGATGCTGTTTCGCGATGGAGCATGGTGGGTGATCACCACGGTCGGCCCGGCATGCGGTTTCGGCCAGCTTGCGTTTGAGCCATGCGGCGTGAATATTGAACAGCGCTGCCGAGGCAGCGGGGGTGAATAACGCGTCCGGCGCTTCGCTGAGGCGGATTCTGCTGAAGTCGCGCATGAAGCGCAGCGCTTCCTGCATTGCCGCCGTCCGTTTTCCCTTTCACCGAACAGCATGAAATCCGTCCACAGCGTGGTTCCCAGAAAACGCACCCCTTCTACGATGACTTCGTCGTTGTCGAGCACGCGGATGTTCGTCCCGGCGCACAGTCGTTTGAGCTCATCCACCGTGCCGGTAGTGCTGCTTCCGTAGAACTCGTGGTTCCCGGGAACGTAAAGCACCGGTTTGACGAAGCCCGACGCCCAGGAAGCAGCCTCCTTCGGGCGGGAGATGTCCCCGGCCAGGATTACCGCATCAGCGTCGTTCTCCGGTATTTCCAGTGCGCCGAGGCTCAGATGCAGGTCAGACAGGACATTTAGTTTCATAACAACAGGATTGGTTGCGGTGACTCCGGCATTTGTCATGCGCGGCGAGCCCTCAGGCGGCACTTAGGCGTTTAGCGCGCCACGATTCGACGCCGCTGCGGCAGATCCCGACACAGGCAAATGGGTCAGACACCATTTATAACCCCATTTATATGCGAATTTATACGCGCGCAGACGATCCACGGAAGCGATCGAATGCGCACAGCGCGAGTGATGCGCTCAGCGCTGCTTTAGCAATTCGTCCACCGTCAGGCCGATGCCCTTCGCGATCTTGCGCAGCAGGATCGGCGAGATGTCGCGCCCGGCGTGAAAGGGAACGGTGGTCGCGCGGCCGTCGGCATGACGGAACTGCTTATGAGAGCCGCGCTGTCGCACTTCGATGAGGCCAAGCGCGTTGAGGATCGCTATGACCTCGCGCGGCTTGAGGACCGGGGTGCCCGGCATTCAGACGACGACGGTCTGCGTGCCGACGAATTCGGTTTCGAGCTTGGGTTCGCCGTCTTCAAGCAGCATCGCGATCACCTCGCGAAGATTGGCCTGCAGCTCGTCGAGCGTCGCGCCCTGGCTGTGCGCGCCCGGGAATCCGGGGACGTAACCCACGTAGAGCTGCGTATCCGGGCAGTGCTCGATTACGGCGGTGTAGGCGTGCATGGCGAATCCCAAGAAGGCGTGATCGCGATTTTATCACCGAGGCGAACATATCGCCGCCCGTCTTGCACGCGCCACCGACAAGCTCGGAGTGTCGTCCGGCGAATCAAACGGGCCGCGCCCGAAGGAGTTCCTTACCCTTTCTCGCGCATATAAATGGTGTCTTATCCCATTTATACTTAAGCATAATCCGGAGGCATATTCCCGGGTTCCCCTCCGCTCCATCCGGGCTACGCTTGCTGCATGGAAAGGTTAATTTCTATCTCCGAGGGAGACAAGCTGTTGCACTTGCCGCGGTTGCAGTCAGTACAAAGAGTTTGAAGGTTGGCCATATCATCTGTGCCGCCTCGCGCCACCGCCATCTTGTGGTCAACCTCCAACTTAACGCCATCGTGCTGGGCGCGTCGTCCACAACTGGTGCACCGAAAACTGTCTCGCGCAAAGATTTCGTAGCGCACCTTGGCTGAGATTTGCTTGCGCGTTGCGCCAATTTTGACGTGATTCTCCGTGAACTGACTTTCTGAAATCCTTCCCGCATGGAAGTCCACGACTCTTTGCGCCAGCCGCCGAAGACCTCCAAAGCGATGCTTGTAAACGTTGATTGTTAGCGTCGACCCGATCTTCTTGAGGTACGTAGCGAAAACTTTCTCTGTGGGAAAGTCATCGTGCTCTTCCCAGCAATCCATGAAAAGTTCCACCATCTCCGTTCCGCTCTTTGCGGGCTTCCAGACTGGCTCCAGACCAGCGCGCTCCATCGCGTTCGACCATCCACCAAACCTGACAGCAGTTTGGCTTGAGCACAGAATTCGCCTCTTCCATGCGTCGTACTGCCTCTGGGTAAAAGTCGCTTTTTTCTTCTCGCGGGCGAACTCCTTGAGTGAATCGACGATTTCCACCTTCGTGCAGGTAAAACCTTTACGCAATCGGTTCGAGAAATCGTAGGTTCGTTTTTTCATTTCTACCGCTCAGATTTGGTAAAGAGAAGTGAACCCATTGCGCAGGCGTTGACAAGGACCGACAAGAAAGTGGCGCGAACAGAGGCAGGGATACGAGGACTAAATTGGACTTGACCCGTTTTCGTGGACACCCGATCCTCACACAGAGAGGTGTTCAACATGGCGAAGTCACAACCGAGGTACGCGCCGGAGTTTCGGCGCCAGATGGTCGAGTTGCATCGCGCGGGGCGCA
>JBPCJT010000255.1:0-11597 GCA_051005015.1 Gemmatimonadaceae bacterium | reverse complement strand
GCGGCGGCTCGGGTGGGGTGGGACGAAACCTGCTGAACGGACGGGAGTTACCGGCCAAGTGTCGCGTCTTGCTTTCGCCTGGAGATTGTCTGTCGATTGAGACGCCGGGCGGGGGAGGTTGGGGAGTGGGGAAGCAGGGCGGAGTAGTAGTTGGGGGCAGCGTGGGCATCGCAGGAAAGCCGGTCGACAGTCGTGGCTGACAAATACCTGGTGCTACGCCGATCAGGCAGCTCAGCCTGGGCACACCTCCACCGTCTCCCCCTCCGCCGCCGCTGTGATCACCATCGCACCGTCTTTCCCCCTGTCCATCGCCCGCGCCTTCTCAACCAGCGCGTCGATCTCCGCGTCCGTTCGCTCTGGAGCATGATGAAAAAGCGCGAGGTGAGCGACTCTGGCCGTACGCGCGAGCTCGACCGCGTCCTCGAAAGTGGAATGTCCCCACCCCTGACGCCCGCCGTACTCCGCTGATGTGTATGTAGAATCGTGCACAAGCAGACCTGCGCCGCTCGCGAACTGGACTAGACGCCTGCGTTCGTCCCCGTCCTTGTCGCCAAGCTCATTGTCAGGCACGTAGACAACGCTGCAGCGCGGTTCACCGATGCAAGAGACGCGATACGCGACTGCGCCGCCTGGGTGGTGCACGGGCAGCGTCGCGATGTCGCACCCTGCGGCCATGCGAGGAGCCCCGGTTGCCGGGCCGATTTCGACTCTCGCGCGCACTTCCTCCGATGACACCGGAAAGACAGCCGGCGACATGAGAAGCCGAAAAACATTCCCAAGCGGAGCTTCCGGCGAGTCAGGACCCCAGATGCGGATGCAGCTGCCCTGTTTGTAGAGCGGGCTAAAGAAAGGCAGGCCCTGGATATGATCCCAGTGAGTGTGCGTCAAAAAAATGTCAACACTGAGCGGATTTCCATTTGCGCGGCTGTTCAGAACGTCACCCAGCTCCCGGATCCCGGTGCCCGCATCCAGGATGATCGATGGTTCATCACCGGCCCGAACCTCCACGCACGGCGTATTTCCACCGTAGCGTACCGTGTGGGCGCCCGGTGTCGGTACGGACCCGCGCGTTCCCCAGAACCGCACCGACAACCTCATAGTGTCTTCAGCACTCCGTTATTGGCAGTTCGCAGTTCGCAGTTCGCAGTTCGCAGTTCGCAGTTCGCAGTTATCCCACGATCTCACCATCCCCCTAATCTGTCGTCTCCCTCCATCACCGCGCGCTCGTGAACCGCATCACACACGCAGATGTGCCATACGCTCCAGCGACGTTCGGTCAGCGAGCATGATTTGGCGACGGTGCACCGTGATCAGGCCTCGATCCTGGAAATCCCGCATTGCGCGCGAAACAGTTTCGCGGCTCGCCCCGATCATCTGGGCGATTATCTGATGCGTGAGTTTCTTCTCGATGCTTCCGGTAGCATTGGCCGAGTCGACGAGTAATCGCGCGATCCTTCCGTGCACATCGAGCAACACCAGTCCACCTATCTGTTCGTCCGCGCGGCGCAGACGCTTGGAGAGTGCGGTAAGCAGCGCCCACGCAAGTGGGGGTGATTCCTCCACCCGCCGCCGAAAGTCTTCCCGGCGGAGGATTATCAGCTCCGAATCATCCACGGCGATGACGTGCGCTGAACGAGGCTTGCCGTCAATAAGCGACAGCTCGCCGAAGTGCTCTCCCACGCCGAGCATTCCGAGGATGACTTCACGCCCATCTTCACCGACCAGTACGACCTTGACCCTCCCCGATTTTACTATGAATAGCGAGTCCCCCGGATCATCCTCGAAAAGGATCACGCTACCCTTGGGATAGTGCCGCTCCCGCGTCAACTCGGCAAATCGGGTGAGGTCCGCGTTATCCAGGCCGTGAAGCAGCGAGACGGTGGACAGGAAGTCTGTAATTTGCATGGAGGTGATCCGGGATACGTGATACGGGATATGTGATACGGGATACGTGATAATGATCCGTGAACGACAATCCGGCCTTCGCGCCACGCCGCTCGCAACTTTCTGATCCGCAATCCGCGATCCGCAGTCCATAATCCGCAATTCGCAATCGCACTTCGGCGCAGAAAGTACCCCTACCAGTCGAGCCCTGCAAGACGTTGTGCGCTTGAATTATACGTCCGATCGTGGCTATATTTCCTAGCTAATTTTTTATTGCATTCAATTGGAATGAGGTTCTCGTGAAAAAAGAAATCCACCCGCCGTACGCGATGGCAAGAGTTTCGTGCGCATGCGGGAATACGTTCGTGACGCGCTCCACGCAGGATGCCATCCACACCGACATCTGCTCCAACTGTCATCCCTTCTTTACGGGCAAGCAGAAGCTGGTCGACACGGCGGGCCGCGTGGAGCGGTTCCGGCAGAAGTACGGAACCGGGAAAGAGAGCTGAACATTCGGGATCGCCTCGCCGACGCGCTGCAGCGCGCCTCCGAGATAGAGGGTGAGCTCGGGCGTCCCAGCGCTGTTCGCGATTCTGCCCGGCTCGCCGAGTTGGGGCGGGAGCACAGCCGGCTTGCACCGGTAATTGACGCGGCGGAGAAGCTGCGCAGGGCGGAGGAGGAACTCGCGCAGACGCGCCAGCTTGTGGACGCAGACGACGCTGAACTTGCAAGTGAGGCCCGAGCCGAGGAGGAGCGTCTCGTACGGAGGATAAGCGAGATCGAAGCAATGCTCCTCCCTCTGCTCATTCCCCGTGATCCGCTGGATGACCGTGCTGCCATCGTCGAGATCCGCGCCGGTACGGGCGGCGACGAAGCCGCGCTCTTTGCGGCCGATATCTTCCGGATGTATTCGCGCTTTGCCGAGCGGCGCGGGTGGCGTGTGGAGATCATCTCGTTGTCAGATGCCACCCTTGGCGGACTCAAGGAAGTGATCTTCAAGGTGCAGGGCGAGGGAGTTTTCGGATGCATGCGCTGGGAGTCGGGAGTACACCGAGTGCAGCGCGTCCCTGCCACGGAAAGTCAGGGTCGCATTCATACTTCGGCGGCTACCGTCGCGGTGCTCCCGGAGGCGGAAGAGATAGACGTCAAGATCGAGGACAAGGACATCCGCATCGATGTCTTTCGCTCATCCGGCCCGGGCGGCCAGAGCGTCAACACGACCGACTCAGCCGTTCGCATCACGCATATTCCCACGGGCGTCGGAGTGAGCCAGCAGGACCAGAAATCCCAGCTGCAGAACAAGCTCAAGGCATTTGAGGTACTGCGTTCCAGGCTGCTCGACCTTCGCATCGCCGAACAGGAAGCGGAACGGTCGCGGATGCGCCGCACGCAGGTGGGGACCGGCGACCGCTCGGGCAAGGTTAGGACCTACAACTTTCCTCAGAATCGGATCACCGATCATCGAATCGGCTTCACGATTCACGAGTTGGAACGCACCCTCGATGGAGCGATTGAACCGCTCCTCGATGCCCTGCGAATGGCGAGCGTGGAGGAGAGAATGCATGGATAAAGAGGGGAGTGGGGAGTGGGGAGTTGGGAGTGGGGACCGCGCTCGGAGAGCTGCCCGGGCACCGGGGACCGCGCGGTACCGACCGGGCACCGGAAACCGGGCACCGGGCACCGGACTCGTTGCGGACCGAACCATTGGCTACCTGATCGACCACATCGACGAGTTGCTAACGCGTGCCAACGTTCGTAACTCACGCCGTGAAGCCACCGATCTCGTGGCTGCCATCCTCGATGTACCCAGACTCTGGCCCGCGGTCTGTCTCCAGCAAATCGTCAGTCCGGCCATCGTGTCACGCGCCGTATGTGCAGCCGAACGGCGCGCCTCCGGCGCGCCCTTTGCTTACGCCGTCGGACGTGCCGCCTTCCGGCATCTCACACTCGAAGTCGACGACCGGGTCCTGATTCCGCGTCAGGAGACCGAAGTCCTTGTCGAGGCCGTACTGAACCGTGCGGCCACAGCCGGCGGACTGGCGGTCGACATCGGCACTGGAAGTGGCGCGATCGCGCTGTCGCTCGCGTCTGAAGGTCGCTTCGATCGAGTGATCGGAACGGACGTCTCGGCGGGCGCACTCGCGGTCGCTCTTGCGAATGCTTGCCGCCTCGCCTCGTCACTCCACTCGCCTGTTGAGTTCCGACCCGGCGCATTCCTCGCGCCTGTGGCCGATTTGCGCGCCCGGCTAGTCGTGTCCAACCCACCGTACATCGCCCTGGCTGAAGCAACAGCGCTTCCGCCGGGAGTTCGCGATTGGGAACCGCCGGTCGCGTTGTTCAGTGGACCCGATGGCATGGCTGCTACCGCGCAGATCGTACGCGATGCGGCGCTCGTGCTTGAACCATTCGGCTTGCTAGCCCTGGAAGTCGACTCAGGGCGTGCCGCGCTTGCCGCACGCATCGCCGCCGACACAGCGCACTATCATGACATAGCGATCCTGCCCGATCTATCGGGGCGTGACCGCATTCTTCTAGCTACTAGGACGGACAGATGAACCTCGAGGAAAAAGCGCGTGAGCTTGGCCGCATGCTGGGCCAGAGCGATCAGTATAAAGCTGTAAAGAAGGCGAGCGAGGCGCTCCACCAGGACCGCGAAGCGTCCTCAATCCTGCGACAGATGGAGAAGCTTCAGCTCGAGGCGCAGCAGATGATGGAGCGTGGTGAGCGTCCGACTCCGGAGCTGGAGCAGCAGCTGGACGGGCTCCTGCAGAAGGTGCAAGTAAACCGGATTTATCAGGACATGGTGGTGTCGCAGGAGAACTTTGACAAGATCATGCTGCGCGTGAACCAATGGATATTGGAAGGAATTCGCAAGGGCGCGACGAGCTCCATCATCACGTTGGGATAGCAGTGGCGTGAGACCCGGACGGTTCATCGTAATCGATGGTGCGGAAGGAGTAGGGAAAAGCACCCAGGCCGCGCGTCTGGCCGAGTATCTTGGACGGGGCAGCCATACGCCCGTGGTCGTTCGAGAGCCCGGCGGCACGCCGGCTGGAGAGACCATCCGCGCACTGCTGCTGGATCCAAAGGGCGCCATCTCGGCGCGCGCTGAAGCCCTGCTCTTCATGGCGTCCCGCGCAGAGCTGATCGACCAGGTGATTCTGCCCGCGCTTGCGCGTGGAGAAACCGTGATCGCCGACCGCTTCTTTCTGTCTACATACGCATACCAGATATGCGCTCGCAATCTCCCGGAAGAAGCTGTTCGCGCGGCGAACGACTTCGCGACCGCCGGACTCGCTCCGGATCTAACGATTCTTCTGCAGCTTCCGGCTGCGCGCGGTCTCGCGCGAGCGGCGGAGCGAGGGGAACATGACAGGCTGGAGCGCGCCGGCGAGGTGTTTCACGAGGCTGTTGGACGCGCCTTCACGCTATTCAGGGATCCAGCCTGGCAGGCGGCGCACCCCGAGTGCGGACCAGTCGTGGCAATAGATGCCGACGGAGACGCGGACAGTGTTTTCGCGCGTATTGTCGGCGCGATGAAGACGCGCTGGCCCGGGAGTGTCACGAACAGCGAATCGTGAGCAGTGTACAGGATCGAGGAAGGGGGGGTGGGGAATGGGAACGCCGCCGGAGATTTTCGCTATATTGCGAAGTAGTGCAGGACAACGGTTCTCGATTGCTGGTTCCTGGTCTCTAATCCCACTTCCTGCTCCTGGTTTTTGTCACTCATGCGTTCTCGAGCCCTTGTCGTCCTTGCCGCCATGAGCGGCGCCCTGATAACCGGCGGCTGGTTTCTTCAGCGTGGGCTAGAGGGCGGCGGCGGCATGTTCGATCGTGCCAAGCTGTTCAATCAGGTCATGAGCCGGATAGCGAACAGCTATGTGGACACTCTCAGCCAGGCGCGCCTGTACCGGATGGCCGCTGATGGCATGCTGGACAATCTCCACGACCCATATTCGGCGTTTCTTCCGCCAGAGCGGCTGGCGCGGCTGAACGAGAGCACTACGGGTAACTACGGCGGCCTTGGCATCCAGATCGACGTGCGAGAAGACTGGATCACGATCATAGCACCAATGGAGGGGACACCGGCTGCGCGAGCGGGTATTCAGACTGGAGACCGGATAGTTGCTGTCGATGGCCGCCCGGCCAGGGGGCTGGCACCGGAGGAAGCGCTCAAGGCATTGCGCGGACCGAGTGGCACACGCGTAAAGCTGTTGATCGAGCGCCCGGGCGTCTCGGAGCAGATGACGTTCGACCTCAAGCGCGCGGAGATCCATGCGCCGGCAGTCAGGCAGGCGACGATGCTGAGCGAAGAGGTCGGCTACGCCGATGTCGACATTTTCAGCGAGACAACAGCGCACGAGCTACGTGAGGCAATCGCGCGACTCAAGCGCCGCGGAATGAAGACGCTCGTTCTGGATCTCCGCGGAAATCCAGGCGGGTTGCTTGACCAGGGTGTGGATGTATCCGACCTGTTCCTGAACCGTGGGCAGAAGATTGTAACCATGCGCGGACGGGCGAGCCTGGGGATGCGGGAGTTCGTCGACGACGGCCAGCAACCGTGGCCCAACCTGCCTGTTGTCGTTCTCACGGACGGAGGGTCCGCCAGTGCATCCGAGATTGTGGCCGGAGCTCTCCAGGACCACGATCGCGCGGTCGTGATCGGCGCGTCGACATTCGGTAAGGGGAGCGCGCAGTCGGTCTTTCGGGTTGGCGGAGACGGAGCGCTCAAGCTCACCACAGCCCGCTGGTACACGCCATCCGGCCGCAGCATTCAGAAACCGTTCACGCCGGAGTCCGGGGAGGCCGATGACGAGGAGGCGGAGGAGAACGCGGACTTGCCGGGAGAGACGCCGCTGGATAAGCGGGAGCGTTTCAAGACGGACGCCGGCCGGACCGTCTACGGTGGCGGTGGAATCACTCCAGATCTGCTTGCCCGGGCCGCGGAAGCGGACAGCGTTGCGCTCAGGCTCCAGCAGGCGCTGGGGAGCGACCTCCCGAAGTTTCGCGACGCACTCACCGAGTACGCGCTCACCTTCAGGCCCGGTCGCCTCGTGTCCTCGCCGGACTTCGAGGTAACGCCCAAGATGCTCGATGAGCTCTGGCGCCGCATGGCTCTTCGTGGTGCAACACTGCCGCGCGCGTCATATGATGAAGGTGGCCCGATCGTATCGCGCCTGCTCGGATTCGAGATCGCGAGATACGTGTTTGGTCAGGAGGCGGAGTTTCTCCGGCGGGTGCGATATGATCGCGCCATCAGTGCAGCGCTGGAATTGACCAGAGGTGCGACTACGCAACAGGAGCTCCTTGCCGCCGCCGCCAAGCGGCGGCTGTCGAAGCAGGAGGACGTCGCGCCTCCTCGATGAGCGACCGCATCTTTATCATGGGCGCGGGACGAGCTGGGTTGGGGCTCGCCCGCGCCTTTCGAGCATCCGGATGCGACGTTGTAGGAGTGCACGGAAAGCGGCTTCTGCCAGATGTCGAATTCATCACCTCTGGCGAGCTTCCCAGCGCGCTTTCGCGGGCTAGCGTGGTGCTGGTGGCGGTGCGCGACGCGCAGCTGGAACTGGCGCTTGGCCAGCTGGTTGAAGCGCCGCTCGGCAGAGGCGCCGTGATTCTGCAGGTTAGCGGCAGCGCGGACCCCCTGATGCTCAACGTCTTACGGGAGAACGGACATCCGGCAGGAACTTTTCATCCGCTTGTTCCGCTCGCCCTCCCCGAGCTTGCGGCGAAGCTTCTTCGAGGTGCGTGGATCGGCATCGATGGAGACAGCGATGCGCGCGCAGTCGCGGGCCGTCTTGCGCACGCAATTGGCGCGTCCACAGTCGAGATTCCCCCCGGCGCCAAAGGACTGTATCATGCCGCCGCTGTAATCGCATCGAACTTCCCGGCCGCTCTATTGTGGCTTGCCGAGCGCACTTTCGTAAGCGCCGGAATCGACGCCGTAGCCGCGCACAGCGCAGCACGGTCCCTTTTTCTGGCATCGGCCGCCAACCTGCTCCATGAGCACGGAGTGGCTGTGCTCACGGGCCCGGTTGCACGGGGAGATGTTGCTACGGTGCGGTTGCACCTCGAGGCACTGGCTGATCAGCCCGAGCTGCTGGCCGCGTATCGCATACTTTCGCGCACCCTGCTGCCCACTGCGCGGCAACAGGGCGCGAATCAGGCGGACGTAGAAAGAATATCGCACTTGCTAGCGGACTGAATCCGGTTAGCCGGCCATCCATACCGCAAAATTCACGAACGGTCAGATCGCCGGCTGGATCAAGCAGCGCTGCAGCTCCGACGTTGCCTCTTCATACCGTTCATATGCGTCGCCGATCTGCCCGAAGCCTTCGCCGACTACTGGCGTCAACACCATGCTGATGAGCAAGGCGGAGAACTCGGCGTAGGCCTCTGCGTATTCTGAAACCTGAGACTGGCATCCATTGACGTTTTGAGCGTGGAGCGCGGCGGTTCTCATTGCGTTGGCGAGATCAGGAAGGTGGCTGATACCAGAACGCGCGCTCCCGCGAGTCGCGAGCTGCGTTACGCGCACCGACGAGCGTACTCGCCTAACGACGTCGCCGTCGCGGATGACCTCGAGTGTCGATCCTGTGGCGATCCAGCCGCCGCGGACCGGACGCCAGCTCCGAACAGAGCGCGCCACAAGCGCTCCGTCGCGGTAATGTCTTATCTGAGATATCGGTCCATTGCCAGCCGAGCGCTGAATGCGCAGAGAATAATGCTGCCCCTGGCGGTCGCTGAAAGCGAACTCCCGTTCCTGCGAGAGCATTTCCCCCGCTGTCGCAGCGTCCCGCATCATGAAGAGCCGTCCTTGCGGGCCAAGCTCGGAGACTTCCCTTACCTTTCCGGGACGGATAGTCACGTCGAAGTGCGACCGGGAAAGCGTAACGGCTTCGAAGGGGCCGTCTGCCTTACCTGGCTCAAGCGTGGCGGTGTTCGTTCCAGCGAATCGGGCTCCGTCGCTCAGCCGGCTCGGCCAAGATTCACTACTTATCCCTGAAGTGCCACCGTTGTCGCCGCAGGCTGTGCCGCCAGCGAGAAGGATAGCCGCCCCACCAATGCGTAGAGGGCGAAGTATTGGGCTGTACACTTGCCGCCTCCATTCCTAGAAGTGAAGGCGCCAGGAGGCGGAGGAGAGGCAAGGCCGCTCGCCAAGATCCACTTCCCTTGCGCCTCACACACTCTTGGGGATGGGCGGGCATTGTTTGTAATCACACTGTCGCGCCGAGTGCGCGAATTACGCAAAGGGATTGCGGATTGAGCCTCACTGCCTCTGGTCGAAAACCTTGACTCCCCTGGGCGGCTTGAAGGTGAAGACCGACTTGGCGATAGGAACGTTGATCGCGAGTTTGGTAATAATGATTTTTCGGACCATGTCGTTGGCGTCGGTCATCTCGAACTGCCGCACCAGACCATCGGCATCGTCCACCCAGATCGTGGCTTTCGTGAAGGGCACGGTAGCGTCTCTCGCGACGAGTGTAAGCTTGCGTGCGGGCCGGCGGGCTACCTCTCCGCGGCCGGCGTCCGAAACGGAGTAGCGAGTCTTGGGCGCATCCAGAAACTGTGCCGTCACGTCCGGCACGCCAGCGCCATTGTCGCCTATGTGCGTGCGAATCACCTGGCCCGGATTCGTGCTAGGCAGATAGATCCATAGCGACTTGCCATCGGCGACTATCCTGTCGCCCGCTGGATCAGTAAATCGCACCGAAAAGTATTTTGGCCGCTGCTGCATTAACTCGCCGCTGGCCGTCACGGTGGTTCCCATGAGCGGATTCGACAACGTCTGGGAGAAAGTTGCTCGAACCGTTTTGACTTTAGCGTACGACTCAACCGCGCGATTCAGTGTGGCGTCTGCTGACTGTGCCCTTGCCGGAGCGAACGCAGCCGCCAGGACGGTGACGACGATGATACTCCGAGTATGGGTCATGACGGGTTGTGGATTACGGATTATGGATTGCGGAACAGACCTGGACGGGAAGTCGGGAACGAATTTCGATAACGCTTTGGCAACTCGTAGCTCGTAGCTCGTAGCTCGTAGCTCGCCGTTCGCAGTTCGCAGTTCGCTGGTTCTACTCCCCACTCGCCTTTTCTACACATTTCCCATCTCTGCTGTTCCGGGCGTCCGAGGCACAGTGCGGCCGATGACGGTGGCGATTGCCCGCACGTCACCCATTAGCCTTGCAAACTGCTCGGTATTCAGCGCCTGAGGCCCATCGGAGCGGGCGTGCTCAGGGTGCGGGTGAACTTCAACCAGAAGACCATCAGCTCCGGCTGCGATCGCGGCGCGCGACATGGGAATAACCCGGTCCCGGTGGCCTGTGCCGTGGCTGGGGTCCGCAATGATCGGCAGGTGCGATAGCGCGTGCACTGTGGGAACAGCGCCAAGGTCGAACATGGTGGGCGCAGCGGGATCGAAGGTACGCACGCCCCGCTCGCATAAAATTACCTGGTCGTTTCCAGCAGCAAGAATGTACTCGGCGCTCAGGAGCAGATCGTTGATCGTCGCTGCCATTCCGCGCTTGAGAAGCACGGGTTTCCCGAGTCGGGCAACGGCCTTGAGCAGTGAGTAATTCTGCATGTTGCGCGCCCCAATCTGGATGCAGTCGCCCATTTCGGCTATCAGTTCGGCACCCGCTTCGTCCATCGCTTCGGTGACGATGGGCAGACCGGTTTCCCGCCGCGCCAGAGCCAGCAGTTCCAGACCCCGTTTTCCGAGTCCCTGAAAGGAGTAGGGTGAACTGCGTGGCTTGAACGCACCGCCACGCAGGCACGACGCACCCGCAGCCTGCACAGCACGCGCTGTGGTGACGATTTGCTCCTCGCTTTCGACGGAACATGGCCCCGCCATGATGACAACACCGGCGCCGCCAACCTGCACGCCCGGTGCGATCGCCACGATCGTGGTCTCGGGCTGCTGTTCGCGTGAAACGAGAGCGTAGGCGGGAGTTACACGAACTACACTGAGAACTCCAGAAAGAGCTTCGAGACGATCGCTGACTACTCGGCCATCATTGCCAATGACGCACACAACAGTGCGTTCAGATCCGGGCACCGGGCGTGCCTCAAATCCCAGCTCCTCAATGGTGCCGACTACGTCGCGCAGCTGTTGCTGCGTTGCATCCTGTCGCATCACTACGAGCATGCCGAGTCCTCTATGTGCGTGCACCAGCCATCCGTAGCAAGCGCGAGCGGGCCCTTGTAGTAACTACCCACGATGCCTGCAATGTCTTCGAGCTCTACCGGAGGATAGAAATGCGTGAGCGCGAGGAGACCGGGCCGGGCGAGCGCACCCAGCGCACCGCATTCCTCCGGCGTCATATGCCCCGCGACGGCCATTGCGCGTGGAAGCGAGCATTCGCAGATCATCACGTTGCACCCAGCCGACCATTCCGCGAGGCCGCTGTCGAACCCGGTGTCGCCGGTGTACACGAGGCGGGTGCCGCCACGCTCGACGGAATATGCTATGCTCTCCTCCGTGTGCGGAACCTTGTAAGTACCGACATGTGCCTCGCCGGGCAGTTCGGTGCGCTCACCAAACGGCATCTCGCGAACCGTAAGCGGAAACCCGGGCTCCCGCATCCACGGGCCAAATGCGTCAGCCAGCCGCTCCAGGAGAGTGGCTGTGCCGGGAGGGCCGAGAATCTCGAACGGCGCTGAACAGGGTGGTTGGGCTCCGTAGCGCCAAGCCATGATGAGGATGGGGGTGT
>JBPCJT010000254.1:0-5587 GCA_051005015.1 Gemmatimonadaceae bacterium | reverse complement strand
GTCTCAGGTAGCGCATGACGTCCAGCTCGCCTTCAACTTCGCCTGCTTCCTCCTCTTCTATCCGCGACAGGCGAGGCTCGGCGAGGTAGCACGGGACGCCAATCAGGGGAGTATCGTCGGGGCAGCCCCACTGGTCGCTGAGGTAGACCGGTGGACGAAAGGCAACGCCCGCCGCCGCCAGCTCCTCGTACAACTGCGCGACTAACGTTTCGACCAGCGTTCCCCTGATGGACAAGCCCAGGTCGGAGATGCGCCGCGCGAGAAGATCGCGCCTCTCTCCCTCCCAGGCCTCGAATGTCTCTTGCATCGTCACTCAGAGAAGCAAGCGTCATACCCGTATACAGAAAGAACGGGGTACCGAAGCATATCGGCACCCCGCCCTTTGCGCCCACGAGAGCTACTCGTTAAGCAGCCTTCGACTCGGCCAGAGGCGCACGCGTTTCCGGCGCAGAGCTCCACACATACGCCTGGAACGCCGGCACTGGTTCTTCATGAGAACCACGTGAAATCACTATGCCAACCGGTTCCTCATCAGCCTTCCGACGAATCGCAGCCACGAGCAGACTCCCATGTTCGGGTCCCCGGAACGGTCGAGGACAGACCACTGTGTATGCACGCAGTATACCACGCACACCTGTCCTTCCAAGTCTTTGAAATTAAAGGAGTTTGGAAATAGGATACGCATTTACAAAGGCAAGCTGTCGTAAAAAGACACGCTTAAATCCGGTTTCGGCGTGTCAAAGTGCTACGCGACTTTTTTCGCGAGGAATGTTGCAGCCGCCGAGCCGTTCTGCTCGACCGTCACCTGCCAGCCGGAATAGCTGGCTTCGAGTTGCTGCAGGATTACGACGCGGTCGGTACCACCGATCTGCTCGACGACGTTCACCCCTCCGGCCGCCGTAGCCCCCTGCAATGCTCCGATCACCTGCTCCCGTTCGGCAAATGACAGGCGGCTGAAGGCCGCAAAACCGCAGTAGATGGCATTCAGAGGCACGTCTGGCGCCCACGTCAAAAGATCCGCGACAAATCCCCGAACCTTGCCAGTAAGACCCACTTCCAGCGCGGCCCGAATGATTTTCTCCACGATGTCTTCCTGCGGGTCAACCGTGGTGACATCGCAGCCATTCGCGGCCAGGTAGATCGCCGAGCCTTCATCACGAGGATTGGCGACGAGCACGCGACCCTCGCTGGACAGGGGCGCTGTCCTGCAGATAGCAGCATCCGGCGTGAGCCCCCAACGCTCCGGTCGCTTGAACTCCCTGAGAGAGTTGAGCCGTCGCCGGCACCAGGTGCTATGGCTTGGAATGCGTATGCGCTTCCGTATTATCCGATTCACCTCATCGCAGAGGAGAATGTCGGTCAGCGCCAGCTGTTGCTCCGCTGCCATCAGAGACACTGCCTCATCGCCAATTCGCAGGAGCACGTTTCTGGGAACGGACTCCTTGTAAGCTTCAATCTCCTGCTCCACGTACAGTTCGTACTCGTACTTGAGCGAACGTTGATGCTGGGGCATCGAATCCTGTGTCTGAGGCCGATCTTTCATCGCAAAACGTAGATCGTTGCGGTCATGATGCAAGTACTACAGCGATATTTGGCAAAGATGTGGTGGTGCCGATGCCCGGAGCGGCATCCCCAGTATAGATGTCAGCCATGGTTGGGCTGGTGGGGAGGAATGCGTTAAGGCGGCCAGCCTAGTCGGCCGTGGGCTCCTCGTCAGGGACCGTCGTGATTATCCCCGGCCCATCGAGCATGCGCGCCGTGATCGCGGCCGTGGGGCAGTGGTGCACAAAATCTCCCTCTGCCGGCGACCACTCCACGGGCGAGCTGACCGCGTAGGCCTTGTTGTCGGCGTCCATTCGCATCAGTCTGGGTGCCAGCGCCACGCATGTCCGGCAGCCGATGCATTTCCCGACATCGACATCGATGTTCAGGAATCGGCGAGGGAAGACGCCGCCGCGACCAGCGAGAGCGCTGCCGATCTCATCGAGCGCGTCGGAAGCTGCCTTATAACCCGCTTCAATCACCTCGTCCGCGTGCCCAAAACCAAACCATCCATGGTGCCCCACGCGCGGCCGGATGAGAAGTGTTGGAGGACCTCGCCAATCGGCGAGTGGCCGTTGTTGCAAGGTATGCATCATGAGAGTTGCGGCGCGGAGATAGATGCGCGCAAAACCCCGCGATGACACGTCGCGCGCATGGGTGAAATCGGTGCTTCCGACATCCACTGCTATGACGGCCTTCATCCCGAGCGCGGCGATAGCAACTGGAAGGTTGTCAATGGTGCCGCCGTCGACACAGCTACGGCCCCCAACCGAGCCCGGAGGAAACGCCCCCGGTAGCGCGCAAGAGGCATAAACGGCGTCGGCTACGGGTACATCGCGGAGTCCAGGCAGACCCCACACCACCTGGGTTCCACGCTCAATGTCGACGGTGTTCACGAGAAGTTTCGCATTCAAGTCATCGAAAGTGCCCGGGGGTACAACATCGCCGCACATCTCGCGCAGCGGTTCCGCCAGGTAGAACGAAGGAGATCGGGTTTGCTCGAGCAACATCCCGATATGATTGATCCTGAAGAGATCGCGGCGGCGCAGACTGGATGCGCGCTCCGTCATCTCATCTATGCCCATTCCACCAGCGCGCGCCGCGGCGATCAGCGCGCCGATGCTGGTGCCGGCGATGACGGTCGGATGCACACCACGCTCCTCGAGTGCACGCAGCACTCCAACGTGAGCGAAGCCCTTTAGCCCCCCTCCACCGAGAACCAGGGCAATCTTGTTCGGAATGTTCATCTTCACGAGCGGACCTTACCGCACCAAGCGAGCCGCCGCAATGACGACACGGTCCACTGGCGCTCGAAGCAAATTCTACTTACATCGCCTCATGACTTCAGGACGACAGCGCGGCTCCGAGGGCGGACTTCTCCGAGCGGTTGGGACGTGGGCGCTCGCCGCCAGCATCGTTAATATCACGATTGGTGGCGGCATCTTCCGCCTTCCATCCAACCCGGACATCGCCGGCGTACTCGGTGCCGCCGCCCCACTCGCGTTTATTGTTTGCGCGGTGGCCATGGGCTTGATCGTCGTCTGCCTCGCTGATGCAGGGAGCCGGGTACCACTCACCGGCGGGCCGTATGCGTACATCGACACGGCGTTCGGTGCTTATCCGGGCTTTCTTGCGGGCGTCATGCTCTGGCTGCTTGGCACCGCCGCGTCGGCGGCAGTGGCAACCATCCTTGCCGACAACATGGCGAGGCTCCTGCCGTTCTTCAGCGCCAGGGTAGCACGAGGCGCCCTGGTGATGGGAATTCTGGCACTGCTCACCGCTATCAACATCCGCGGTGTCACCCATGGGTCGCGCCTGAACGTGATTACGACGATCCTGAAGCTGATACCCCTTCTCCTGCTCATCGTCCTGGGCGCATTCGCGATTAATCCGGGGAATCTCACGTGGGAGGCCACACCATCGCCCTCGGACATATCTCGCGCCTCCATTGTGTTGATTTTTGCCTTCGCGGGTGTCGAAGCAGCGTTATTGCCGAGCGGTGAGGTGTCGGATCCAGCCCGGGCGGTGCCGAAAGCCATTTTCATGGCAATGACAGTCGTCACTGTGCTCTATATTGCAATCCAGCTGGTTGCCCAGGGCATCCTTGGACCCGATCTCATTGGAAGCACCACGCCGCTGGCGGATGCCGCCAACAGAGTCATGGGACCATGGGGCGGACATCTCCTCGCGGTCGGCGTGGTGGTGTCCACATTCGGCAATCTGAGCGGAATGACGCTCGCGAACCCGCGGGCCCTGTTCGCATTCAGTCGCGACGGATTTCTGCCGAGCTGGATCAGCGCAGTGGATTCGCGCTTCCATACGCCGTATGTGGCGCTTGTAATTCAGTTCTTTATTGTTGCTGGTCTGACCATTTCCGGAAGTTTCGAGCATTTGGTGATCATCGCCAATGTTGCCGCGTTACTGCTGTATCTCGGCTGTTGCGCCGCGTCATGGGAGCTGCGCCGCCGGAACGTTCGGATAGGCGGAATATCGTACCGCGTCCGCGGCACCTCCATCGCCGCTCCGCTCGCAATTGTCGCGATAGCGTACATGCTAACCTCCATCACTATCTTGGAGTGGAGCGTTCTTGTCGCCGTAATGGTCATTGCCACGATTATTTTCCTGGTTACGCTAACCCACCGTAAGCGCCTCCCCGCCGCCCAGCGACGCGCGACATCGTGACCGCCGGCTCCCCATTCCCAACACCCTGCTCCCCACGGTGACCGATCCTCTACTTCGATTCCGCGCGGAGTTCCCAATTCTCAGGCGCACCAACTACCTCGTATCGAACTCGCTCGGCGCAATGCCGCGTACGGTTCCCGAGCGACTCGCGGAGTACGCTCGAATGTGGGCCGAAGAGGGCGTTCGCGCGTGGACAAAAGGGTGGTGGGAGATGCCTGTTGGAGCCGGCAGCGAGATCGCGCCTCTACTTGGAGCCGACGCTGGCGACGTAGTCATGTTCCCCAACGTTTCCATCGCGCAAGCCGCCATCGTGTCGGCGCTGGATTACACCGCGCCGCGCGACGCGATCGTCACCACAGCTCTCGACTTTCCGTCGGTGCGATACGTTTATGACGCGCTCGCCACTCGCCTGGGAGCCCGGATCGTTGAGGTCCCGAGTGATGATGGAATCGGCATCGACCACGATCGCCTGATCGAGGCGATAGACGAGCGCACGCGGCTGGTGGCTGTGTCACACGTGCTATTCCGCTCAGCGTACGTGCTCGACGCGGAGCGAATCTGCCGCAGAGCTCACGAAGTGGGCGCGCTTGTCGCACTCGACGCGTTTCACTCGGTGGGGATCATGCCTGTGGATGTGAAACGAAACGGCACCGACTTTCTTACGGGCGGTGTGCTCAAATGGCTGTGTGGCGGGCCCGGTGGATGCTTCCTGTACGTATCGCCGGAAATCCGGGAGCGGTACGCTCCGGCGATCACCGGCTGGCAGGCGCATTCGCGCCCTTTCGCGTTCGAGACCGAGATGGATTTCGCGACTGGCGCTTTCCGGTGGCTGAACGGTACTCCGGCGATCCCAGCGCTGTATGCGGCGGTGGAAGGCCCGCGCATTCTGGCTTCCGCAGGGATAGTGGAGGTTCGGGCAAAGAGCGTGCGACAAACTTCAAGGCTCATCGGGATGGCCGATGCACGCGGCTACCGGGTACACGCTCCGCGCGACTCCGAGCGGCGCGGCGGCACTGTAGCATTCGATGCGCCTCATGCCTATGAGGTGGCGCAGGCGCTGCTGGAGCAGAACATCATGGTCGACTATCGGCCGGAGGCGGGAATCCGGCTGGCCCCGCACTTCTATACGAGTGACGATGAGCTTGAAAGTGCTGTCGCGGCAATCGATGAAGCGCTTGAAACCGGCGCGTGGCGAAAGCACGCGGGCCGAACTGCCATGGTGACATAGCAGTGGCATATATCACTGATCACTTGAGACTGACACTCGGACTTGCCATGATGATATGATGATTGCCCCTCCTGCCGTTTCCAAGTAGCTTCACCCCAACCCCAACCCACCGCCCATGTCACGGCTCCCCGAAAA
>JBPCJT010000253.1:0-4363 GCA_051005015.1 Gemmatimonadaceae bacterium | reverse complement strand
GCCCAATTGTGCCAGCAGGTCAATCATTATGCCGCCGCCGGCGCCGCGCACACAATCAAGCGCTACCCGGAATGCCCTGCGACGAATGCCTTCCACGTTCAGGTATGGCAACGCCAGAATCCGTTCGATATGGCGCTCCACTGCCAGATCATCCCCGGTGACGCAGCCTATCTCGTCCCAGGTTGCGCGAGGTATGTCACCATCCACCACTTTGAGCATTTCCGCGCTTTCTGCGCCGTTGAGGAACAGGCCGCTCGAGCCAATGAACTTGAGCGCGTTCCATTCGATCGGGTTGTGACTGGCCGTGATGGCCAGCCCGCCCCAGGCGTGGTGATGCTCGACTGCCAACTGCACCGTCGGGGTCGGCGATACGCCAACGTCAATGACGGAGCATCCCACCGATTGCAGCCCCGCCAACACCGCCCTGTGAAACATGGGCCCCGAAACGCGGGAGTCGCGTCCAACGACAATCTGCCGGGAGCCAGCTCCTCGAGTTGCCCACGCGCCAAAGCCAGCGGCAAACTTCGCCACAACCTCAGGTGTGAGCGCCTCGCCAACGCGGCCCCGTAACCCGGACACGCTGATCATCAAGCCTTTGTAAACCATTTCCCCCTACCGCATGCGGGCAGCAAGCTTGGATCGTCACTGTAAAGCGCGCTGAGTGAAGTGATTCGGTTACCCCACACTAGGATAAGGACAATCCAGTCAACAAAATGTTTCCCAACCATTGTGTCTCTGGTGATTCAGATCACAATTGCGAGCGACGGACGGGCCGACGCCGGGTGGGGACTCGTGCCTTCCAACGCTGCAACTCGGCGGCCCGCATTACTATCCTGACCCATTTGCCCTTTCCCGCTGGTAGGTAGCTGCATGGCAGAGATTACGGCACGAAAGAATTACCATCTGGAACAGAACAATTGCTGCGCCGGCGTCACACACGTTCGCGCCTCAACGGCAAGCGCGTGCGAGAATGACATCTGGATTGCAGTTGGAGTCGACCTGAAGGAAAGTATTTCCAGGGGGGGTGCTATCCGCCCTGCCTGCAAACGACCGGCGGAGAGTTATCTCAGCGCAGCGCCCATTCCACCGCTAGACTTGGCGCGATTGGCTGGTGCATGCACGCCTCAATTTCACCACGCTCGAATGCCGCGAGGAACACCAGAACGACCGTCGGATCGAATTGACTGCCGGCATGCTCGTTCAGCTCGGCGATAGCATCGGCCATTGACATCGTCCTGCGGTAGGGGCGTACGCTCATCATTGCGTCGAACGAATCGGCTACGGCGCAGATGCGAGCTCCAGTAGGGATATTCAGGCCGCTGAGCTGATCGGGTACTCCGCGGCCGTCGTATCGCTCATGGTGCGAACGTACGATGTGCAGCGCGACCTCGGCATCAGCCAAAAGAGGTCTGAGAATTCGCCATCCGAGCACCGGGTGGGTCATGATGTGCGCGTACTCATCGGCCGATAGCGGGCCTTCCTTGTTCAGCACCGCCTCCCGGACCCCAATCTTGCCGACATCGTGCAGGTGACCACCGAGCTCCAGTTGCCGCAGCATGTCCTTGTCCAGGTCAAGCCCGCGGCCAACGACAGCCATATATCGGCTCACACGCTCGGAGTGCCCCTTGGTATAGGGGTCCTTGAGCTCGAGCGCTTCGGCGAGAGACTGTATGCTCGCGAGAAAAAGCCGCTCGAGACGCTGAGCCTGCTCTTCCACGCGTTCCTCCAGCCTCCCCTGGTATTCGCGATTCTCCACTATCAAGCGGCGCTTCTCCAGCACTTGCGCCACGCGAACTCGCACCTCTTCCAGCACGAACGGCTTCGTGAGATAATCCATCGCGCCGATGCCAATGCAATCGACGGCAACCTCAACATCCGCCACTGCGGTTATCATTACTACAGCGATATCGGGAAACCGGCGACGGATGTTCCGGAGAAGCTCGGCTCCGTCCGTTTGGGGCATGCGCATGTCCGAGAGGACCCGCGTCACTGGCTCTCGTTCGAGAACCTTCAGCGCGTCCACTCCGTTGGCAGCCTCGAAGCACGTGAAACCGTCGCCGTGCAGCAGTCGCATCAGCGCTTGCCGAAGCCTCGGCTCGTCATCGACGACCAGGCAATTTACAGGCTGCCGCACCGCGGCACCGACCGGTGAGGTCAAGCCGCTAGCCGGGGAGTGCCCGCGTAACGACGAAAACGAATAGCTCGCCACTCCATGCCGAGACGGCTAATTTCCGGAACTTCACACAAACGGGCCTTCGCATGACACGCATTTTCGACGATGATCTGGATACCAGTTTCGGTACACGCGCGATTCATGCCGGGCAGCGTCCGGAACCTCTGGCGGGCGCCATAATGACGCCCGTTTATCTAACATCCACATATGTGCACGATTCATTCGGCCAGCATAAAGGCTATGAGTATGCCCGGAGCAGAAATCCTACACGCGAAGCGCTGGAGCGCAACGTAGCGGCACTCGAAGGTGCCCGGCACGGCTTCGCCTTCGCTAGTGGTACTGCGTGCGTAGATTCCATCATGAAACTCTTCGGGTCGGGCGACCATATCATCTGCGGTGAGAATGTGTACGGCGGAACCTTCCGCCTCTTCGACAGGCTGCTGAAAAACCTTGGCCTCTGCTTTTCCTACGTCGACACGCGCGATCCGGAGCGTATTGCGGATGCGTGGCGGCCTAACACTGTGGCGCTTTTCGCTGAAACCCCGACGAATCCGCTCATGCGCCTCACGGATATTGCCATCGCCTCCGAGATCGCGCATAGCCACAACGGACTTCTCATATTTGATAATACCTTTGCGACTCCCTTCTTTCAGCGCCCCTTCGAGCTGGGGGCCGACATTGTCTTTCATTCAACGACGAAATACCTGAACGGCCATAGCGACATGCTCGGAGGCACAGCTCTCGTGCAGGACGATGCGCTCGCGGAGCGGCTCCAGTTCATTCAGAATGCCGCCGGCGCTGTTCCAGGTCCGCTGGACTGCTGGCTGGCACTGAGAGGCACGAAAACGCTCCATCTGCGCATGCCCAGGCACGATTCAAACGGCCGGCGCGTGGCGGCGTTTCTGGCGGAACTGGTTGGAGAGGAGAACGTCATCTATCCCGGTCTCGATTCGCACCCGCAGCACGCACTCGCCAAGCGGCAAATGAGCGGTTTCGGCGGGATGATCTCCGTTGAACTTGAAACCCGGGAGCGCGCCGGACGGGTGCTCGATCGCACCCGAATCTTTTCGCTGGCAGAATCGTTGGGAGGGGTGGAAAGCCTGATCAGCCACCCAGCTTCCATGACGCACGCGTCGGTGCCCCCAGAACGACGGGCGCAGCTGGGGATTACCTAGGGGCTTATTCGCCTGTCCTGTGGCGTAGAAGATGTGGAAGACCTGCTGGCGGATGTTGGGAATGCGTTCCGTGAAACGTGATACGTGTTACGTGAAGTGATACGTGAGACGTGACATCGAACAACGATTTCATAGGCACTGACTCGACCCGAAATGTCGTGGTTACACGTATCACGTATCACGTATCACAGCTCACGTCTCGACCCAAAACGTAGTCTTCAACTGCCAGGAGTCAAAGCTATGCCCGAACGCAAGGTCCTGACCCAGATTTCCCCCGTCGCGTGGGAACATCCAGCGGACCGCGCGGCGCTCAACACCATGCGCTCGATACCCGGCTTCGATGATGTCGTGCGCAAGGTTGCCGGCTTCTTCGGCGAGCGGGCGATAAGGCACCTCTTCGCGGGCAGCGCTGTTCGAGTGGGACCGCGTCAGCGGTCCAAGCTGAACGATCTGTACTCGGAAGTCCTCGAAACGATGGACTGGCCAACCCGGCCCGACCTGTATGTCACACAGACCTCGGCCGTCAACGCAGGCGCTGTCGGCTTCCAGAATCCGTTCATCGTCATCAATTCCGGAATGCTCGGACTGCTGGACCGTGAAGAAAGGCGCACAATTCTCGGGCATGAGCTGGGTCATATCATGAGCGGGCACGCGACGTATCGCACAATCGCGCTCATTCTGCTCACCGTGGGATTGCGTAATCTTCCCTTCCTCGCAGGTATGGTCCTGCTACCCATCGAGCTTGCTCTGTTCGAGTGGTTTCGAAAGAGCGAGCTGTCGAGCGATCGAGCGGGACTTCTGTCAGGCCAGGAGCCTAACGTCGCCATGAGTGCGTTTTTTCGCATGGCGGGTGGACGGCCCGGTTGGAAGGACGAAGCCGGCGCGGACGACGACGAGGTCAGCCTTGACGAATTCCTGGCGCAGGCGGAAGAGTACGAGACCGGCGGAACGGCCATCGACAGCGTCTTCAAGTATCTCAATGTCGCTTTTCAGACGCACCCGTTCCATACCGTTC
>JBPCJT010000252.1:0-3489 GCA_051005015.1 Gemmatimonadaceae bacterium | reverse complement strand
CGTGCTAGCTCTCGATTCCGTGACGAGCGATCCGCGAAGGCTGGTGAACGGCTTGGTGGCTCTGCTCGGGGACGACATGCAGGCGGAGAGGTGCTCGCTGATGCTGCGCGCGCCAGAGCCGTACACGCTCTTTCTTGCCGCGTCCAGGGGCCTGCCGCCCGACGTCGTTGAAGGAATGCTTATCCCTTTCGGACAGGGTGTGGCAGGAACAGTCGCGGCGCGGCGCGAACCGCTACTCGTTGAGGACGTCGCGGAAGCCGGCTCGCGACCTTTTCTCAAGGATCAGTACTTCACCACCGGATCGTTCATAAGCTTTCCGCTCATCTATCATCGTGATCTTGTCGGCGTGGTCAATTTGACTAATCGCGCGCAGCGCGGAGTCTATAACGAAGAAGACGTAGAGCGCGTTCGGGTACTCGCGATGGTGATAGCTATTATTGCGACGCGCGGCGCCCTTCCGGAGCGTTTGGCCGACGCTATCCGTGCAAGCTAGCCCTCTCCACACCGCGATCAGGCGGCTAGCCGGAAGCGAATCCCTGACAGCCGAGGAAACCACTGCCGCATTCGACGTGGTGATGCGCGGGGAGGCCACTGCGGCCCAGGTTGGCGCGCTGCTCATGGGTCTGAGGGTCAAGGGAGAAACCGCCTCCGAAGTAACGGGTGGTGCTCAGGCATTGCGCAAAGCGATGGTCAGGCTTCAGGCCGAGCGTCCCGACGACCTGGTCGACACGTGTGGCACGGGTGGGGGCAAGGTTCCGACTTTCAATATTTCCACCGCCGCGGCGCTTGTAGCCGCAGGCGCGGGAGTCCGCGTCGCAAAGCACGGAAACCGGTCATTCACATCGAGCTGCGGCAGCGCAGACGTCCTTGAGGCGCTTGGCGTTCGAATCGAGCTTACGCCAGGCGAGATGGAGAGCGTCCTCCGGGAGGCCGGGATCGTTTTCATGTTCGCGCCATTGATGCACCCAGCCATGCGCCATGTGGGTCCCGTGCGGCGCGAGCTTGCAATCCCGACCCTGATGAACATCCTGGGGCCTCTCGCCAATCCAGCTGGCGCCGGCCGCCAGGTAGTGGGTGTGGCCGAAAAGAGCAGAATGCCGTTACTCGCAGATGCTCTGGCGGCCCTGGGCAGCGTGCACGCACTCGTGGTACACGGGGAGCCCGGCATGGACGAGCTTTCGCCACTCGGCTTCACCCGAATGCTGGAAGTTCGCCACGGCCAGGTGAGATCCCTTGAAATCACACCGCAGGAGCTCGGTATTTCGGTGGCGACAGCCGACGAACTTGCTGGTGGAGAGCCGGCAGCCAACGCAGCGCGAATAACCGAAATTCTGGAGAACCGATCTCGGGACGGAGGACGCGCCGCAGTTCTGATGAATGCGGGCGCAGCGTTGTACGTTGCTGGGGCTGCCACCAGTCTGAGCGATGGTGTTGAGCGCGCCGATCGTGCCCTGAAGGCCGGCGCGGGAATTCGTGCACTCGACAGCCTCCGGCTGGCCGGCGAGAAAAAACCATGATCATGGAACAGAGCGAGAAGAAACCAGGAGCCAGGAACGGAGTGTCAGGCGGCCGCCGGCGCAGGCGTAAGGTCAGTACTTCCTGAGGACGCCGACGACAATTCCCTGAATCGTCACATCATTCTCGTGAATATAGATCGGCTCCATTGCATCGTTTGCGGGCTGAAGGCGTATGCGTCCGTCACGCTCGCGATAGAACTTCTTGACGGTAGCGGAGCTGTCGTTGATTAGCGCAATGACCATCTCACCGTTGTCCGCATGCTGGCGTTGGCGGATTACAACATAATCGCCGTCCCGGATCTGCTCGTCGATCATGGAGTTGCCACGCACCCTCAATACGTAGTGGCTTCCACCATTCCGCGTAAAATCTTCTGGAACGGCGATCATTTCCTGTGTGGACAGAGCTTCAATGGGGATACCCGCGGCGACCAATCCGAGCAGTGGCAGCTCGATGGCACGCGGATTCACCTCGGAAGGCAACACCTCGATCGCGCGGCTTTCGTTGTAGGTGCGCTTTATGTATCCCTTTCGCTCGAGGTTGGTGAGATGCTCATGAACGGTCGCCAGCGAGTTATAGTTGAAGTGCCGGGCGATTTCCTCGAAGCTCGGAGCATATTCGTTTGCTTCGAGATACCCGTTCAGGTAATCGAGTATCTCACGTTGGCGCCTGGTTAGTGGCATGCGTCCCTCATGACGTTTGTTCCCGGTAATTGTGGCCCGAATGGAAGCCGAATGACTTTAACCGAATGGTTACCGAAGTGCAAGCACTTTTTCACGCATGGCAGCCACCCGGAGGGGTGCTCGGGCGCATAATTGCCGAGGCCGGCGCACGCGCGGCAGCGCTATCCGATCGCGAGGAAGACTTGCGGAATGAGGCACGAATGGCATTCCCGGCGCGCTCGATGAGGAGTGCACTGCTTCAAGCTGAAGTCGCGATCGTAGCCGAGGTGAAACGCAGTTCTCCCTCCCGGGGGGCGATCAATACCTCTCTTTCGGCTGCGGTTCAGGCTCTCGCCTACTCGTCCGGCGGCGCGTCTGCCATTTCAGTTCTTACGGAGCCACTTGATTTCGGGGGGTCCATCGACGATTTGCGGGTCGTCGCGCAAGCGGCGAGACTTCCCGTTTTGCGCAAGGATTTCATCGTCGATGAGCTTCAGATCATCGAGGCTCGAGCGGCGGGCGCGGCCGCGGTCCTCCTGATAGTCAGAGCGCTGCCGCCTTCCCGGCTGCGAGTGCTTCTGGGAACGGCTCGCCACTGGGGGATTGAAGCGCTGGTGGAAATACGATCCGAGCAGGAGCTCGAGCTTGCCGTGAGAGAAGGGGCAGCGCTAATCGGCGTGAACAATCGCAACCTGGAAACTCTCGAGCTGGATATGCAAACCAGTCAGCGCTTGCTGCCTCTGGTCCCAGGCGATCTCATAGCTATCGCCGAGAGCGGGATTGTCTCCGCCGAAGAAGTTCGGAGAGCGGCGGAATGCGGCGCCGACGCTGTTCTGGTGGGTTCAAGCCTCTCTGCGGCGGCGGATCCAGCCTTCGCAGTTCGCGCACTCACTGGCGTGAAGAGGCTCGGACGTGCCAACTGAGGTCAAGTTTTGCGGCTTGACTCGGGCTGAGGACGTACGGGCAGCAGTTGGGCTCGGAGCAACGTATCTGGGGGTGATCTTCGCCGGCGGGCCACGATCGATCGATCCCGACACCGCTGCTACGATACTTGCAATGGCTGGGAGCGCAACGCGTCGTGTCGGCGTGTTTGGGCAAGAGACGGCCGCAGCCATTTCGGCTGCTTGCCGCACCGCTGGCCTTGATATCATCCAGCTTCACGCAGACCCTACGCCCGACAGGGTGGTGGAGGTACGTGCCGTGTCGGGACGTCAGATATGGGCGGCCGTTCGCGTTCGGGACGGCGAGTTGCCGGATATGTACGCTGACCTCCTTGGGTTGGCGGATGCGATCGTCCTCGACGCCGTCGTTC
>JBPCJT010000251.1:0-23938 GCA_051005015.1 Gemmatimonadaceae bacterium | reverse complement strand
CCTGGTACACCGAGGCCGCGCGCGGGCTGCATGCCGCCGGATGCAGGATCAGCATAGCTGTCGTGCACAGACCGGGCGAATTTGCGGGACCGCTCGCCTACCATCGGTTCCTTTTCGATAGCTGGCGCGGCGGCTACGATCTCGCCGCTCTGGGAAAGGTTGGGGATTTCATTAGCATCATGACCTATAGCCAGCACACCCGCCGCACCCCACCTGGTCCGAATGCCGGAATACCTTGGATGCGAGATGTTGTCGACTACTTTCTCCGCTTCGTTCCGCCTGAGAAGCTCTCGCTCGGCGTGCCGCTACAAAGCATGCGGTGGTTCACCCGCGAAGACAATTCACTTGCGGAGCGCGCACGGTCCTGGTCTGAAACGCTGAGCTGGACGTGGGGTTCCGGACTGGCGGAGCGCAATGGCGCCACGCTGCACTGGGACTCTGTTCAGGCGGTTTCGTATGCCTATTATCCCAACGGCGGAACATTCGAATGGCTCTTCCTCGAGGACGTGCGAAGCTTTCGCGCCAAACTTGCGCTGGCCAGGGAGAAGAAGCTGCGAGGTTTTTCCGCCTGGGTGCTGGGACCCGAGGACGAGAGGATCTGGGAAGTATTGAAGACCGTGCCCCGCGGCAAGTAAGTGGAACCGGGAACCAGGATCCGCGAAACAGCCATCAACGACGAAAAGTTATGCGGATGCATCGGCTAGAACGGATGCAGCTGATTGTCTCCGGGTATGCTGCTTCAACATTCTTCACAGATTGGGAGACCAGCGATGTCGTTTGATATGACCCCCCCTCTTTACGCAATGAATCGCCGCGATTTCAACCACCATTTTGTTACTGCGCTGAGCGCAATCGCGGTCGGACGCGAAGCAATGTTCTTCTCGCAGGCACCACCCCGCGTCAATGGCAAGCGTCTCAACGATCATCTCCAATCACTCAGCCGCTTCGGAAAAAATCCGCAGGGCGGAGTGAGCCGAATGGGATACACCGAGGCTGACCGCGAGGCGCGTGAGTACGTGATGGAGCTCGTGCGCTCTGCGAAGCTCGAGGTTAGCATCGATGCCGCCGGCAATATTCTCGGCCGCCGAGCCGGAAGAGAGGCGGCTCTCCCGCCACTGATGATGGGATCGCACATAGATTCGGTGCCGCAAGGCGGAAACTACGATGGCGATGTCGGCTCACTCGGCGCAATCGAGGTGGCACAAACACTCGCGGAACACCGTCTCAATCTTCGTCACCCGCTCGAGGTCATGGTTTTCCAATACGAGGAGGGTGGACTCACAGGCAGCCGCGCGATCAGCGGGGAGCTGGCGAAGGAGACCCTCGATGTCGTCAGCACAAGCGGGAAAACGATCCGCGAGGGAATCAGGTTCATCGGCGGTGATCCGGCCCGCCTCGAGAGTGTGCGGCGCAAGCGCGGCGATATAGCCGCTTACCTGGAATTGCACATCGAGCAGGGCGGTGTACTGGATCGCGAGAAAATCGACATTGGCGTAGTGGAGGGAATAGTCGGCATCCGGGATTGGGACGTAACGATCCAGGGTTTCGCGAATCATGCCGGCACCACCCCAATGGATCAGCGGAGGGACGCCCTTCTGGCGGCAGCCAGGTTCATCCTCACGGTAAACCGCATTGTTGTCGAAAAGCCGGGCAAGCAGGTTGGTACAGTTGGCCGCATCGAAGCGAGCCCGGGCGCGCCGAACGTCGTACCGGGGCGCGTACTACTGTCGCTCGAGCTGCGGGATCTGGACGCCGCAAAAATCGAAGTACTCTTCCAGGCGATCCGCGCGGAAGCGCGCCGTATAGGGAAGGAGAGTGGTACAGAGTTCACCTTCAACGAGTACAATACGAACATGCCCGCGCCAACGGATAGAAATGTCCGGCGCATGATAGCCGAGTCGGCGACCGAGCTCGGCCTCTCATCCAGGGAGATGCCGAGCGGTGCAGGGCACGACGCGCAGAGCATCGCACGGCTCGCACCAATAGGAATGATATTCGTGCCAAGTGTTCGCGGGATCAGTCATTCACCCGAGGAGCTCAGCCGCCCCAGCGACATCGAGAATGGCGCGAACGTGCTGTTACGGACGCTGTTGAAGCTGGATATGAAGGACACTTGAGGCAGGAATTAGGAGCCAGAGATATGCAACCTGGATCAAGAGCCAGGATTAGAACGAGGGATTAGGAACCACAGATTAGCAACCCGGGATTAGGTTCCGGGAGCTGGAAGCCGGCGCACGCCGGCTATTAAATGAGCGAGCCGTCGCCTTGACCGTCGCCTCTGCTTTCTCTCGGGTGCACTTGCAATTCTACAATACGGAGCGGTCAGCGTGTACGCCGCGTCGCACTGGGATCTCAACAGCGCCCAATTCTCTCCCTTCCAGTACGGGGTGTTCGAGTGGCGGACGCAGGTCTCGCGCTTCATCCTGCTCTTTGTCGCCTCGGTGTTGGCGATGATGATCGTTGTTCGCGCGCAGCGGTTGCGGAAGCTTTCTACTGTGGACCGGCTCACGGGAGTGCTGAACCGCGGTTTTTTCGACGAGCGGATGGCGGAGGAGATGAGCCGCGCCGACAGATACGGGCACCCGCTATCCATCGCCTTTATCGACATCGACCGGTTCAAGGATTTCAACGACACTTATGGACATGCGGCCGGAGATGCGGCTATCCAGGCTATCGCCACGACTCTCAGGAGTTCCGTGCGACTGAGCGATCTCGTCGCACGATATGGCGGGGAAGAGTTCATTATCCTTCTTCCGGAAACGCCGGCTCACGTCGCCGAAGCCAAGCTCGAGGGAATCCGCCGGAGCGTCTCCGCAACCGTGGTAATGCTGCCGCGCCAGATGACACCGACGCATCTTACGATCAGCGTCGGCGTCGCATCCGCGCCGGACGACGGCAAGGAGAGGGATGACCTTCTGGATTCAGCGGATGTTCGGCTGTTCGAGGCCAAACGATCGGGACGTAATTGCGTGGTTGGGCCGGATGGCATCGTAGCGCGTGCGCAGCGCGAACCGCCGCATACTCGCGTCGCGAGGTAGGGAAGGCGACTGCGGATTGCGGACTGCTGATCGAGCTGCGAACTGCGAATGAATGAACCTTCCGCAACCTACAGAATTGCAGAAGTCCACAAGCTTCCCGCAGTCCGCGATCTGCAATCTTTTATGACCCATCGCCCTTCTGACCTTCCTCTCTGGGAGCCTGGCGCCGCGCGCATAGCGAGGGCGAATCTTACAGCCTTCATCGCCCATGTTCGCGAGGGAGGATCGCCTGGATCGGAGAGCGTTACCGACTACGCGTCGCTGTACGAATGGTCGATTGAATCTCCCGAACTCTTCTGGCCGGCGCTGTGGGCATTCTGTGATGTCATTGCGACGCCGTGGCACCGGGTGGTGATCGGCCTGGACAGGATGGCGCCTCCCGATCCCGAGTTGGGGCCACGCTGGTTCGACGGCGCCCGGCTCAACTTCGCTGAGAACCTGCTGCGATACCAGGACGATGGAGCCGCGATAGTCGCATGGAACGAGCTCGGCCGCCAGCGCGAGCTCACCTACGCCGAGTTGCGACTGGAGGTTGCTCGCGTCGCTGGGGCACTGCGCTCGCACGGGATTCGAGCAGGCGACCGCGTCGCGGGCTTTATGCCGAACATCCCGGAGTCCGTCATGGCGATGCTGGCGACCACGAGCCTGGGAGCAGTCTGGTCATCGTGCTCGCCGGACTTCGGGACTCAGGGTGTCGTCAACCGGTTCGGCCAGATTGAGTCTCGAGTTCTGTTTTGCGCGGATGAGTACCAATATGCCGGAAAGAGAATCGACTGCCTGGCGCGTGTGCGGGAGATCGTGAAGAAGATCCCGGCAATAGAAAGGGTCGTAGTGGTGAGGGACATGGGGAGTAGGGATGGGGGAGTGGGGAGTGGGGAACCGGTAGCAGGGAGCGGAAAGGGGGGCCCAGAAAGTAGGGAGTATGGAGTGGGGGCTGGGGAGAGGGGAGCGGCGAATGGGGAAGGCTCCCCTGCGCCCAGGTGGTCGCTCTTTTCCGATTTCGCTGACTCCAGCGCCAGACATTCACTTTCTACTCCCAACTCCCTACTCCCAGGACCCCGTCTGCCCTTCGACCACCCCCTCTTCATAATGTATTCCTCCGGCACCACCGGCCTTCCGAAGTGCATGGTGCATTCTGCGGGTGGGACGCTCCTGCAGCATTTGAAAGAGCACGTGCTGCATACCGATCTCAAGCGCGAGGACCGCATCTTTTACTTCACGACTTGTGGTTGGATGATGTGGAACTGGCTTGTCTCCAGTCTGGCGGTGGGCGCCACGATTGTGCTGTACGATGGCGCTCCGCTCGCGCCGGACAAAAACATTCTCTGGAAAATGGCGGAGCAGGAACGCATTACCGTCTTCGGCACCAGCGCCAAGTACCTCGCGCTCTGCGAGAAGGAGGGACTGGCGCCGGCGCGGACCAACGACCTGAGCTCGCTTCGCACCATTCTTTCGACAGGAAGCCCGCTGTCGCCTAATAGCTATGATTACGTCTACCGGGACATCAAGAGCGATGTTCATCTCAGCAGCATCACCGGAGGCACCGATATTATCTCCTGTTTCGCGGCGGGCGACCCAACGGGTCCCGTGTGGCGCGGCGAGATTCAGAGGCGATCGCTCGGCATGGCCGTGGAGATCCGGGACGACAGCGGAAAGCCGGTTCGCGGAACGGCTGGTGAGCTGGTTTGCACAATGCCGTTCCCCAGCATGCCAATTGCCTTCTGGAACGATCCCACGGGCGAAAACTATCGCTCGGCATACTTCGACCACTTTCCAGGAGTCTGGCGACACGGCGACTGGGCCGAGCTTACAGAGCAAGACGGGATCATCGTCTACGGCCGCAGCGACGCGACCCTGAATCCCGGGGGCGTCCGAATTGGCACAGCCGAGATATACCGGCAGGTAGAGCAGCTGCCGGAAGTCATCGAGAGCATCGTTATAGGCCAGGACATCGTGTCAAATGGCGAGCGCGACGTTCGCATCGTGCTCTTTCTACGCCTGCGCGAGGGGCTCACGCTCGACGACCCTCTGCGCGAACGCGTTCGCGCCCGGATCCGCGCCAACACCAGCCCGCACCACGTGCCCAAGAAGATCATTCAGGTGGCCGACATACCGCGCACCATAAGCAACAAGATCACGGAGCTCGCGGTGCGTGACATGGTTCACGGGCGACCGGTTAAGAACCGGGATGCGCTGGCGAATCCGGAGTCGCTGGTGTTGTTTCGGGGGCTCAAGGAGCTGGAGGAGTAGTCCGGTTCGGCGACTGCGCGCACACGCCCGCGGAGCACGTAGCGGAAGCGGTGGATGGAGCTTCGACTCCAAAAGCGCGTCCGCTCCCCACTTCCTCCGCCCCAAGTCTTCAACCTAACCGCTCTACAAGTAGTTAGATTTGAACGTTCGTTCGACAGGAGTTATATCTTGGGCAGCACAATTACCGCGCCCCCGGGACTCACCACTACCCGGGCGCCGTTCATAGAGCACGCGCAGCAGAGCGGCCGGCTCTACATACATCAGCCATACGAGCAGTACAGCGACGCCAATCACGACGCCTGGCGCCGGCTTTACACGCGCATGCAGGATCGCTGGGCGCGATACGCAAACCCCCGCTTCCTGCAGGGCCTTGATACGCTGCAACTGAATCCGGATCGCGTTCCTCGACTCGAGGAAGTGAATCGGTTCATGGAGCCGCGCACTGGCTTTCGCGCGAAACCGGTGAGCGGGTACGTGCCGGCTTTCCTTTTCTTCGATAGCCTGCGGCACCGCGAATTTCCCACCACGATCACCATTCGAGATGGCGCGACGCTCGACTATCTCCCCGAACCGGATATCTTCCACGATATCGCGGGGCACGTTCCGATGCATACCGATGCCGCGTTCGCCGAGGCGTTAGTCCGGTTCGGCGACTGCGCGCACACGGCTGCGGAGCACGTAACGGAAGCGCACGACAGCGAGGAAGCCACACGCCGGGCCACCAGCATAATCACGGCGATGGCCCGTTTTTTCTGGTTCACGGTCGAGTTCGGCCTGATGAAGCGTCCTGACGGCCGTGGAATGAAGGCGTATGGAAGTGGCCTTCTGAGCTCGTTCGGCGAGCTGGCGCACAGCGTCGATTCACCTGAAGTTCAGCGCTACCCAATCCGGCTCGAATGGGTGATCAACCAGGGCTTCGAGATCGACCGCTTCCAGCCGCTCCTCTTTGTCGTCGATGGCTTCGAGCATCTCTTCGAGCTGGTCGGCGAGCTGGAGCGCTGGATGCGAGATGGAAAGCTCGACAACGTTGCTCCAGGCGAGCCGGCGTTGAGTGAAGCGGACGTGAAAAGTTTTCTGGAGGCGAAAAGAGAGTAGAGCAAACTGCGTACTGCAACTGCGAAGCAGGGCTGATTGCGTATTGCGCGCCAGGATATTCGATCGTGGCGCTGTAAAGCTCCTGGTCCGCAATTCGCCATCCGCAATCTTCTTTTGTTGCAGCCTGGATCCTACCCCGGAGCTTCCTATGGCTACCACCATCGCGACTGCGCCCGACCCTTCGGTCGCTCATGACACTTTCCCGATCAACGGGACGGACTACATCGAGTTCTACGTCGGCAACGCCAAGCAGGCGTCGCACTTCTATCGCTCGGCGTTCGGCTACGAGCTGGTGGCGTACCGCGGCCCTGAAACGGGGACTCGCGATCGAGCCAGCTACCTGCTGCAGCAGAACAAGGTGCGAATTGTCCTGACGACACCCATCAGGGCCGAGGGAGAGATCGCCGAGCACATCGCGAAGCACGGGGACGGCGTGCGCGACATTGCGCTCTGGGTGGATGATGCGGCCGAGGCGTTCAGGCTCGCAGTGGAGCGCGGCGCGAAGGCGGTTCGAAAGCCGGAAGTGCTGCGCGACGAGAACGGCGAGGTGGTCATCGCGGCCTTCCGCACATATGGAGACACCATCCACTCGCTTGTAGAGCGCCGCAACTATCGCGGTGTCTTCATGCCGGGATTCGAGCTGGTGAAAAGTGCATTCGCGCCCAAGCCGATCGGGCTTCAGTACGTGGATCACTGCGTGGGCAACGTCGAGCTGGGTGCGATGAACAAATGGTGCCAGTTCTACGAAGAGGTTATGGGATTCAAGAATCTCATCTCCTTCGATGACACCGACATTTCCACGGAATACTCGTCCCTTATGTCCAAGGTAGTCTCGAGCGGAAACGAGCGGATCAAGTTCCCGATCAACGAGCCGGCGAGCGGCAAGAAGAGGTCGCAGATAGACGAGTACCTGGACTTCTACGGTGGACCGGGCGTGCAGCACATCGCCATAACCACGGACGACATAGTAAGCACCGTTACCGCCCTCCGCGACCGCGGCGTCGAGTTCCTCCGCGTCCCTACCACATACTACGACACTCTCCTGGAGCGCGTCGGGCACATCGACGAGGATATCGCACCGCTCAAGGAGCTGGGTATTCTCGTCGACCGCGATGACGAAGGTTACCTTCTGCAGATCTTCACGAAGCCCGTGGAAGACCGCCCGACACTTTTTTACGAGATTATTCAGCGCAAGGGCGCACGGAGCTTCGGCAAGGGCAACTTCAAAGCATTGTTCGAGGCAATCGAGCGCGAACAGGAATTGAGGGGGAACCTGTGAGGAGCGTGCGGTTGCGGATCGTCCGTTAGTGTCATTTACCTCCGAGTCTCAGACACCATGCCCATTTATCACACACTCGGCCAGATCCCTCGCAAGCGTCACATGGCGTTCCGAAAGCCCGACGGCGGGATTTACGCGGAGCAGCTCATGGGGCACGAAGGGTTCACCGGAACCTCGTCGCTCCTGTATCACATCCACCCGCCAACGACCATCAAATCGGCGAAGCGGCTGCGTGAGATTACCTACGAGGCGGACGACGACAACACTCTCAAGCACCGCCACTTCAAGACGGCAGAAATAAAGCCGGGCGGCAGCCCGACGCTCGACCGTACGCCGTTGCTCTTCAATAGCGACATCGCGATGCTGTACGTAGAGCCGGACGAACAGGACGTGCACTTCTACAGAAATGCCCAGGCTGACGAACTGATTTACGTCGCAAGTGGGAGCGGGGTGCTCGAGTCGATCTTTGGCGACCTGCCTTTCGGCGAAGGTGACTACCTCATCGTCCATCGTGGCATCATGCATCGCTACCGGCTGGAGATGAGCTCACCCACAAAGCTGCTGGTAATGGAGAGCCGGGGGCATGTGCGCTGGCCCAAGAGATACCAGAACGACTTTGGACAGATCATCGAGGGGGCACCCTACTCGGAGCGCGACATGCGCCGTCCGGTGAAGCTCGATATCCACGACGAGATGGGCGATTTCAGAATTCTCGTGAAGCAGTACGACGGCCTGAACGAGTTCATTCTCGATCACCATCCGTTCGACGTCGTGGGATGGGACGGTTATTTCTACCCGTGGGCATTCAGCATTCACGACTTCGAGCCGATTGTCGGACGCGTTCACCAGCCCCCACCCGTGCATCAGACATTCCAGGGCGATGGCTTCGTAGTCTGCTCCTTCTGTCCTCGCCCCTACGACTTCGGCGAGAACGCGGTTCCGGCGCCCTATAACCACAGCAACGTGGATTCGGACGAGGTCCTCTTTTATGCGTCCGGGGAGTTCATGAGCCGAAAGGGGATCGAGTTCGGAAGCATCACACATCATCCGGACGGAATCCCGCATGGCCCGCATCCCGGGCGGGCGGAAGCCAGCATCGGCGCCAAGTACACAAATGAGCTTGCGGTGATGATGGACTCATTTCGTCCACTCAAGGTCGCCAAGGCGGCGACGAAGATCGAGGACAAGAACTACCATCGCTCCTGGATCGACGCGCAGCATGGGCTGATCGCGTCGGAGAAGCTGATTACGGACTAATCGGGAATCGGCATCGAAGAAACACCCACAAACCGTTCGTCAAGGTGAGTGAGGCGTACTCCGGTTCCCCGAGCTCCGACTCACGGATTCCCGCTGCGCGTATGTAACACGACGTTCCTCACGCCTCCCGCCTCCCGCCTCCCGATTCCCGATTCCCCGATTCCCGAGTTCCCGATTCCCCGATTCCCGATTCCCGAATTTCCACCTTCCGCTCCCTGACTATGCGCTTCCTCACCCTGGTCACCCTCCTCCTTGTCGCTTGCGCTTGCGCGTCTTCGTCCAGGTCTTCGTCAGAGATAGGCGGAGCTGCAAATCTGTCCGGGTCGCCAATTGCGACCACGGAGCAGCTCATATCGGCGATGCATGCTCGCTACACGGGCCAGTGGTACAAGACGGTGACGTTCGTGCAAAAGAACACACAGCCGCGCCCCAGTGGGACAAATGACACCACGACCTGGCTCGAGGCGATCGTCGTTCCCGGAAAGCTTCGCATCGACTTCGAGCCGAGGGCACAGGGGAACGGCATGATCTTCCGGAATGATTCGCAGTACGTCTTTCAGAATGGCAAGCCGACACAGGCTGTCGCCCGGCCGCATCCGCTCATGCTGCTCGGTTTCGACGTCTACGCCCTGCCCGTTAGCCAGACCATCGCCACGCTCGGCCAGCTCGGCTTCGACCTGACGAAGATACGCGAGGACACGTGGCAGGGGCGGCCGGTATACGTCGTTGGTGCGGCGGCTGGCGATGCGCGAAGCAAGCAGTTCTGGGTGGACCGCGAGCATCTGTATTTCGTTCGCATGCTGCAACCGACGCAGGACACAACGCGCATCTCTGAAACGCGATTCAACAAGTACCAGCGGCTCGGTGGTGGCTGGATCGCGCCCGAGGTGGAGTTTCTAACGGACGGGAAGTTGATCTTCCTGGAGGAGTACACCGAAATCAAAGTCAGTGTGGTACTGGACAGCGCGTTGTTCGATCCAAAGCGTTTCGGGACGGTGGATCACTGGAAGGAGAAATAGACTTGATTGCAGACTGCGGACTGCGGATTGCGAACTATCTGATTTCTGATGGTGAAATCCGACGTCCGACGAACATTCACATGCCGGACGCCGGCTTGCTTCGCATGCGGGCAGACAGATATCGCGCCGGCTTCCGGTTCCTGCTTTTTTCTCAGAACTCCCACTCCCTCGTAAGGAAAGCCCCGAACGCCCGTTTTGTCCTCGGCTCCTGGTCGGCGGATAGAAAGGGCGCCGTAGAAACCCACCTCGGCTCGATGCCGGCGTCGAGTAGCAGATGCCCCCAGAGCCGCCGCTGAAAGCGAAGGCCCGGATATATCGTGGCAGGGCGGAGCTGCACTGATATCTGGGTCTCCGGATCGAGGAACTTACCGGCCGTTACGACGATTCCGCTTATGCCGCCGACTCGGCTCTCGGAATGCTCGGCGGGAACGTCGCCCGGCGTGACCGTAAATACGTCAACGAACAGTGAGCGCACGGCGCCGATTCCCACTTCGTGCGTGATGACGCCCATTGCGACGCTGGCTTGCTGCCTGCGTGCCAGAATGCCCGTCGCGCCGGAGAGGTGCCCCGAAGCAGTGGATGCGCCGGAAAGCGATGAGCCGCCCTGCTGCAAGACCGATGTGAATGGCCGGCTGAACGTGATGTAGCTTTGTGCGATAGAGCCCGGCACAGGCGGGCGATTGCTTCCCTCCATGGTGATGCGAGGTTTTCCCGTGTTGCCGCTGATGACAATGCGAAGCTGGAGTGGCTCCTGTCCGGTAAGCCAGACGTCGTGTACACCCGTCGCCTGGATAACCGGTTCGACGCCTGTGGTGCCGCTCATGGAGCCGGAGCCGCGCGCCATGCGGAAACGGCGCGCCTGGAAGGTGTAGTCACCGCCGGCGGTGTTGACGAGCCCGGAGAACGTCCAGAGTCCGGATTGCTTGTCGAAGTGCACGCCAAGGTCGATCGCGGTTCGGATCTCGAGATTGCCGTCAGGCGCCGTGCGCAGCCACACGTTGCGGTCGATGTGCAGACTCACATCGAGGCGCAGGTTATTAGGCATCCGGATCTTCGGCAGAACCGGCTCGTGCGCCGGAGCAGACGACGTATCCAGGATGGCATACAACGCCGGATCGCCTGTATTGATCAGCGTGATCGCATCACCGGAAGGCCCCGATGCGTCGAAGAATCCGTCACCAACGCTCGCGCTACCTGCGATGAGGAGATCGTTGGAGGGACCCGTAATCTCCAGATGCGAATCGGCCTTCAAGCTTCCGCTCCTGCCGCCGAGCACACGAAGATCAACGGCGTCGAGCACTACGGCGAATGTTGGCGACGAGAGCTTTGCGATGCCGACCGTGCCCTGAAGACGCACGGTGCCGCCGCTACGAGCGACCAGCGAATCGAGGACCAGGGTGTCGCCGCGGATGTGCGCGGAAGCCGCAATGTCGCTGAACGTGATATCGGCCGAAATGAGACGAAAGGAGCCGTCGCGCACGGTTGCCTGTCCTGAAATCTCCGGCTGCCGGGGCGTGCCTCGAACCGAGAGTGTTGCAGTCGCGCGTCCCGTCAGCTTCTCAATCTCCTCGCTGACGCTTGGAACGCTGGATAGCGGCAGATCGCTCATACTCACATCCAGGTTCAATGCGCCGGTTGGGTCGAGCCGCGGTTGGGTGACGCCACTCCAGGCGAGGTCGAGCGGCACGGAACCCTTTGCAGTCGCGAGCGGCATGCCCAGGCGCTCCGCCGTGGCATTCAAGGAAAGACGCTTCTGCGCATACGTGAGGTCCGCACTCAACAGCGGAGCCAGTTCCTTTCCCCGGTAAATGCCGTTCGCCATACGTATCTTTCCGTCAAGGCGCGGGTTCGTGTTCGTCCCTTCGCCGCGCGCCGAAATAGTGAGGGTGCCGCCTGCTTCGGCGTCCGACTGAAGAAGAGTCACTACGTGCGCGACTTCTACGCCGGAAGCACTCAACTCTGCCGCACCGTTTCCATCCGATGGAACATTGACGGCAAGATGGACGTGTCCGCCTTCATTGCTGCGCAGGTCGAGCGTCTCGAGTGTGATGCGGTCCGCACTGAACCGGGCCATCGTAGGCTGCGCCGCGCTCCAGATTGTAGTGTCGAATCGCAGCTCGAGATCACGCACAACGACTTCCGTTGTCTCTCCTCGCCGCGTCAGAGCGCCGGCCAGCCGATACGAGTTATGTTCGTCCTGCCGGAGCACGAGCTGCGCGGCGCCGGCAGAGCCGTTGTAGGTGGCGCGCCCGCTCACTGAGTCGAAAGCGAAACCTTCGGCTTCCACGCCAGCGAGAGCGGCGTTGACGTCGATTGATCGCGAGGATGAAAGCGGGGCAGCGATGATATAGTCCACGCTGCCCGTTCGCACACCGATGCCACGCGCAACAACGTCCCGAAGGGTAGCGCTTCCTCGCAAGTCGAATCGTTTTATCGATCCGTGCAGTGTGCCACGCGTTTCGATCGAGCCAGCCAGAGAATCGCGCGGCAGGATCGGGATTGTGTCGACGACGAGCGCTGGAGGAGTGCTCCCCGCGGCTTCGCGCTCGACGCGAGTCTCCTCGAACACTCGCGCCGAATCGGCGCGTGCAATCGCGAGTGCTCGCGCCTGGCGCCAGGGACGCGGGCGCACGGCACCGCTGTCGCGCCTGATCCACCGAGCAAGGGCGGCGAGCGAGTCCACCCGCACGTTATAGAAGAGGTCGCCACTTTGCGCATCCGTGAGACCAATTGTCCCATTTGCCAACATGACGGCACCGGCCGCGCGCGCTGCCAGCGTATCGACCGTCGCGATTCCGCCAGCGATGCGAATACGCGCTTGCAGCGTATCGATGGTCATGGTATCGATGCGCGATTCGGACAGCTCGGCCGCGACCGATGCGCGCATCGTCGCTGGGGCCATGCCGCGCCCGTTCGCGATGATACTTCCCGTCACCGACGTTTTGGGTGCGAGCGCCGAGAGCGCGGAGGCATCGCCGGCGGCGAGCATGAATGTCATGTCGTAGCCAGGCTCGTCGCGAGACAGCTCGAGGCGTCCGTTGGCGTCAAGGGAGCCGCCCCCCGGAAGCGCCAGTTTGGCGGCGAGCGCAAGATTGCCGAGTTGGCCCTGCAGGCGAATCGGTCCACGCACTTCGCCGCGCAGCTCGAGCCGCGGTGCGAAGTGTCCGAGGGTGACCAGCGACAGCGGCAGCGCCTGAACATCGGCGTCAACCAGTGTCCGGCGTCCTGGCTTGATGCGGGCGCGGCCCACGAGACGCGAGCGGGCGCCGCGGTCCAGGTGTGTCAGGTCGCCGCTCACTCGCCACGAATCTCCCGTTACGCCATCTATTGTCGCATGCCCCGTAACCGCGCCACCGATGGCATTATTGCCAGCAAGCTTGCCTACCAGATCCAGGCGCAATGGAATCGCGTGGAGGCGTAGGGCACGCACACGAAAGCCATTGGCGACGCCGATCTCACCAGAGGCCAGCACTCGGCTAGTTCCCGAGAGCGCATCCCTGAATGACACGTCGCCATCCAGGCGAAGGGCGTCGGCCGTTCCGGCCAGCTTCGCGCGTCCACTGAACGTTCCGCGGCGCGGCAGCTTCACGCCCGGAGTGAGTTCTTCCATGAGACTCGTGCTGACACCGGCAAAGCTCAGGTTGGTGTCGTGTATCTCGATGCTCTCCGAGACCAGGGCGCCTGCCTCGCCGGAAAGAGTCGCGCGCCCGGAACGAAGATCAATGCGTCGAGCTGTGAAGCGGGCATATCCGGAATCTCTGACGACACCGAGATCCAGTGACCCACCACCCTCCGAAGGCAGTCGCGGATACAGCCACCGCAAATCCGCGAACGCCACCGGCTCGGCGCGTGCTCGCAGTTGCGCGCCTTTCTTACGATCGAGCGCCGCGTGCCCACTGATGCGCGATGCGGGAAGCCATACGCGCGCATTGGTGACCGTTACTGAATCTTCCGTGATGCGTACGGAGGCGGCGAGGTCCCGAATGATCCCGGGTGGGGCGCGAAACGGCTCGGCGATGGCCCGTAGGGCTCCAATCTGTATCGCGATCCCCGCACTATCCGGGTCGGCCAAGCGCACGACAGGTAATTTCGCGTCGATGTGCCGCAGCATGACCACGCGCTGCAGCCCATTCGGGGTACGCTCCACTCGCAGGCGGCCGCCATCGAGCGCGCGCGCGATAACGCTATCGCGGTCGGCGAGAGCGAGCGCACTATCGGGAGCCCACGGCGTGCGCACCACGAGGCTTCCGCTCTCGAAGGTGACGTCCTTTATGGACACCCAGTCGCCCCAGCCGAGGTTGTCAGTCGCTTGTCGTGGGGCAGCTTCCTTCCGAAAAATCGACGAGATGTTCCATTTGCCATCAGGAGACCGCTGCAGCAGCAAGTTTGGTCCTGTCACCCGAACATCGCTCAACTCGATGCGCTTTCGCAGCAAATCGACAGCTCGGTATCGCCCCGATATCCGGTTCGCGGAAAAGATCGGCGCGCGCGCGGCATCCAGAATAGCTACGTCTCCCAGTGAGAACCCCACGAGCAGGTTGCCACCCAGATCGCCGATACTCGCGCTGCCAGTCACATCGTCGTTCAACTGCTTGACCGCAAGGCGACGAACGCGCTCGCGTCCAGCGCTTGTGTTCGTGAGAACGAGGATCGCCGCAAGCGACAGCGTCATGAGGAGCAGCACCAGCCCGGCGCCAATGAGAAGCGGTCTGCGCATCAGAACGCCTGTCCCATGGACAGATGGAATGTCACGCGTTCGAGCGTGCGCCTGAAAGTGCCGCTTTTGCCGTCGAGTCGATCGTACTTTTTTGTGCGATCGAGGCGAATGACACGCGCATCGCTTTCGTCACTGTCAGTCACCATTACGGGCAGTTCGCGCGGACCGCCTGGCCTGAAGCCGACATCGAACCGGATGGGCCCAAACCCGGAGTAATACCGAATTCCCACGCCCGGCGTGATAGCGGCCGCCGAGGGCGCGGCGCCACGCGTGGATGCCGGGCCGACATAAGCGGCGTCAGTGAAGACTGCCGCGTTCAGCGATTTCCCGATTGGCAGCCGCAGTTCCACCGAGGCTTCGACCAGCTCGTTTCCGCCGACGGAGCGAGGTTGGAAATTGCGAGACGCTACGCCGGCAGGGTCGCATGAGCCATCCGATATCGAAGGATCGGTGCAGCCACTTGCGAGTAGCGCTGAGCGCTCGACGCGAACGACACGAGGCCCGAGTTCGTTCTCGCCGTAGCCGCGCAGCGACTGCGACCCGCCAGCGTAAAAGCGCTTGCGAGGGTGCACTATATCGCCGCCTTCTCCACCAACGCCAAGAGCCCCAGCGGTGCTCTCGAGCGGCTTGACCCACCCAGCGCGCAGGCGGACCGCGATAGTTCGCTCGCCACCCCACCGCCAGAACTTTGACCCTTCGCCGACAGCGCGATGGTATCGGAAAGCGGAGGCGGTGAGCGCGGAGGCATGCTCGATATCGACGCGCGCGGAGTAGCCACCCGTGGGATCCACCGCGTGATTGGTGCGGTCAAGCCAGCCGCCGAGCGTAATGGACGCCAGGCGATGACGGTCGCCGAGTGCGTCGATAGCCGTGCGCTCGCAGACGCCGAATCCGAAGCAGAAATAGCGGTCGCCGCCCGCGGTCACCTGGGTGCGCTCCAGACGGTAGCTCAGGCTCACCGGCAGACGAAGCGACATTTCGCGCGTTACTGCAGCATGCACTCCCACCGCTTCGTCGACGTATACGGCGGGCGCGCTGCGGCGGTGTCCGAAAACTCCGACGACCCCGGAGTTTCGCGGCGACGCCAGCCAGGGTTGCGTGATCTCGGCACTCGCCTGCCACGTCGGTCGCAAGAACGCCCGGCTCTCGGCGCCGTCGAGCGATGCGGGGGTCACATCGGAAAATAGGCCGCGATCGTTGAGTTGGCGGGCGAAGAGATTCGCCGCCACACCGCGAAGCTCTAGCGAGCGGCCGGCCCCACCGACGTCGAACAGCACCAGGCGCGCATCCGCCTGGGCAAAGTCCAGCGTACTCATCCCGATTGTCGTGCGCACCCGGCGCGAACCGCCTTCCTGCACCGTGACCTCGATATCCTTAACGCTGTCTCCCGCCGGGGGGAGAATGATCAGAGCGCGCTTGAAGATCTGCGACTGGTACAAGCTTCGCTGGCTTGCAATGACATCAGTGCGCCGGAAGAGCGCCCCCGTTCGCAACCAGAGCGCAGAGCGAATCGTTTCCTCCGAAAGGACGCGGTTCCCCACGACGCGAATGGTTCCGACCGTGGTGCGCGGCTTCGGATCAATGCTGATGCGGACGGCGGCGCGCATGGCGCTGTCGGAGAGAGCCACTTTGGAACGGACTTCAGCGTCAGCGTAACCTTCGTCCCAGAGTGCGTTGCGGAAGGAGGTTGCGGTCGAGTCGAGCAGGTCGAGGTCGAACGGGGCACCGGGTGCAAGCTTGAGGTGCTTTCGTATTGCGTCGTCGACCAGCACTGAATCATTTCGCGTCACATCCAGAGAGGATACTATCGTCGGCTCCCCTTCGGTGATGACAAACTCGAGCTCGACGCCCCCCCTGCTCGGGGTGATGATGGTGTCGACGCGCGCACGGCGGTAGCCGCGCTTGAAGTACAGGACGCGCACGTGGCGGATGTCGGCGGCAACGACATCGCGGTCGAGATACTCCTCGTCGACGAAAAAGAGTGTGGGAAAGACCCAACAGGCGGGTTGGGTGAGGATGAGACGACAGGCGGTGTGCTCGCTTTGAATGGCGCGTGTGACCTGGCGTTTAGGGATCTTGGCGACCCCCGTGACGGTCATTTTTGTGACCAGCTTTCGGCCGCCACCCTGGGAGGGGAGAGCGGTAGCGATTGTCAGGAGAAGGACTAAAGCGATGGGGAAGCGTGGCATCTTCCGCGGAATTTGCGGGAGGCGCGCGCGGTTGCAACAGGGAATGCATTGATGTAGTTAACCGGGGCACCGGGCACCGCGTGGTACCAACCACGCACCGAGCACCGCACTCGTTGCGAGTGGAAGCCCGTCAACAAGTCTCACCGCGACGAGTGCGGTGCAGGTGCTCGGTGCTCGGTGCCCGCCTGGTACTGCGCGGTGATCGGTTCACGGTGGCACTGATTGCGTGGCTCAGGGGAGGGATTGCTTTCTGGCTAGCAGGGCTTTGGTGAGGCCAGCTAGCATGCGGCTCACATCGGAGGCGGCGAGGAGCACGCGCTCCACCTCACTTCCTGGGAGCAGCGCTAGGCGCTCGGCTAGCAGCAAATGAGTTCCAAGCTCGGTGAGGGAGCCGCTCGCTATCGACAGATGATGCAGGTAGTCCCCCAGATGCTGCCGGCCGTGTCCTTCAGCAATGTTGGCCGGAATGGAGACCGCAGCCCGCTGAAGCTGCGTAGCGAGATTTTGGCTCTCCTTGCGCGGGATGCGTTTCGTGACTGAGTAGACCTCGGCAACGAGATCTACTGACTTCTGCCATACCCGCAGGTCACGATAGCTTCGGATTTTCTGGGCGTTTTCGAGCGTGAAGGATTCCATCCATGCTCCTCGTTAGGGGGGAGCAGAACAGTGCTTGGCGACGCCGGCATTCCAGCACCAGTTTCCTTCATAAAGCATCGAATCTTTGCAATGGTGCGCAATCGGCCGCCTGCTGCACCAGCTAAAGCCGGAGGGCCCCGGCCCTATTTCGGCTTCCTCTTGCGGAATCGCAGGCCGGATCATGTTGTGTCGACAGCGGCATCACATCTCAGCCCGGTGCGCAGTAGCTCTCCCGAAGGTGAGTGCGGGATGCCGGAAGGTGTAGGCAAGCCCCACCAGCCCGAGTTGAATCATGGCACCGGGGGCGAGTGCGGGCGTTGCGCCCATCATCGCTTCCATAAAGAGATCGAAGCCTCGCGAGGCCGCATTCATCTCGAGCTCGAACTCCACGTTGCCCTTGTAGTGCAGAATAGCTCCAATTGCGCCACTCGCCACGAAGAGGAGCATGGTTCCCTGCACCACTCTTACGCTCGCAGCACGCCGGTCGATGGCGTGCCATACAAGAACCCCCAGCCCGGCGAACAGCAGGTACAGGGGCATCTGTTGCCAGAAACCTTCAGTATGCTCGAGGAGAAGCAACTCCGCGAGAATGCCAAGAATACCAAGAATCAGGGTAGCAAAAAGAATTGTGCGAATGACAGAGAGAGTCGTGGATTCCACCGCTTTACTCGAGGGTGTTCGCCGACGAATTCATTCAGAGCTCGCCGCGGTCCGGAACCGCAGTGTCTTGCGACGAAACTCCGATACTCCCCCGAGGGTCACCGGCGGGAAATACTTCCTTGGCGGGATCGAGTCCGGCAGGCCGCACAGGTGTGACCATCCGCGCGCCGCGGCCCATCAGTTTGCGGTAGAGTAGCACTCCGCCGCCAAGCGCGATGCCAATCACGGCGACAGCGATCAGAAGGGCGAGTCCAAAGACGAGGAACACGCCACCCACCGCCAGAGCTGCTATGCCGAGCGCGACCGCACCGACTCTATTATTAACGGTCAAACCGTACATTCCCACAAACGCGAATCTCCTCTGACGGTTGGTTCGCCATCACTTATAAGGGAACATCGCACCGCGTCGCTGGGGGACTGGGCGGTGACGTATCGGAGCTACTGACCCCACGACGGCGTGGTCGCTTCCCTCAATATGATAGCATTGGAGCGTAACAGCAGCATCCTCGGCCTATGGGTCGCGGTCGAGGGAGTCAGGTACAGCTGAGCGCGCGTTGAGGGAGTCGGTAATTCGCTGCGCGCGTGTGATTCCCTGTGCGCCCGGAAGACTCGACGCGCCGAGCGCACTGTCACGCTGGCGGCGTGTCAGAGAGTCAACTGACGGGGATGTGTCCCTGTCTGCCGAACCTGAGCCGCAAGCCAACAGGATGGGGGATGCAAGAAAAAGGAATGATCGCATAATAGTATCACTGTGCTAATAAATTGGCTGGGGCTCCGGATCCGCTTCGTAGTTGCTGGCGGGCCGGAGAAATGGACCATATCACAAATCCGGAATCCAGATTTTCTCGGCCTGGACGGCCTCGACCGAACGTGGAAGCACGATCGCCGCCGGAGAGGTCGTGTAGAATGCCAGTCCCTTGTAGCTGGTCAGGTAGCGGAAGTGCTTCTTCAGCATACCTCCCCTGGCCACAACGACCACGGGCGATTCTGCTCGCTTGAGGACAGCCATGAAATCAGCGGCGCTTACCCTCACGATGACGCCGGACGCCTTGTTCGCGTTGATCACGGCATGAATAGCCGCATGAGCTGCTTCCATTGCTACTCCTTATAGAGAATTGCCCGGTTCGAGGCATCATTTGGGGTGCCAGGTCTGCGATATCCAATGCCCGGATTGCACGGCGCCGCGAGAGAAGGTTGGGAACCGTTAGACGGGCCGCGCGGCGGCGAGCCCAGGGCGCTTCAGCCGGGCGCCAGCCATGACGCCTATCGCGCCAACGAAGGGGTTGAGGAGGGCCACCCACGTCGGTTGCTTCCCGTTCATCATCGCTTCAATGTTGCCCACATCCGTGCCCCGGATGGCGGCGACCGGGTCTGCAGTAATGATCTGAATGGCAGTGATCATACCCATGACGATGACCACAACAGCCAGCGCCCTCGGCACCTTTGGATCATCGCTTATTGTAACGCTGACAAGTCCGCCGATCACCGCGGCAATGAAGCTCAGCACAAAGCTGACGATCAGCCAAACCGGAGTTACGTCATACGTGCCGGGTTGAAAGGCACCATCGGGACCCATTGCAAGAAACGCCAACGAAAAGGTTGCGAAGACGATCACGAACATCGCGACGTAGCCGCCGACTACTCCTCCAATCGTTCTCAGCATTGGTGCCATCCGTGTGTTGGGATACCTCTGAAGGCGGGCTGATTCCTGCACGTCTGCCTGTTGGAGCTTCACACCACTACGCGCGCGCCGATTCACGCCGGAATCATGCGTACGCCTGAGCGGCAAAGATTGCTCGCGTGGTGTGACCGCGCCAGATGCTAATAATTAGTCAGAGATATGATAACGCACCCCTAGGCCGGCCGATGGCTACTCGTAGAGATCGGCAACATCCGCGGCGGCGAGGTCTGCGAGGAAGCGTCCGATACGTGCCGAGACTGCCGACGCATATAGCCGGCCTTTTTCCGAAGTTGCCGCGGTGGGGTTGCCCACTCCTGTGTCGGACGAGATTTGTGTCCAGCGCCGGGGCGCCCAGGCCCAGCCCTCACGCAGCCCGGCGATTCGCGGCCGCAGTTGGTGTCCGTTCCCCGCTTCCGACAAGGGCCTCACACTATCGGGGGCCAAGTGCAGCATCACGCTCGTCTCGAGCTCGCCGGCGTGGTCGCCCGGCTCCGCGAAGTAGGGCTCGGGATCTACAACGGAGTACCAGTTGATCGTGCACAAAAAGACGCTCGTCCGGGGCTGAAGCTCCCGAATTATCTGCTTGAAGTCGTTTCCTCCGTGTCCGTTGAACAGCACGAGCTTGCGGATGCCTTGCCGCTCCAGCCCATCGGCGAGGTCGGCCAGCAGCGCGGCCTGGGTGCCTGGGTTCATGTTGAGACACAACTTGATGTCCAGCTGCCCGGTGTTTACGCCAAACGGTACTGTCGGCAGCACTACGACGCGAGCGCCCGCCTCCCATGCTATCCTCGCGGCATCCGCGGCGATGGCGTCGCACTGCATGGTGTCGGTCGCGTATGGAAGGTGAAAGTTGTGCGCTTCCGTAGCGCCCCATGGCAGGACAGCTACCTCGTAAGGCGTTGCCTCCACCGTTCTCCAGGTGGACTCCGCGAGAATATACGGACGGCTCGGCATCTCCTTGTGGGCTCTAGACTCCGAAATGCTGAGCCATTCTACGCGCGGTATACAATCCCAGACCGCTTCCAACGACGCTCAAAAGAAAGGCGGTCATTATGCCGACAAAAGCGCCAGCCCACCAGCCGGCGTAGCCACCAATCACGGACCCGAGGACAGCAATAAGTTTGTTCATTACACCAAACGCCACCAGAGAAAGGAAAACTGAGCACGAAGCAACTGCAAGACGAGGTCTGTGTAATGACCGATGCCATACGATCCGCGCAACAACCGGCGCTTCGTAACGCACACCCCCAGGCAGCTGGACTTTACAATCGCTGTGCGGTGACCAGGCAATAGCCGATGTCAGACTGGACCGTTCCAGAAGATGACCGAAGCGCTGCTGCCAGCGACCAGACTCGAGGTCAGCGCGAAGCCGGCCGAGTTGGCTCGGTTTTCGTCCCGGATCTCCGGAAAGTACTCCTGAGTCAGCCAGAAGCCATCGCACCCGGGTCCCGGGTGAGACACACTATGCGCCTGGCGACACGTGCACACTCGGCAAGGCCTTCCGCCAGTCCGCCCAATGATGCACGGTGAGAATCGCCATGGCTGCATCGAAGGCGGCATCACGGAACGGCAGAGCCTCCGCCTTGCCTTTCACCACCGGGGCGGCATGCGGCCCGCGCTGCGCAATCATCGCTGGCGCGGGCTCGACCGCCACGACTGCTAGATCGGCTGGCTCATAAGCCCCGGCGCCAGCACCAACATTGACAACGGATTGCGCCGATCCGAGCGCCCGCCGCACCGCATGGGCCAGGCGAGCGTCCTCGCGGCGGTAGGTAGAATAAGCTCGGCCGATGCGATCGTAGATGCCTGACACGCCGAAAGCTGGTCAGCGTGTGCCCCGCGATGACGGCACTACTTCCCCTGGACACACGTTTTTTGAGCTACACGGCTTCGCCGCGCTTCAGATACTAACCTGCCTTCGCGCCCGCGACAGATCAGCTCTTTCGTTTAGCGGCGCGATCAGGCTGGGCCGCGGCATCGTTGGAGTCGTGGTTGTGCTTGTCCACATCCTTCGCCAGTCGCATTTTTTCACTGTTCTTTTCGGCGTCGTCGTGCTGCTGGCGCCCTTCGAAAAGCCGATCCTTTCCGGTGTCGTTGTGCGCCCGGATATCGGCCGGATCATGGCTCGGCCCGGCGGCGGCTATCTTCTGGCTGACCTGGGAGTGAAGGGTTTCGGTTTGGGTGCTTCGAGTCTTGTCGCCCTGCAGGTCGGGAGCGGTTTCAGTCGTGTTCTTTTCGTGCGAGCGGTGGTTCTTGTTCTTGCCCATTATTCCTCTTTGGGAGAGATCGCTACAGGAGTGGCAACGGTCGTGCCGGAATAGCGAGGGCGACATCCTCGCTGTGGTCTCAATGCGCACGGATGAATGAGGACAGCCAGCAGCCGTCTAACACTCAGAGCTCGAACGTGATGACCATCCCCCAGGGATAGCGTTGCCCAGGGAGCGCCCTCACTTCCACATAGGCTGGCATCCTGCGTATGTCAGTTGAGAGGCGCGAATCTTACCTCCGCCGCCTTTGCATCAGGGGCAACAAAGCCCAGCAACCGACCGCCCTCTTCGGCCAGCTCGTGGCGGTCCTGCTTGCCAGTGAATTCGAATGGTTCGATGATCAGAGTCGCCGCGGTACGACGCTTCTCGATCTTCCAGACTCCGCGCACAAAACCGTCGACCAGCACGGTACCGGGGACCATGCCATTGAACGTGGAAATCCGTTTGCGATACTCGGCCGGGATAATCCGGGTGCGATCAGCATGCGAGAGCAGCGCATTGTCAAACTCGGGGAGAAAGCGCGCCGGCGCAGGCGTGTCAGGATCAGGACGCGATGCTCTGGCAAGGTCGAAGAGCTCCTTCCCGCGTTCGTCACGAAAGCTGCGCAATTCAGGTCTCATGCGCTCGACGACGTGGCATAACCCCGTGAGCCCCGACCACGCCTGAATGTCCATGACCGACGCCGGACCGAACGCTTTCAGATAGCGCACGATCAGCCGCTCCAGCGATGGTTTCGGATGTGTGGACCGGCCCAGCCACGACTCGGCCGTGGTGAGGATGGGCTGTCCGCTTTTTCCCCACACACCGCGAGGTGGAATCTGAACCAGTGGCAGCAGGTTACGGATGGCGTTCGCAAGGGCCAGAGGGTCCCGATCCGGCCATAGCTGGCGAAGTACATCCCCAAGCTCCTTGCTCGTCCGGGGCTGTTCCTCGAGCAGCGCTCTACCCGCAGCCAGGAGTGTATCGATGTCCACTCCAGCGATCCCACGCCCGTACGGATGACCACCGTATAGTATGCGGTCGAGTACGGGCTGGATCAGGGGCCGCAACGTTAAACAATCCCTGCTGGTGACCAGATGAATGGTCGACCGCATGAGAACCATGCGCACGGCGCCCCGACTGGTGATCAGATCGGCTAGCTGCCGAGGGCGGAAGTTCTCCAGTCGCGTCCACAGCCCCACGTACGGAGGGCTGGGTGCTTGAGCCTGCATTCCAACGAGTCGCTCTAATGCGCTGGCGGCGCTCAGCTTCCTGCGGCGCAGCAGGAGTTGGCGCTGCAAGAGTGCACGATTGAGCGCGCGAGTCCCGAGGACCTCAACGTTATTCTTGGCGACTTGAGATGCCACCAAAGGAATCAACCTCGAGGCAGTACTCAGCTCAGAGCCCCCGATCTCAGGCGAACCGCTTGAGCGAGCGCTCGCCCGCTTTCCGCATCTCAGCTTCGCGGTTTCGTGGCGGCGCATTGGTTTTGAGCGAGCGGATCAGGCGATTCGCGGCGGCGGTGACCTCATCGACCGCAAGATTGAAGGCGGCTTCGTTGGCGCGCGAGGGCCGGGACGCGCCGCTCAATTTCCTCACGAACTGGAGCGCTGAGGCGCGAATCTCACCTTCACTCGCGGGCGGCTCGAAATTGGCGAGGGTCCTGATGTTTCGGCACATATACGTATTCCTTGGCCTGCCATGTGATCAATGGACTGACTAGCGACAAATATACTCTCGTAGTGCTGCGCACTCCATTCGCGATAAGTCCAGTGGAACACATGAAGTTCTCGCTTGCCTATCGCCCGCGCAGCTCCCACTCACAGAAGGCATCGCCCTCGGCGACGCAGCGCACGTGAGATGTCTGTGGC
>JBPCJT010000250.1:0-2998 GCA_051005015.1 Gemmatimonadaceae bacterium | reverse complement strand
GGGTGTAACAGCCCTCGCGAGTTCGAATCTCGCCCCATCCGTGCGCTGCCCAGGGTTGTCCGGGGCGCGACAGTTCAGTTATCGCGAGCGCTACTGAGGTACTATTGCGCGCACGCTCGGCATTCGCAGCTGCGAAGTCCCTGCGCGCAAGGGTGGGGCGAGCGAATCCGTGCGCCTGCGTGCCAGGCTGTCGAGCAGTTGTTGTGTCCTTCTCCCGGAAGACTGACTTTCGCTACGGCTTCGGCCCTGTGCGGCCTGCGGGCCATTTCCGGGCTCAATGACTGGTGGACCCAGGGCTCCATCGTCGATGTTCTCGATTCTGGAGGTCTGCGCGGCGTCGATTGACGACACATCGGACGACAGACGCGCTGAAGACTCATTAGTGCCGGCGATGAGTGATACCGCTACAGCGAGAAGCGCTACCAGGCAGACGATTCCTCCAATCAGCTTGGTTTTCGGCCAGGTTTGATCGCTGAACAAATCGAACCTACCCGATACCAGGGATCCTGCGGCCTTCCCATTTGCGTCAAAGTACTCCTCATCAAGCTCTGCGTCGGTTTCCTCGTCCATATAAACGTCTTCATCCGGAGCATCATAATCGGCCGTTAGCCGGTCGAACGTCCGGGAAGGAGACAGGAGAGACGACACAGACGCGAAAAAGGTGGAGGAGGAGGTCGTTTTCGGCTGAAACGCCACGTCCTTTGGCCGCCGAGAAACAAATGCCCGAAACCGGTTCGAAATGCGTGCGGCCAAACCGTCGCGGACATCGTCGGCCGCCGTCATGGCCTCGAATATTGTCTCCATGGGGACAGGCCGTGACATCTGGGATGAAGCACGGTCGGCGAGCGGTTTGGGGGTGGGTGTCACTTCAACGTCCGAGAAAGCCGCCCGGGGTCTCCCTCTGGGTTCCTGTGCGCGCGCGATTCGCGCGTCCACAGCGGCGCGAAGCGAGGCGATCTTGTCGCGGGCTACGTGGAGGCTTGCATCGCCGGGCGACAGCGAGCGTTCCCGTATGCCGAGCGCCCGTCCGCGGAGTGAGATCGCCTGCTCGAGATGACCGGCCGCCGCGCTCAGCTCACCCAGGTGTTCAAGCGCGGCCGCGACCGCCGGGGAATCCGCTCCCAGTGTTGTTTCTCGAATTGAGAGCACGCGGAGCCAAAGCTGCCTCGCCGCGGCGAGATGGCCAGTGGCCTCTCTAACTGTCGCGAGGCTTGCGAGTACTGCCGCCAGCTCGGGCTCGGCGTTTTCTCTTGCGCTCTTGATACCTGCAAGCCGCGTAAGCAGTCGCTCGGCCGGTTCGTACTTTTTTCGCTTGTAGTAGACGTGGGCGAGGTTGTTGAGAAGCGTGGAAAGGCTCGGATGCTGGAGTCCTACGAGCTGTTCGCTGCCGGCTAACGCCCGCTCAAGCAACGATTCTGCGCGGCTGAGGTCACCCCGCGCGGCATGCACGGCTGCAAGGGAAGTCAGGCTCTCAATGAGCCCTGACGTAGCGACATTCGGAGCACGTTCCCGGATCTCAAGTGATTTCTGTAGCAGCTGTTCGGCGTCCTCGAAGTCACGCTCCGCAAACTTCCGCTGCCCTTCACTCGCGAGGCGAGTCGCGAATTCCAATGTTGCGGCATCGGGAACGGGCTTGGCCGTCGCCCTGCCTGGCCGCGCCTCTCCGGCGAGCCTGTCATCAGCACCTTTTTTATCGTGTGATAACATTTCAGGCATAGTAACTCTTGAATGTCGCCGCACCGTGGCCGACCCGGGCAATCCTGGCCGGGCGCTTTGCGACGGGGAAGCGTTGATAAAGCAATACGGCGTGAAAAAACAATCCATGCCCCTTCTGCGGGGAAAGGGCGCCCTGCGAACAAACGTAACTTTCCACATTACTATTTACAGCTATGGCGAGTATTGTCAAGTGTTTCCGCGATTCCGCAACTGCAAGTAGCAGGCTCGCCGGCTGGTGCCCTGTTTATTAAGCGATTGCATCGTTTTCCCGCTTCCGGGCATCCGCTTCCCCGTCTATCATTCCCCCTCAATGCCAACCAATAACGTAACAGTGCTCGATGCAAGAGCGATGGACCGCACGCTGCGCCGCATGGCGGACGACATCATCGAGCTGTACGACGGGACCGACGGGATGGTAATCGTTGGAATTCAGCGACGCGGTGTTCAGCTCGCTGCCCGCATGGCCAAAATAATCGAGGACAGTGAGGGTATAGCGGTTCCGCGAGGCGCGCTCGATATAACGCTGTATCGCGATGATCTGCAAACTGTGGGACCGAGACCTGTCGTTGGCCCCACCGACCTGCCATGGAATCTCGAGCACAGGCATGTGGTGCTCGTGGACGATGTGCTGTATACGGGACGAACGATCCGCGCTGCCCTGGACGAGCTGGCGGACTTCGGCAGACCAGCGCGCATAGCCTTGGCGGTTCTGGTGGACCGCGGCGGACGTGAACTTCCGATTCACGCCGATGTTATAGGCAAGACACTCGATGTTCAGCCCGGTGGACGCGTGGATGTGATGGTAAAGGAGCTTGACGGACGTGATGCGGTTATACTCGTTGCCCAGGAAGGAGTTCCGTGACCAGCGCGCTCGGCAAGGATTTGTTGGGTTTGGAGCCGCTTTCCGCCGCGCAGATTCGTTTGATCCTCGACACCGCTGAGCCGTTCAAGGAGATCAGCGAGCGCGCCATCAAGAAGGTCCCCGCGCTTCGCGGGCAAACCATTGTAAATCTCTTCTTCGAAGCCTCCACGCGGACCCGCATCTCCTTCGAGTTTGCGGAGAAGCGATTATCGGCGGACACCGTTAACGTAGCTGTGGCCGGCTCGAGTGTAAGCAAGGGGGAAACCCTGGTTGACACGGCTCGGAACCTCGAAGCGATGCGGATAGACATGGTTGTCATCCGTCACAGTGCATCCGGTGCTGCGCAATTTCTGGCTGAACGCATCGAATCCAACGTTATCAACGCGGGCGATGGTACACATGAGCATCCCACCCAGGGCC
>JBPCJT010000249.1:0-7080 GCA_051005015.1 Gemmatimonadaceae bacterium | reverse complement strand
TACGTCGACAACGCCAACGGCATCCTCGTCAACTCCGGCCAATTCAACGGCCTCACCGTTCCCGACGCCAAGCGCGCCATCACCGCCTGGCTGGCCGAGCGGGGTGCCGGCAAGGCCGTCGTCACCTACCGGCTGCACGACTGGTGCATCTCCCGGCAGCGCTACTGGGGACCCCCCATCCCGATCATCTACTGCGGGGAGCACGGCGCGGTGCCGGTGCCGGAGAAGGATCTGCCGGTTACCCTGCCGTTGATCGAAGACTTCAAGCCGGACGACACCGGCGTGTCTCCGCTGGCCCGGCACGAGGAGTGGTACTACGTACCCTGTCCGGTCTGCGGCAAGCGCAGCCGGCGCGAGACCGACGTGAGCGACACCTTCCTCGACTCGGCCTGGTACTACCTGCGCTATCCCAGCACCGAGTTCGACGACCGGCCCGTCGATCCAGAGCGCACCCGGAAGTGGCTGCCGGTGGCCACCTACATCGGCGGGAACGAGCACGCCGTGCTCCACCTCCTGTACTCCCGCTTCATCTCGATGGTGTTGCACGATCTCGGGCACATCGATTTCGATGAGCCGTTCCGGAAGTTCCGGGCCCACGGCCATATTGTGAAGGACGGGGCCAAGATGTCCAAGTCCCGGGGCAACGTCGTGGTGCCGGACGAGTACATCTCGCGCTGGGGTGCCGACACCTTCCGCATCTACCTCATGTTCCTGGGGCCTTTCCAGGAGGGCGGCGACTTCCGGGACGAGGGGGTCAGCGGCCCGAGACGGTTCCTCGACAAGGTGTGGGCGCTGGTGGGTGACGCACTGCGGGATGAGGCGTCCGGAGCGCGGGTCAGCCACGCGGTCGAGGTGAAGCGACATCAGACTGTCAGGAAGGTCACCGAAGGCCTCGAGGAGCTGCGCTACAACACCTCCATTGCGGCGCTCATGGAGTTCGTCAACACCATCCGGGCCGAGAACGTGACGAGCAGCGAGGTGGTGGAGGACCTGATCGTCATGCTGGCCCCCTTCGCGCCCCATTTTGCGTAGGAGAACTGGGAGCGTCTGGGCCACGACGGCTCGATCTTCGACTCCCCGTGGCCTACTTGGGACGAGCGGCTCACGGTTGAGGACACCGTCGAAATAGCGGTTCAGGTGAGCGGCAAGACCCGCTCCCGGGTGACGGTCCCCCGCAACGCCGACGAGGGCCCCGTCGTGGCGGCAGCGCAGGACGACGCGGCCGTGCGGCGGTTTACCGAGGGGAAGGAGGTTCGGAAGGTGGTGTACGTGCCGAACCGGTTGCTGAATCTGGTGGTCGGCTGACCTTTCACCGCTAGCAGTCATTGCGAGGCGCTCGGCGCGGAAGCAATCCCGCAGCTTGCGAACGGGACCCGCTGGATCTGTTTGCCTAGCCGAATCTTGCGGCAGCCGTAGCTTGGAGCACCTGCTTCGTACCGGCCAGCACGAATGCCCCGAGCTGCGCGATTGGCAGGCCCAGGGCATTGTGCCCTTCTATCTAGTTGCCTACAACCGCGCTGTAGCCGCCAGGTCGTTCGACTCTGCCGTCGTTGGGTCGATGATGGCCGCGACCTCCAGCACGCGGTCGGCAGGAAAGCCGCCGAGCCGGGCGTGCTCCCGGATCAGCTCGGCGTTGGGAGCGATGTAGATGCAGGTGATCTTATCTTCGGTCACGAAGCTCTGGACCCACTGGATTTCGGGGCCGAGCTGCCGTAACACGGCGCAGGAGCGCTGGGAGATCGCCATGAGGTCTGCGGGCGGGAGGGCCGCGGCGTCGGGAATCTCGCGCTCAATGAGGAACTTGGGCATCAGTGATGGGCCATGGCGGATACGACGGTGGCGTTGTCGCAGTTGACGTTCGGGTTCCAGTCGGCGTACATCCCGCTGGGATTCTGCTTCCAGACCCAGACGTGCAGGGCCCAAAGGTCGAACGCGTTCAGCGTGAACTCCTGTCCCAGAAGGACGGGCGGGTTCGGCCCGGTCCACGCAGCCTTTGGGATGACGTACTCGAGCGCAACCAGTCGGAGTTGCCCGTTTGGTCCCGGCTCGTACAGCACCGCTTCCGGTGTGGCAATGTTCACCTGGCCGTCCAGCAGTGCAGTATTGACGTAGTGATAGCCCATGCCGCCGCGATCAGCTCCGCTCTGGTCGACCATGCAGGTGTTCAGGAACAGAAAGTCATACCCTGCCTCGTCCGCCGCCGCGAAGCGGTGGAAGCGCGCCGTTGCCGCGCGAACCGCGGCGAGTCCCTGCTGCTCGGCTGCCGGTGCCCCGCGAAGCTCGACACCGTCGGCCGTTTTGCTGGCGGTTGGAGGGTCGCTGCATCCGCCCAGCAGCGCAACGGCAGCGACCAGAATTGCAGTCCGTCTCATGTGCCTCTCCCGTGTGAAGGTAATTGTTGCACGAGGGCACAACATGAGCGGGACCGGTTAGCTCTCTCTTGCCCACAAGTTAGCCACGAATTAGCTGGTCAGGAGACGATGATCACAGTGCAACTGCTCGGGAGCGCGTGCCTGCGCTCCGGTGATACGGTCCTTGGCGGGCCACCGGCGCAGCGCCACCGCATCGCACTGTTGGCGCTGATCGTCGATGCCTGGCCGCAGCCCCTATCGCGCGACCGCGCGCTGGCGCTGCTGTGGCCCGAGCGGGATGATGCCGCAGGCCGCCGGCTGCTTAATCTCGCCATCCACGTGCTCCGGACCGCACTGGGCGACGAAGCGATCGTCTCGCGGGGCGACGGCCTGCTGCTGAACCCCACTCACCTGTGGTGCGACCTGCACGAGGTGCGCGCCGCGATATCAGCGGACGTGCCGGAGCGCGTCGTGGATCTCCAGACCGGGCCGCTGCTGGACGGTTTCCACCTGGCGGAGTCGGCGGAGTTCGCGCACTGGCTCGACGGGCGCCGCCTGGAGCTGTCTCGCGCATATGTCCGGGCGTTGCTGGTGCTCGGACGGCGCCAGGAACAGGTGGGGGACGTGCAGGGCGTTGTGGGCACGTACCGCCGCCTGGTCGCGGCCGACCCGCACTCGGCCGAGCATGCGCAGCGGCTGATGCGGGCGCTGGATGACGTCGGAGAGCGAGCCGCCGCCCTCCAGTATGCGGCAGAGCATGCGCGGCGACTCCAGGTTGACCTCGACCTCGGTCCTGACCCGGAGGTGACCGCCCTCGCCGCTGAGCTGCGCAAGGCGCCGCCCCGGCCCACGCCTGCGGCGCGGGGTGCGTCCACTCCACAGCTGCCATCGGTCGCGGTATTGCCGTTCCTGAATATCGGCGGCGATCCGGAGCACGAATACTTCGCGGACGGAATTACCGAGGACGTCATCGCGCACCTTTCGAAAATCCGGGCACTGAAGGTGATCTCCCGGAGCTCGGTAATGTCGTTCAAGGCCCGGCAGAAGTCGTTGAAGGAGATCGGCGGAACCCTTGGCGCCACCGCGGTGCTCGACGGGACCGTACGGCACGCCGGCGACCGCGTGCGTATCGTCGCGACTCTCGTGGACGTGCAGGGCGATCGCCAGCTCTGGGCCGAGACGTACGACCGGCAGGTGACCGACATTTTCGCGATCCAGACGGATGTCGCGCTGAGGATCGCCGCCTCGCTTCGGGCGGAGCTGACGCCCGATGAGCAGGGACGCGTGCGGGGCGGGGCGACGAAGGACATTCAGGCCTATCGCCTCTTTTTGCAGGGCCGGCGCTTATTCCTCCAGTACACCACGGAGGGGCTCCAGCGCGCGCTCGGGTACTTCCAGCAGGCGACCTCGCGCGACCCCAGCTTCGCGATGGCGTTCAACCTCCTCGCCATGGCGTATATCGAGCTGGCGGAGCAGGGTCTCACGCCTCCGAGCGCCATGTACGGTCGTGCCGCCGAGGCAGTGGCAAAAGCGCTGGCGCTGGATGCGGAGCTGGGCGACGCCCACGCGACGGCGGGGTACCTGAAGATGGTACGGGAGTTCGACTGGCCCGGGGCGGAGGCCGGGCTCAAGCGGGCGCTCGAGCTCAGCCCCGGCAGCGCGTACGTCCATGATCTCCTCTCACGAGCCTACTGGGCGATCGAGCGCTACGACGAAGCCCTTCCGCTGGCCGTGCGGGCCCAGGAGCTGGACCCGCTCGCGCACCGGAACGACCTGACGACGCTGCTCCTCCGTGCCGGGCGGTACGATCAGGCGCTCCTCCGGGCTCAGGACGCCGTTGAAGTGGACCCGCGGGGCAGCCGCTCGTGCGCCACGCGCGGCTGGGCATACTTCTTCACCGGCAGACGCCAGGAGGGAATCGCCGAGCTGGAGCGGGCCGTCGCGCTCTCGCCCGGAAACTCGCTCTGGCTGGGGCAGCTGGGTCAGGCGTACGCCATGGCCGGCGAAACGTCGAAGGCGCGAGCGATCCTGCGTGGGCTGGAGGAGCGGGGGCAGCGGACCTTCGTATCGCCCTATCATTTGGCCTACGTATACACCGGCCTGGGCGAGGTGGACCAGGCGATGGACCTGCTGGAGCGTGCGGTCGCGGACCGTACCGGAGCGACCTACAGCATCAAGGGCTCCTTCCTGTTCGCCCCCCTTCGCGCGCATCCGAGGTTTCACGCATTGATGCGAACGATGAACCTGGAGTGAACGACTCTTGGCGGTTGTCGCCCAAGCGGTACCATACGCCAGAGCTTCGCTACAACACCTCAATTGCAGTGCTGATGGAATTCGTGAATACGCTGCGGGCGGAGACGTGCACCCACTGCGATAAGGTGGAAGCGCTGGGGCTCATGCTCGCGCCCTTCGCGCCGCACTTCGCCGAGGAGAACTGGGAGCGCCTGGGGCACGAGGGCTCGATCCGATCCGACCAGAGGAGGTTGCAGGAGAGATCGGGGCTCGAGGTCTAAGCGAAGACGCCCTCCGCAAGCGCGCCCGCTCAGCCGGCCGGGAGTCGGCGTAGAACCGCAAGTTGTTGGGTGCTGGGCGCGAGCACAGTTGCCTCGCAAGCCTAATTAAACAAATCCAACGCTGCGGGACTTTGTGTCTATTCATTGAGTCATAATTGAGTTGATGCTGGGTTCTACAGTTTCTCCTATGGTTACCCCGTACGAAAGCTGGCACTCTAGGTGTGAAGCGGGCAGCGGTGCTCGGTAAGTGATCGCCTCCCGGAAACTTGGCCGAAACCGCGTGCCGGTAGTCTGCCGAAAGGGCGTTGTGTGTGCGATCTTCATTGAAACCGCCGCCGACAGTCGCGACTATCGGCGGCGGTTCACTCATCCAACCCTCGCCTCGACGGCTCGGGGCAAGCTCTACCTGACCACGCCCGCTTCACGCTGCGGGCCTCACCTCCCCACCTGCCGGTGTCTCTCGTTCCGACTCGGTGGCCGGCCGTGGGGTACCCAGCACCGTACTGGCGTTGATCCAGGATCCAAGCAACTGCTCATCGGCGGCAAATCGCTGCCGGTTCCTGGCATCCATGATTCGCACGGTCCGCTGGATCTCCGAGGCCACCGCCCGGAGCTCCCGCGTAGCGCCGACGTGTGCGGTCCTGCCTTCGATCCCCAGCGCCACCGCCGCATCGAACTGGTCGAGCATCTGGACGAACTCGTCCAGTACCGACTGCGCCAGCCCGTACTTGGCAAGGGTCTCCCGGTGCGTCCCGGCCGAGCTCGCCATGCCCCGGGCCGCGGTCCGGAACGCGAGGAAGGTTGACGCCCCCGGCTTGAACCGGAACGTCTTCCCCAGCTCGTGCTCATCCCGCGCCGCCGCTCGGCCTACCTCGGCCAGGTGCGCGATCGGTACCGTCAGCATGTCTCGCCGGAGCTCTTCCTTCCGCGCCGAGGCCGCGCGCACGTGGATCAGCCCGTTGCGCTGCGCCGTCGCGGTATCCTCCGCCCGGGCCACCAGCTGTTCCAGCCTGGTTGTCACGATGGCCGTGGCCGGCTCGGTGTCGGGGTGCGCGCGGCTGAACTCCAGTGCGCGCTTCCCCATCTCGATCCTTCTCCGAGATTGTGCATTCATACCTTACTCCTTCTGCTTTGCGCCGAAGGATGGCCGGGCATCCCGGCATTGGTGATGATGCTGACCTGCGGGAGGACCAACACGCACCCGGCTCGTGCCGGTCGCTCGGGTGAAGAAGCATCAGCCATGCCAACGATTGCGCGTGCGGAAAAGTCGTTGCGGCAGCGTTCGCGCTGTTGCGATCGATCTAAAGGTCGTTGCGTGCTCGGCGAGGTTGTGTCGTTCGCGTTCATACCATTCGGCACGGTCGGAAGGCAAACCCATTCGATTCAGGGGAAGCATCGTCGCAGTTTTGGGGAACGCGCATCGGCTGGGGATGTCGCGATTCGATCGGGTCTCGTCTCGAACGCGTCGCGTGTGCCCGCAATCCTGTCGCGTAACGTCGCGATTTCATTCCTTGTGCGCGAGATCATGCGCAGGATTTCGCGTCCTCACGATGAGCCTCTCGCACGCATCACCGGGCCTCCGATTCAACCGTAGGAGGCAGCGCTCGGACTCCAGGCTCACACGTTCGCATCCCGGGCCCGCCCGACCGCCCAATCGGTCGCAGCGTTCGTCTCTCATGCCCCTGCGTTCAGGCTTCGGGAAGGCGCGATCTGACTCGGGGACCATGCGCTCGTGCCGCCGACCTCCCGTTCCGGGTGTCCGCGACACGTCCCAGTTGTCCACTTGCAAGGACGCCTGGGGGCCATACTATGAAATCCACGGCAGCGGCAGCGGCAACCTTGGGTGTTGCTGCGGTGCGTACATGACGATTGCGAACAATTGGGTCGACAACAGGACGGTGAAGATTAAGGCTGCTGTTTTCAGAACTAAACCTTGAGTCGACCACGAAACCCTCTGGCGGCGTAGTAGGATCCAGCACCGTTGTGATAAACGAAGACATGATCATAGCGACGATCACAAAACACCGCACCGCCCAGGTCCCTTATCTTGGCTGGCGTTTTCACCCAGCTCGAGGTCTTCCTGTCGAAATCTCCTAGCTCTTGCAGTTCTCGATATTGTTGTTCCGTGAGTACTTCAATGCCTATCGAGGACGCCATTTCGATAGCGTTTCCCTTTGGTTTGTTTTCTTTTCGTGAATCGAGAGCCTCGCGGTCAT
>JBPCJT010000248.1:0-13229 GCA_051005015.1 Gemmatimonadaceae bacterium | reverse complement strand
AGATGGGGTACGAGGTTCGTGAACAGCAAATGCCACGCGAAATTCTGTACGTCGCGGACGAACTGTTTTTCTCAGGCACCGCCGCCGAGCTGACGCCCATTCGCTCCGTGGACAGGATTGCGGTTGGGAATGGCAAGCCAGGACCTGTGACCAGGGCGATTCAGGAACGTTATATGGGTATAGCAACAGGCCGGTTGGAGGATACCTACGGCTGGCTTACGATGGTGCCCGAGGGAGTATCGTCGGGAGTGCGTGGGTGATGACCCGGCACTCCCCTATCAGTCGAAGGGTACAACGAATGGACGGCGCTGAGCGCGCCAGTCGCATGGCGCGGTGCGCAGCGTTGTAAGCTCCCGTCGGCGCCTTGTGACGGGAGCTTCTCTTATCACGGAGGTGTGAGTGATTCTCGGATGTTTGGCGTTGAACGCGTCCTTCGAGCCTCTCACGATGGTCCCTATGCGGCGGGCGCTGCGTCTTGTGCTCGATGGCAAGGCCGAGATCGTCGAGGCCGATACCGACCGTCTTGTGCGGTCGGAGCGCTTGGCGCTGCCACGCCCCGCGGTAATCCGCTTGATGAAGTACATCCACGTTCCGCGCAGATTCCGGCGTCAGGTAACCAACACCTTCCTCTTTGCCCGTGACCATTACCGTTGCCAGTACTGCGGGCGAGCTGGTGTGGAGCTGCGTCCCCGCGAGTCGCTCACACGCGACCATCTGACTCCACTCTCGCGCGGCGGAACCAACGAATGGACCAACGTGGTTACGGCTTGCAGCCCCTGCAACGCGCGTAAAGGCAACCGTCTGCCCGCGGAGATAGGGATGCATCCCTTGCATCAGCCGGTGGAGCCGCATTTCGTGCATCTCAGCTGGGCCGTTCGTCGGCTTACCCCGACCCAGGCCAGATATATCAAGCTGTTCTACGGCGAGGGCGTACTGCACCAGATAGAGTTGCTGGAAAGGAGGAACTGAGGGGCAGGGAGTATGGAGTGAGGAGCAGGTCTGGCTACTCCCTGCTCCCTGTCGTATCACGGCACAAACCGGCCCGTCCGCGCTTCGTACTTTCGGTTTTCGCCTCCCAATAAACCCACGAGAAGTGAGCGAACACCGCGCGTCACCGCGGTGCCCGGATTTCGTTTACCGCGGACCGCCGGCCGCAGCTCGCCGCGTAGCCACCGCTCCACCTCGTCAAGGTCGTTGACCGAAAGCATCTCGACGCCGAGCAGGAGATGATAGTAGTGCCGCGCACGCTGGGTGGGCGGGCGGATTGAAGGACGATGCGGATAGCCGATGACCGCCTCCACGTCGCGCAGATCGTCGAACGTTCCAAGTGGCACGACGCGGTCGGGCTCGATTCGGGTTACCGCGTAACGTCGATCCAGTGGCGTGAAGCGCACGATTACATCCCACTCAGCCGTCGCTATCTCGTCGTCGAACCATCCAGCCGTCGACCAAAGGCTCATTCGGTAGTGGAGCCGCGCCGGAAAACCGTGCCGCAGAAGATCGCGTGTGCGGCTGTCCGACAGAACGCGCTCGCTCCTCACCGATGGTGCCTCGATTCCGCGCTGGCCGTTGGACGGCAGGATGATCTCGAGGCGAACGTCCCGTTGCGCCTGCAGCATATTGGAGTGGGCGGCCGATAGCAGCATGGACATAAGACAAGTGGCGAGGAGCCCCTCGCACACGGCGCGGCCATGAGCGCTCCTGGCGCCTCCCGGGACGACGCGCATCAGCGGTCTGGGTGCTGACCACATTTGTGGCTCAGTCCACTAGAAGCGATGCCGCACCCGCACGAAAAAGTTGGCTGGCTCTCCCGAGTTGGACAGGGACTTTGCGAGGAAAAAGCCGATGTAGTAGAAGTCGAGCCCCGCGCCAAGGTCGGTGCGGAAGGTGTGGAGCGGCGGCAGCGTGCGGCCACGGTACTTCATCTCCCCGACAGGCACTTTCCCGACGAGCCATCCCCGTCCCGCGTCGGCGAAGAGCACCCACTCGGCCGAGCGATGAAAGTCCAGTCCGCTCCAAGGCCAGCGGTTTCCTCCGCCGCGACCGTCCTTTCCGCCCCGGTCACGGCCGAAGCTGATGTTGATATCGCCACGGTACTCGAGTTGCGCGAGTGCTACGCGCTCGCATTGTGCGGGGCGAGATTCAAGCTCAATTCCGCCACAGGTGAGCTTGTCGTCTTCGCCCGTGCGATCGCGAAAATCGAAGCCCGGAAGCGTTCCAGCTCCACCGACCGAGAAACGTTTCTGAAGGGGAAGCGGGTCACCAGCAAGCCAGCCACCAAGCACTACACGAAGGTTTATCTGTGTCTCGGGAGAGAGGCGATTGTAGCGGCGCAGATCCAGAAAACCGCGCGTGTACTCGAGTGGCGACGGTGCGGTCGAAGGAGCTCGCACAACTGCCGCCGTGGGCCCGAACGCTACCGAACGACTACTACCACGCTCGATATCAGCCGCGATGAACCAACCCGTCCACGGATCCTCGGCGTCGTTGCGAGTGTCGAAGGCGACAGCCGCGTTTGCCAGGTGAAACTTGCCTTCATCCAACTGAGGATTTGCTCGCCAACCGCGGCCATTGCGAAACACAGTCAGCGGATGCCGCACGTCGCGCGAGCCCCAGCGCTCCTCGCCGTACGAAATCGTGAGGCCAACCGGGCCGCCGAACAGCCTTACATACCCGGCACCTCCATGCCGGTCGTAGTAGTCGCGGAAATCCCTTCGAAGGAAGAACGATGCGAGTCCAACCTCGGTGTCCTTGAGATGCCAGTTCTCCACTCCGTCGACGATGTCGAACAACCGCCCACCGACGGCTAAGCCGCGGTCCCCCCCGAACCGCAGTTCCGATTTTACATCGTGGCCGAGTCCGTCGCTGTCCCAGTTGAAATCCTTGGCGGTGCGCAGGATGCCGTAGGCATCAAGAGAAAATCTCACAACTGGAGTGCTGTAACGGAGTGTGGGACCGAGATAGATCGGGAGGCCTTCGACGCGGTTGTAAACTCCACCGGTGGTGAGACTGATTCGGCTTCGATCTGATCTGTACAAATACCGGCGCATGGCGCGTCCAAAGCGACTTTCGTTGGCCGTCTCACGGTCTGCAACGACCAGATCATTTTCCAGGTGATAGGCAAGCGCCTGTCGGTACCACCTGACCGCCCCAACGATTACAGCGTCTTTCTGGCCTTCAATGATTCCGCCAACGACAACCAGGTCTCCTTCGATGCGTGCTCCCTGCCTGAGCATCACGTCACCATTTATCACGACCACTCCCCCTCGAACCCGGCCAGCTACCGTGAGCGGCCCGTTCAGCACCGCCACATTCCCCTCGACGATACCGTCAGAGGGAATTGTGAGACTACCGCTCGCGCGTAGTGCGGCACTCCGGTTGTACCGCCCGACGACATCCAGAGCGATGTGTCGTGGAAGACTTTCATCGACGCTTTGCGAACTGTCGCGCCGCGTGGAATCTCGTTCCTGTGCATAGGCAGGGGCGACGGCGAAAATCGCGCAGATCACCAGAAGCAGGGCGCGCATGTGACCCTACAGGTCGAGGCCGGCATCGGGCCTTTGCAGAGCGCATTTCGAAAAAAGGGCGGATCTGAAATGAAAGCTACTCAAGGCTGGTCCCTTACTCCCCGTATTCGATATCGAGGCGCCGCATTCTGCGATAGAGATTCGGACGGTCGGTTCGAAGGCGACGCGATGCCTCGGCTACGCTCCCGTTGGCGTCGGAGAGCGCACGGGCGATCAACTGTCGCTCCACGTCGTCCAGCATTTCGGTCAGGGACCGTTCCGTGTTCGCCGCGAGCTCCAGTGTGGCAGCGCTAGCTTCATGCTTGGAACTCAGCGGCAGCCCGAGCTCCTCCCCCTGCGCCGCGTCGCGCGCAAGCGGAAGCACAGCCCGTACGTCGGCCAGCGAGACACCGGTGCCGGCATGCAGGATCGCGAGCCGCTCGATGATATTGGCGAGCTCGCGGACATTGCCGGGCCATTGATAGCGCCGAAAAGCCTCGAGGGCGTCCGCATGCCACACCGGCGGCCGGCGGCCGCTGCGTGCACGCTGAAGTGCGGAGAAGTGCTGGGCCAGGGCCGCGATGTCCTCCGGTCTTTCACGCAAGGCGGGCAGCACCAGCGGGATCACGTTCAATCGAAAGTACAGGTCCTCACGAAACCGGCCGTCTTCTACAGCGCGCTCCAGATCCATGTTCGTGGCGGAGAGAATGCGAACATCCACCGGAATCGGCTTGCCGCCGCCGACACGCTCTATCTCCTTCGCCTCTATGGCGCGCAACAGCTTGGCCTGCGCTTCCGCGCCAAGATCGCCGACCTCATCAAGAAGAAGCGTCCCGCGGTGGGCGAGCTCGAAGCGCCCGATTCTACGGTCAGTTGCTCCGGTGAACGCTCCGCGCTCGTGACCGAACATTTCGCTCTCAACGAGATCGCGCGGGATTGCGGCGCAGTTGACCCGCACGAATGGCTGCTCGCGCCGGGCGCTGCCCTTGTGAATCGCTGCTGCCACGAGCTCCTTGCCGGTTCCGGACTCACCCATGATGAGTACGCGCGCCTCGGTGGGAGCCACGCGATCGATGAGCTCGCGCACCCGCATCATTGCCGGACTCGCGCCAACCATCGTGCCTGCTCCGCCAAGGTCCTCACGAAGCGCTCGGGCTTCCTGGCGCGCGCGACGCAACTCCAGGGCGGATTGAAGAGTCAGAAGCACGCTGTCCGGAGAAAGCGGTTTCTCCAGAAAGTGGAAAGCGCCGAGCTTGGTGGCCTTTACGGCGTCGCTCACACCCGCGCGGCCGCTCATCATTACGACGGGCACATCGGGCAGATGTTCCCGGATGCGTCGAAGTGCCGCGATACCGTCCAGCTCGCCCGGCATCATCAGGTCGAGTAGAATGACGTCTGGTTCGTCCTCCACCGCACTTGCGACCGCCCGAGCACCATCCGCCGCATCGCGCACGATGTAACCTTCCGCCGACAGAAGCGCCCCAACCATACGGCGAATATTCGCCTCGTCATCAACGATGAGAATCGCGGTCACGAAAGCACCGCCCGTGATCCGTAATTTGTGGACACTAGCTTCCGTGACTGGAGCGGCTCGGGAGCGCCGCGTCCTGCTTGGAGCGCTCGGACAGCAGCCTGGTCGTGAATCGCTGTCCTTCGGAAATGCGCTCGACTTCGATGGCAATCGCGTCAACTGCCTGTTCAATGCGGGCGAGGCGCTCATCTGCCGCAACATTCGGGAGTGAGCGATCAGCTTTTCGATCACGCCGGTTGGACCAAGCGAGCGCGATCATCGATATAGTGATGCCGGATGTAATGAAAAATGTGATGGCGGCGGCAAGCTCATTATCACTCACGTCCCGTTCCTCCCGGATAAAGTCGAACCACTGGATCAGTTCCGATTCTTTGCCGGAACAGACAGGGCCGGCGCCGCTGCTCTCTCCGAGAGAAGCTTCGTGGTGAAACGCTGCCCCTCGGAGATGCGCTCGACCTCGATGGCGATCGTGTCGACAGCCTGTTCGATGCGCTCCATTCGCGCATCGAGCATTGCAATGCTGTTGGGTGTAATCCCCTTGTACTTCTGCCGCTCCACGTAACCCCATACCAGCTTGCCAATGATTGCCGTACAGGAAATCATCGCCGTCATTACCAAAACGAAATCTTCTACCGGCATATTGTTACCTCTGCGAAGTCCGATCAGGACTGATTTGGCGGGCTAAATGTGAAGGGTGCTATCTGCGGAAGACTTTCTGGACCCATGCCCACCTTCTCAGGGTTCTCATTCGCCGCTAGTCGCCTGAACAACTCCCGCCGTGTCGTCAACAGGAAGCACAAAGCGGATCTCCGTGCCGCGACCAACCTCACTTTTCGCCTCCACCGTCCCGTGGTGCGCGAGTACAGTCTGCCGCGCGATAGCCAGGCCGAGGCCCGTACCGCCGGACTTGAACGTAGCGTACGGTTCCCAGATACGTGCGAGCTGTTCACGGGGGATACCGCAGCCGGTGTCTCGTACGGTTACCCCCACCGCGGCGCCCCCATCGAGAGTCGCGTTACCGACATGCACTTCCACGCTTCCCCCATCATTGCAAGCGTCGACCGCATTTATTAGAACATTCGAGAGAGCCCGCGCAAGCGCGTCGTGATGTCCTGAAACCATCCGAACGCCATCCTCGACTTCCACAGTCAGCTCAACCCCATCAGGCACGCTTGCGCGCGCCGTGTACCGCGTCAACTCGGCCACGTCCACATCGGCCGCCGGCCCTTCGGGCAGCTTGCCGAACTGGGCAAAGCTGCGAGCCATGGCTTCGAGCCGAGCCGACTCGGTTCCAAGCACATCTACCACTTCCGCCAAAGCCGACGGAGCGTCGCGCCGCAAGCGTTCCACCGCGAAGCGAATAGGAGTTAGCGGATTCTTGAGCTCGTGCGCAACACGGCGGGCGGTTTCTCGAAAAGCCTCGAGTCGCTCCGCTTCCAGTTCACGAGCGCGTGCCGTTTCCAACTCACCCGCCATCCGCCGCATTCGCCGTCGCAACACCTCAAATTCCGGGGCCCCTCGACGGGGGGGGTTCTCGGGAAGCGCCCGTCCCCGCGAGATAAGCTGCGTCCAGCCCACAAGCTCGTCGAGCGGCCTGCTCATCTGCCGGCTAAGGTGCGCGGCAACGCGCGAGGCGATCACCGCCAGAAATGCCAATCCCACGAGCGCAAGAACGGCGAGCACCGTGGGCCCCCGCTCCGCGAGATAGCGAACACGACGTGCCTGCTCCACCGAGGCAATCAGTTCCTGCTCGTGCGCGTCCGTAGCGGCACGCTGCTCCACCGACTGCCGGCCAGCCCTGGCGGAAGCGATAAGACGGGTGCCCGATGTGGCGACTCGTTCCCACGCTTCTCCACCAGTCATGACGGGCAGCGTGCTTCCCACCAGGGCCGCTCCACCGAGCACGAGAATGCTCGCCGGCATTACCGCGAACAGGATGAGCACGATGATAAGTCGCGCGCGAAAGCCGAGACGCTTCACACGAATTCCGTACGACTATGAAGTAGGAAGGTTTCGTGATTCCATTATTCTATGAAGCAGGAAGTTTTCGTCATACCATTTTTCCATTAAACGTGTGCCCTGTAATGCTTAATCTATTTCGATCAGCGAGTTTATCACCTTTATTCCAGCCACCCCGCGCATGAAAACTCATACCAGTTACCTCACATTCACCACCGCCGAACGGCAGGAAATAATCGATATTACCGACCACGTTGAAGAGTGTCGTTCGAAGGCGGGAATTCGCGAGGGGATGGTGCTCGTGTCCGCCATGCACATATCCGCGTCAGTGTTCGTGAACGACCACGAGCCAGGTCTCTGGAAGGACATTTTGCACTGGCTGGAGGATCGCGTGGCTCCATGGGATCCCGACATCTATAGGCACAACTCGGGGACTGGTGAGGACAACGCGGCCGCCCATCTGCGTTCCCTCACCATCGGCCACGAAGTAATGGTTCCAGTCACGGACGGTGCCCTCGATTTCGGGCCATGGCAGCGTGTTTTCTATGGGGAGTGGGACGGGCAGCGTCCGAAACGGGTTGTAATAAAGGCGATGGGAGTGTAGAGGGTAGTTACAATCGCTTTACGTACCCCATTGCCCCACTTACATTTAACAGTTCATGCCCCAACACCTCACCGAGGTTGAATGACGAATAAGTGGACTCTCGCCGCGACCATGACGTCGCGTGTCCGAGAGCAGTCTGATCGGACGCTGGTAGTAGCGGGGGCACAGTCTTTCACATATGGTCAGATGGAGACCCGGGCGGCCGCGCTCGCCTCGGCTCTCTCCGAATTGGGAGTCGAGGCGGGGGATCGTGTGGCCATCGATCTCCCCAACTGGGCCGAGTGGATTGTCGCACTTTTGGCGTGCGCCAAGCGGGGCGCAACCATCGTCCCCCTGAATCCGCGTCTCAACTATCACGAGCTTCGCTATCAACTCCGCCACGCAGAGGCCACGATCGTCTTTACCGCCGAACGGCACGACGGGACGGACTATCTCCAGATGTTCGAGGATATTCTGGCGGACCTGCCTGATCTGCAATATGTGATCACGGTAGGAAAGGAGGATCTCTGGTACGACGACCGTATATTCCAGTTCGAAGATCTGGTGTCGAGCGGGAAGGGACGCGTGCTACCCGATCCGGTGGGTATCACGGACAATTCCAGCCTCGCAGTGCTGTACACGTCTGGCACAATGGGAAAGCCGAAGGGTGTATGCTTGTCCCACAGGAGCGTCGTGGAGACGGCGGTAAAGACCGGCGAGGCGTTGAACGTGACGCCGTCGGATCGCGTTTTGATCTCTGTTCCGTTGTTCACGATCTTTGGGTTCAGCGTCCTTATCGGCACGCTGGCTGCCGGCGCTACTGTTGTGTTGCAGGAAAAGTTCGATTCCGCTGAGGTAATCGAGCTGGTAGCGCGTGAGGAGATTTCGGTACTTCAAGGGGTGCCGACACACTATCAGCTCCTCATGCGAGACCCCGCCTTCGATCCGTCCAGGTTTACGCATTTGCGCACCGGTCTGATAGCTGGCGGACCGGCGCCGGACGGGTTGGTACGGCGCGTCAGCGAATGGTGCGACGTGCACGTCGCCTACGGCCTGACGGAAACGGGTTCCACGGTCGCCATTACGCGGACTGGTGATCCGGAGGAAAAGCGGCTTACTACAGTTGGGCGTCCGCTTCCTGGCGTGGAGGTCAAGGCCGTCGACTTCACTACCGGCGCGCTGCACGGTCCGGAAGCGGTCGGTGAGATCGCGGTGCGCGGCCCGAATGTAATGCAAGGTTATTCCCGCATGCCGGCGGAGACGGCCAAATCGTTCTCGCCGGAAGGCTACTTTCTCACCGGTGATCTCGGTATCATCGATGAGGACGGATACGTGCGGATCGTGGGGGGCAGCAAGGAGACTATCGTTCGTGGGGGATATCAGATTCATCCACGCGAGGTCGAGGACCAGCTCCGAGCGCACCCCGCGGTAGACGATGTCTGCGTGATCGGCGTCCCCCATGACATCATGGGAGAGCTGGTCTGCGCGTGCATCGTGCCTGTTGAAGGGGCAGTCATCACCGGCGAAGAAGTCAAGATGTTCGCCCGGGACACGATGGCTGATTATCGCATTCCCGATCTCGTTCGCTTCTTTCACATCTTTCCCCTTACCGGGAGCGGAAAAGTGAAGCGGCGAGAGCTCGAGCGCGTCGTCGCGCTCGAACACACAGCCATGAGCTCACGGATGTGAGTTCGCACAGAGAGCTATTCAGTTCATGAATCCACGAAACGCACGCACGGCGCCGGCACGAGCGCCCGTGGCGCCAATGCACCGCGGCCCGCAGGCGATTTCGCCGGGCGCCCACTTCACCTCGACTCCGATACACCACGCGCCCAACGCGGCCCTGCTAATCGACTTCGACAACGTTACGATGGGAATTCGTTCCGACCTCGGAAACGAGCTTCGTAACCTCCTGTCGTCCGACATCATCAAGGGAAAGGTGGCTGTTCAGCGGGCCTACGCCGATTGGCGGCGCTACCCTCAATACGTCGTCCCGCTAACCGAATCTTCGATCGATCTCATCTTCGCGGTGGCATACGGCTCCGCAAAGAAAAACGCAACGGACATACGCCTCGCAATCGATGCTACCGAGCTCATCTTCACTCGCCCCGAGATCGGAACATTCATTCTCCTCTCCGGCGACTCGGACTTCACCAGCCTGGTGCTCAAGCTAAAGGAGTACGGGAAATACGTAATCGGGGTGGGGATCAGGGAATCCTCGAGTGATCTGCTCGTAATGAGCTGCGATGAGTACTACAGCTATAACGCGCTCGCCGGCCTCGTGAAGACCTCCGAGGACGAGCAGGTAAAATGGGACCCGTGGGAGCTCGTCGTCGAAGCGCTTGCGCGAATGAAGCAGAACGGGGATGTCATGCGCTCGGACCGCCTCAAGCAGGTGATGCAGGACATCGACTCGAACTTCGACGAAAAGAACATTGGCATGTCAAAGTTCTCGCGGTTTGTGCAGGAGGCTTCCACCAAAGGGCTTATCAAGCTCACGCGTCTCGAAAATGGGCAGTTGGAGGTAAGCCCGACCGACAGGACTTCCGACACGGTGCCTCGTGCGGCCGAGCCGCCGCGGACAGACGATGAAGGCCGGAAGCCCGCGACCCTGCAGGCTCGCGACGATCGTGCGCCAGCGCGCCTCCCCGAAGGAGGAGAACGTAGCCGCGGCGGCCGTGGAAGGGGCCGTGGGCGCGATCGCGCGCGCGGTGAGACTCCGCCCGTTATCGATATCGCGGCCCGCGAACCGCGTATCGAGTCCATCAGTACTGCCGAGCCGGTGGCAGCCTCGCCAATTGTGCCGCCCGCCGAACCGGTGATGACCGGAGAGCGGCTTACACGAGACGAGGCGTTCGCGTTGGTGCGCCGCTCCATCGCGGAGCTCACGCGCGATGCCAGCGAGGCCGCCCGCGCCAGCGATGTGCGCCATAAGTCGCGCGAGCTACTCGGCCGCGACAGTGAGACGCTTTCTGAACGTTTCTTTACACGGATACTTCGTGACGCGCACGATGCGAACGTCATTGACCTGCGCAAACGCGGCGACGATTATGAAGTTTCCCCCGCCGTCAGCGCTCAGCCAATCGCGCAGCAGCTGGTGGAAGCGGAAGCTGCGGCAACGCCAGCGCCGATCGCCAGCCAGGCTGGCCGAAGCGCCGCTACGGCTGGGGCGCTCCGACGAGGAATCCGCTCGCGCGGTGCCGGTGGGAGGGGTGGAACCGGAGAGATGCCGCCGGAGCTCCTGAGCCTCGGCATTGTCGAGAGTCATCCAGCGCCGGTTTCATACGAGCCCGTGTTTGTGGCTGCCGAGGAACTCTCGGTCGATGCCGCGCCGGATGCATCCGATGAACCCGTCAGTGCTGGCCAGGACGGCGTGGGAGAGCGGGCAGCGAAAAAGCGGGGACGTGGGACGCCCAGGCCACGGGCCGCGGCGCGGTCCAAAAGCCGGGCGCGAAAGACCGCTACGTCAGAAACGGTCTCGCCCGGTGGTGAATCAGGTGCGGTAAAGACCGTCAAGCGCAGGCGTCCGAGTGCCCGCAAAAAGACACCTGCAGGGGGTGAATGAGAGCGAGCGCCGCGCGGGCACCCGCAAGCGGGTATCCGGCGCGGCGTTCAAGTGCGGGGCAGCTTCTGCCGCGCGCATTTTACGATCGCGATACTGAGAAAGTCGCGCGGGACCTTCTGGGTGCGGTAGTCGTGTGCGAATCATCTGACGGAACGGCGAGCGGAAGGATCGTCGAAACCGAGGCGTATCTCGGCCCGCATGATCCGGCATGTCACGCGGTTTTCGGGCTAACGCCTCGAACCCGGCATTTATTTGGACCGCCCGGGGTTTCGTACGTGTATCTCATCTACGGTATGCACTGGTGCTTTAATGCGGTGACGCGGGAAACAGGGCACGGGAGCGCCGTGCTCATTCGTGCTCTCGAGCCGGTTGAAGGAATCCCGCTGATGCGAGAGCGGCGGAGACATCCCCAGCGTGATCGAGATCTTTGCAATGGCCCGGGCAAGCTGTGCCAGGCACTGGGAATTACGCGGGCTCACGACGGTGCCTCTCTGTCGAATTCACCACTCACGATCCGTCGTGGAAAGCGCGTTCCGGACGAAGCTGTGGTCGTGACGCCACGCATCGGGATTACCCGCGCTGCCGAATGGCCGCTCAGGTTTTTCGTAAGCGATAGCTCGCATGTCTCCAAACCACCGTCCACGCTATCGCGGAGCACTCCGGCCAAATGCGCAGCAGATCCGTCCTTCTCACCCTGACCGCCCTGGCGTGCGCGTCCGGGGGAGGCAATGCATCACCTCCCCCCCAGGACGGCATGCCAGGCGCCCTGCAGGGAGTATCCGATCGAGCACTGCGCGTCTACAGGCAAGCGTACGTAATTGACGCACATAACGACATGCCTTCCAAAATGGCGGACGACGGCTACAATGCGGACGTGCGCCACCCGGCTGGATTCGGAAAGCAGGAGGGACATACAGATCTTCCACGACTCATGGAGTCGGGAATCGCGGCGCAGTTCTTCTCCGCCTTTGTGGATGCTCCTTACGCCGTGACGTCCCCGGATTTATCGCTCGAGCGGGCATTGCAGCTCGCCGACACTGTCCACGCCTTCGCCAACAGACATCCGGATAAACTGATCTTCGCGACAACGGCGGCGGATGTGCGCCGCGCCAAGCAGAGCGGCAGAGTCGCTGTGTTGATAGGGGTGGAGGGAGGGCACGCAATAGAAAACTCCCTCGACAATCTGCGAGAGCTGCACCGTCGCGGCGTGCGTTATATGACGCTTACGTGGAATAACGGCAATCAGTGGGCGGGTGCCGCCTGGGGAGTGAACGGTACCTCAACCGGCGGGCTTACCCCGTTCGGGCGCGAAGTCGTTCGCGAGATGAACCGGCTGGGGATGCTGGTGGACATCTCGCATGTATCGGATTCGACTTTCTTTGACGCGATAGCCACAACCAGCCAGCCCGTGATCGCTTCGCACTCGAGCGCGCGCGCGCTGCACGAACACCGGCGCAACATGAGCGACGAACAGCTGCGTGCCGTCGCGAGGAACGGCGGAGTCGTTAACGTGAACTTCTACTCGGCGTTCATCGACCGAAAATACGATGCCGCGGTCACCGCAATGGACGCACGGCTCACGAGCGCCCGGGATTCTCTGCGGATGAAATACGCTGATGACTCCACACGCGTGGAGGCGGAGATCCGGAAAATGCGCGCATTGGCGTTCGGCCGTCTTCCCGTTACCCCGCTGTCCGTTCTAATCGATCACATCGATCACATAGCCAAGGTAGCCGGTGTCGCGCACGTCGGCCTCGGCAGCGACTTCGATGGCGTGAGCGCTCTGCCTGAAGGAATGGAAGATGTGACGCGCCTGCCACGCATCGCGCAAGCGCTCCTCGACCGCGGTTACTTGGAGGACGACGTCAGGAAGGTTCTGGGAGAGAACATGATGCGGGTGATGGGGCAGGTTCTCGACCGGAGAGAGGCGCCAAACAAATAAGGCCGGGCATCGGGAACCGGGAATGGCAACCCCGGAGCGCGTGGATAATACTGCAAGCCTGATCGGGTCGGCGAAGTGTATTCGTCGAGCCGATCGATTCCCGATTCCCGTCTCCCCCCCGTTTGACGGCGCTCCCCCCACTT
>JBPCJT010000247.1:0-4199 GCA_051005015.1 Gemmatimonadaceae bacterium | reverse complement strand
GACATTTTGTCAAAAGCCGCAGCCTGGTTCGCAAGGGAGACCGGCACGATCCCGGACGGATCTTCGGGTTCGTGAGGGATCACCAGGCCCGGTTCCCGGTTGCGGCCTTGTGTCGCGTGCTCGGGGTCTCCAAGAGCGGGTTCTACGCGTGGCTTAAACGTCCGCCATCGGCCAGAGCGACGCGAGACGCCAGGCTCGTGCCTCAGATTATTGCGAGTCACGAGCGATCTGACAGAACGTACGGATCGCCTCGGATCCTGGGTGATCTGAATGATGCGGGCGAGTATGTGGGGCGGAAGCGAGTCGCTCGTCTGATGCGCATCGCTGGCGTGGTGGGTGTGAGCCGTCGGCGCTTCGTCGTAACAACGAAGAGATCAGCTGCTGCTGACGCTGCTCCTGACCTGGTGGAGCGCAACTTCACTGCAACGGCTTTGAATCAGCTGTGGGTGGCTGACATCACCTACGTGCCGACGTGGGCGGGTTTCCTTTACCTCTCGGTGGTGCTCGACGCGTTCAGCAGGCGGATTGTGGGTTGGGCAATGGCCACTCACCTCAAGACGGAACTGGTCCTGGATGCACTTGAGATGGCGCTCGAGCAACGCCGGCCGAGTGAAGTAATTCACCACTCCGATCACGGCTCTCAATACACATCGCTGGCATTCGGAAAGCGGTGCGGAGAAATGGGAGTCCGTCCTTCGATGGGTTCAGTTGGTGATGCCTACGACAACGCGATGGCCGAAAGCTTCTTCGCGACTCTCGAGTGCGAGCTCCTAAACCGGCGGCGCTTCCGAACTCAGGTCGAGGCACGCCACGCGATATTCCGTTTCATCGAAGGCTGGTACAACCCACACCGGCGGCACTCCGCGCTCGGTAACAAATCACCGATCAGCTACGAAAAGCTGATCACAGAGGCGGCTTGATTCTCAAGCCGTCAACCGTCCACCGAAGCGGGGCAACTCCAATCGGCGCCACGTCGGCATCCGTGGTCGCCTTGCGCCGCGTGCCGCGCGGCCGGTTGGCGTACCACCCGTAGTAGCGTCATCACCTGGTGCTTGTTCGGAATGTGCGTCACGAGGCGGGCCAGAACTCGGGGGTCCGTACCCCGCGGCCTTCAGTTCGCTTTATTTCACCCTGACCGGCACCTTGATCGTCGTGACAACGCCGCCTTTGGCGAGCGTCGTTACCTCGAGCTGCATCTCTTCCGGTTTCTCTCGCGCCACCTCGACGTCCATCGTTTCGCCCGGGCCGAGCTGCAGGTCAGCCGGCCGCATATTGGCCTGAACTGTCGGGAGATCCGCTCCGTCTTTCGCGACGGCACGCCATCTCTGCAGAGTCGTATCTGCCATCAGCCGCACGCGTCTGCTCGGACCACCCGAGATGTTGATGAAGCGCAGACGGTGTGGAGTTCCGGACGAGAGCTGAATATCGGGCGGGGTTGCTGTCCCGTTCAGGAATGACGGCGACCCACGAACTGGTCCGCCGTCACCCATCAGGAAGAGCCGTTCGGTCGTATCTCTTTTCGCCCCCTTCTCCAGCACGATCAGCGCACCGTACAGTCCGGAAGAAAGCTGAATCGTTTCATCCACGTGAGTGTGGTAGATGAAAGTTCCGGCTCGGTCCGGGGTCATTCGGACAATAAACGAGTCGCCTGGCGCAATCGGTGGCGCGAGTTTCTTTTTCCATCCGCTCCAGTCGCCGACGCCGTCGTAGAAACTCTCGAGCTCGATGCCGTGCCAGTGGACGCTGACCGGTGCCTTCGTGCGATTGATGACCGTTATCGCCGTTGGTTCTCCTTTCGTCACAACCACGGTCGAGCTCGGGAACTGCACCGAATCGGCAGCAGGAGCGTTGGGTCCATTCTGCAGAACGAAGCTATACCCGGGATCCTTCCCGAAGACATTGTCACGCTGATCGACGAACATGCGCAATTGTTTTTGCGCGACGGGATCAGGTGCCATTGCCACACCGCCTGCGCGCGGCGAGACGTGCAGCCCCATCACCAGGCCCGACATGCCTTCCTCGGAGTGGTTGCCGGAGTGCACGCCTGAAGAAGAGTGTCTCGAGGTGAGCTTCAGATGAGCGTCTATATGAGAAATCAAATGGCAGTGGAGGAGCCAGTTTCCCGCTCTCGTGGGAACCCATGTAAAAGCGGTCGTGGTGCCTGGGGGCATGAACTCGGTTACAGCTTTCCGGCGTTGGCGCACGGTGTATATCGTATCGCGAACGGCGTTGCCTTTGGAGGTGACGTCGAAGTAGAAACCGTGGAGGTGCATCGGGTGTGGCGCGGCTGTGGCGTTGATCAGCCGATAACGTATGGTGTCTCCGACGGTGTAGTTGAGGCGTTCGGTGTGCGGCCACGAAAGCCCGTTGATCGCGAACACTTCCTTGTAAGCGGGCTCAGGGATTGTGCGAAGCGTGTCTTCCCATAGCGAGATGACCATCACGCGGTCTCGTGGATCGGTGTTCGCGCCCGGCGGGTCAACGATGAATGCGCCCGCGAGCTGGGAGTCTGCGAGCCGCGACGGCCCCTCGCGGTTGCCCTCGGTTCTGCCCCAGTAGTAAAAGGTGCCCGGAATGGTCGCATTGAACGTGATCTCGCGCTCGGCGCCAGGCGCGATCTCGATGGTGTCGAGGGCCGAGGCGCTGTGATCCTGCAGTCCACGGAGAGTCATTCGCTGCTTGAGCGAATTGGTGACGATGGCGCGGATCTCGGTGCCCGCGCGAACGCGAATGAGCGGTCCCGGAATCCCTGGCGCGGAGCGGCTCGTCGCGAAAGCGTAGACGGGGACACCAGGGGCGGTTCGTCCTTCGGGGTACCACATCGCTTCGCGCGCTTCGAGTCGAACGGTGAGGATGCCGTTGACCAGTTTTCCGGCCGGCAGTCGATTGTCGTTCGGCTCCGCAGCTACGGCGACTGCATCTTCCGCGGAAACATGAGGGGCCGCCGTTGTCGGGCGAGGCGTGCTCGTCCAGAACGAAGGTCCGGAGACAATCGTGAGAGCGGCGGCGAGGCGCATGACCGAGGTGACGCCGGGTGTGGCTGAGATCACGGCATCTTCCTCGAGTAGCAGCGCGCGTGCCTGGCGCGATTGGGCGAGCTTGCGAGTGGGCAACAGTAGGACTTCCGGCGCCAGTGGGCAAGGGCTAGGAAATCCAATCGCCCCCGTGGGAGTATGCGGTGCGCCGCGGAGGGCGGCAAGGAAATGCAACAGCTAGATAATGAAGCCAGCTCCGCATGTGACCGTGCCCATAGGGAAATGCTCGCTCACGTAAAGGAGGCGTGGGATGATGTTTTGGCGAAGCGCCCCGTGATGGTCGAGCGCGAGGCCGCATACAAAAACCCGTCGCGCGCGGTCCACATGCGAGAGCTCGTCAAAGGGATGCCGGCGGCAACGCTGGCGAGTCTCGCCAAACTGGCCGCCAAAGACCAGGAGGGCCCCGCGGCTTGGGCAATCAGGCAAGAGGCGGCAACGCTGGCGAGTGGTGGGCAGGATGCGACAGCCGCGACAAAAGAGCTGACGGCGATCGGTAAGGAAGTCTAAAGCGGGCGGTCTCCGAGCTAGTCGGAGCCCAGTCGCAGCTCTCTCGTTTCGAGATCGCCGGTCCATATGGCGAGATCGAAGATGGCCTCCAGCACCCCACCGCAACGCTTCAGTCGGCAAACATGATCGGCATAATCCCGATCGACGAAAACGGCGGAACAGTCCAGCTCCCTTCGGATGCTGTAGCGCAACTCTGCAAGATCGCCGGCGTGCCGATCGGTGAGGGCTGAGGATGGAGCACTGCCGAGGCACACGCGTCGATGGTGAGCGCCACTTACGGGCTGATGGGCCGATAGTGACTCCCGCCGCGCGGATATGACCAAAACTATGACCAAACGCGCCCCTCGTGGCCCGGAAGCTCAGTCCTCCGACAGCGTAAGTCGTTGTGTTGCAACATGCTCGGGGCGGGGATCGAACCCGCATGGGCTTTGGCCCAAGGGATTTTAAGTCCCTCGCGTCTACCGATTTCGCCACCCGAGCGCGACAAGCTGCCGACGGTGCGATGTGCGAGACGGAAGCTACCGGCCCCGCAACACGCGTTCAAGCGGACGTGCTCCCTGCCCCGCCGCAAATGTCAATGCTACGCCTTGGCCCCGAGTGCGTGCACCGCATACCACGACAGATACGCCATCAGACCTGACAACGCAGCGTCACCGC
>JBPCJT010000246.1:0-5905 GCA_051005015.1 Gemmatimonadaceae bacterium | reverse complement strand
GCCTCAGACATTCATGAACCTGAGCGGTGCTGCACTAAGGCCGCTGCTTCGCCGGCCGAACTGGTCGCACGCGACAGATTTACTCGTCGTAGTTGATGATGTTGCGCTGCCAGTCGGACGCTACCGTCTGCGCGCCCGCGGCAGCCACGGCGGGCACAATGGCCTCAAGAGCATTGAGCAGGCGCTCGGATCGCGAGAGTACGCGAGGCTTCGCGTCGGGGTGCATCCGGCGGAGCCGGAACGCGGAATAGGCGATCTTGCGGACTTCGTGCTCTCGGCATTCGGAAAACACGAGCGCGATGCAATCCTTGATCTACTCCCGCGACTGACTGACGCATCGGAAATCTGGGTTCGAGATGGAATTGACAAGGCAATGAATGTGCATAACCAGGGAGGTGGGAGCGGGGGATGAGGAGTAACCGCGGCTTGCACTTCGAGCCCCGCGAAATCCCGAACTCCAGAACTTGTGCGCCAGCTCTTTCCCCCTCCCCACTCTCCACTCCCCAGCTTTTCCATGCTTCAACTCGGTATCGTCGGTCTTCCGAATGTCGGCAAGTCAACTCTGTTCAACGCGCTCACGGCAGCGGGAGCGGACGCTGCCAACTATCCGTTCTGCACGGTGGAGCCGAATATCGGGATAGTGGAAGTTCCCGATGCACGTCTTGCCAGGCTTGCGGAGATTGTGCAGCCCAAGCGCACGGTTCCAGCGGTCGTCCAGTTCGTGGATATAGCAGGACTTGTAAAGGGCGCGTCCTCCGGAGAGGGACTGGGGAACAAGTTTCTGGCGAACATTCGCGAGACGGACGCGATCGTGCATGTGGTTCGCTGCTTCGACGATCCGGACGTGCTGCATGTCATGGGGAGCGTCGATCCCGTCCGCGACCGCGAGGTGATCGAGTTCGAGCTGGCTCTCGCCGATCTGGCCACGGTGGAAAAACGGCTGGACCGCACGCGGCGCGCGGCCAAGGCCGCCGACAAGGAGGCGCTCAATGAGCTACCGGCCCTTGAACGCGCGCACGCAGTGCTGAGCCAAGGAAAGGGATTATGGGAGGGAGGGCTGAGCGCCGACCAGCGTGCGCTTCTCGCACCTCTCTCGCTGCTCACGGCCAAACCCGTACTGTACGCCGCCAACGTCACGGATCACGAGTTGATGGGTGAGGAGGGATCGCATCTTCACGCCCTCAGAGAAGCTGTGAACGCGAGCGGCGAACCGGCGCAGATTGTAACGTTTTCGGCCAAGATAGAGTCCGAGTTGGCAGAGCTGCCACCCGAGGATCGCGCCGAATTCCTTGCATCTCTCGGCTTGGAGTCCGCCGGACTCGACCGTCTGATTCACGCAGGCTATGCTCTGCTCGGATTGCACACGTACTTCACGGCGGGAGAGCAGGAGGTTCGCGCCTGGACCATTCATGGCGGAGACACCGCCCCCAAGGCAGCGGCGGTCATTCACACGGATTTCGAGCGCGGCTTCATTCGCGCCGAAACTGTCGCCTTCGAGGAGTTCGTGGCGTTGCGCGGATGGAAGGGCGCGCGCGACAAGGGCGTCGTGCGCGCCGAAGGAAAGGAGTATCTCGTAAAGGATGGGGACGTGCTGCTGTTTCGATTCAACGTTTAGACGGCGATCGATTGCCGCCTCCCCCGCCTACCGCAAACTGTACGAGAGGCCCGCACCGATCAACGTCTTGCCGTCTTTGATGAATACCTTCTGAAATCCGACATTCACTGCCACTCCGCTGAAGAACACATCAACGCCGCCACCCAGCATGAATCTCGTTCCGCTCTCCGTGCTTTCCTCATCTTCGAAGAATGTATCGCCGGTAGCGCTGATTTTCGCGTTCTCCCTGCCGTAAGCAAATCTCGGAGTCAGGTGGGGGACTACTGTTGCACTTCCGCTCTTGGCGACCAGGGCCAGTGGAAGGCCGACGCTGGCGGACACCGAAGTTGCCGAGATCTCGAGACTGGAGCCGTCGTCAAAGCGCGCGTTCAGCACATCGCCCGTCCCGTAACCGAGCGTCGCATCCAGACCAAGCACCACGGAAGTGCTCCCATCGGCGTTTAACGAATTGTTCAACAGAGCCTGGCCCCAATCCGCGCCCGCGGTGACAGTGCCCTTACAGTCCAGTTCGACTCCGAAGTCGCTGAACTCACTATCATCGCAGGCTAGGTCCAGCAACCCCGCCTTGAGACCGACACTTCCGCGTCCCAGGGGAATGTCAGCTCCGAATGCCAGGACCCGATAGGAGACGGGGCCCTGCTCGTCCATGTGGCCGAACTGTGCTCGCAATGTCACGCCTGTCGGCTGTTTGCCTATCATTCTTCCGCTGATCGAGGAAGGCAGGGCGCCCAGGGGGGTGGTCGTGATGGCCGTGTAGGCCGCCGACGCGTTCACGTCGATGTCTTCTTCTTCGGGAAACTGTGCCGCGGCTTCAGCACCCGTGAATGCAACAACAGTCAGGACCTGCAGACTTATTTTCAGCATCAGTTCTCCATTCAGTTATGGGGTGATGAGCTTGCCAGTTCCCCAGTGACGAGCGCTTCCCCGCTACCGTAATTGTGGAATGGACGACCAGGGCGTTGCAAGACGCGCTGCGCTGATTAGCTTTGAGAGTCCGCAAGTATACTGTATCCCTCCTCCCGCCTGGCAACCGCGGGGGGCGGCCACGACCACAGGGAGGATTGCCAGACAGTGCCTCGCCAATACGAGGTGGTGTACATCTTTGATTCCGCACTCGAAGACACCGCCATCCAGGAAAAGCTCAGCCGCTTCAACTCACTACTAGGCGTGTCGGAGGGCGACATGCAGCTTACCCAGTGGGGGCGGCGGCAGCTAGCGTATCAGATCGGAACGCGCGAGAACGGTTACTACGTGGTCGCACGCTTTGCGGCCGAACCTGCCGTGCTGCCGGAATACGAGCGCGCGCTCAAGCTCGACGAGGGAGTGGTCAGGTATCTCGTGACGCTCTACGAGCACGAAGTGGGGGCGCCTCCCATGACCGAAGAAGAAATGGCGGCCGCCGCGGCTCGGGCCGACGACGACGACGACGAGGAGGATTGAGATGCGCCGTCCACAAAAAAGCTGCCCGTTCTGCGAAACCCGCGTGCGTTTCGTCGATTACAAGGATGATCGTTCTCTTGGACGTTTCATTACAGACAACGGCAAAATCCTTCCCAAACGGCTGAGCGGAGTTGGTGCCCGGCACCAGAGGCAGCTCTCCACCGCAATAAAGCGAGCTCGATTCCTTGCCCTGCTTCCGTACATAAAGGGGCAGCAGGCGTACTGAAGTGAATCCGACCAACGGCCCTGCGCCGGCGTCTCGCGAGCAGGGATGGGGCGGAATTCTTCTGGCTCTCGGGGCGTTCCTCCTGCTGTCGCAGGTTTTCTTCGCATTCCTGCCCATCGCCGAAACTATTGTTCTGCTGATTCCTTCGCTGGCCGCGTGTTTTCTGGCCGGATGGTGGGGCGGAGGCCGCTTCGTCCTCGCGGCTCTATGGGTAGGATTGGCGACGTGGGGATTGACGAGGCCACCGGCCGCTCAGGCTGCTGCGGCCTATAATGACGTCACGCGTTCCTGGGCGCTTCTTACGGCCGGAACTTTTGGACTGGTTTCGCTGGTAGCTCCAACGCAGCGTTTTTTGGGTCGGGCCTTGGCGGCGGGAGGACTGGCTCTGGTGCTGGGATTCGTCATGCTTCTCGTTTCACGCCGCACGCCCGAGCAGGTGCAGCGGGTGTTCGTCAACGAGTATGCCCGGAAAACGAACTTGTACGCCATGGCGGCTGACGCGCAGGTCAGCCTGTCCGCGGCAAGGGAGGGAGCCGAAAAAACCGCCGCGGTTCGGAAGGCGCTTGAGGCGCTGGTGGCGCAGGCGCACCAGTGGTCCAGGAGTGCCGCGCCTTTATACCCCGCTCTCCTAATGCTCGAGTCGCTTGCGGCGTATGCCCTGGCGTGGGGGCTGTACCATCGATTGAGTAGATCTCGAATGGGGCCCGCTCTCGCGCCACTGCGGGAATTCCGCTTTAACGACCAGATGGTGTGGGGATTCGTCGCGGGGCTGTGCATCGTTTTGCTTCCGCAATTGTCGTCACTGGGAGCGGTTGGGTGGAACTTGCTGGTGTTGTTCGGAGTGCTGTACACGCTGCGCGGGTTTGGCATAATTTCATGGCTGGCCACCCGCGTGTGGGTGGGTGGACGCGTTGCGAAAACTTTGGCAGTAATTGGCTTGGTGCTGCTGGCACCGGTAGTGGCGACGGCGGCGATGCTTGCCGCGCTGGGATTAGGCTTGGTGGATACCTGGATCGACTGGCGCGCCAGGGCGCGCCCTATCTCATAACGTCCGTCTGGAGCGTATTATGGAAGTAATTCTTCGACAAGCGGTAGAAAGCGTTGGCAAGCCGGGTGATGTAGTGGTGGTCAAGGCAGGCTATGCCAGAAACTACCTCCTTCCTCGAGGACGCGCATTTCTCGCAACCGAAGGCAACAAGAAGCGCATCTCTATGGAGAAGGTGCGTCTGGAAGCTGCCGAGAGCGAGCGAATCGCCGCGGCGCAGGCCATTGCCAACAGGTTGGAGCAGGTATCACTTACATTCTCGGCGCGCGTGGGCGAGGAGGAGAAGCTCTTCGGCTCGGTAACGGCCGCGGATATTGCGCAGCAGCTGCACGCCCAGGGCTTCGAAATAGAGAAGCGTCAGATCGACCTGCATGAGCCTATCAAGACGCTGGGTGTTTACAAGGTGCCGATAAAACTGCATGCAGAGGTAAAGCCGGAAATCCGTGTCTGGGTGATCAAGCAGTAGCACCACGGGGCATTGGCATATGTGCGGCGGCGAGGCGTTGTCAGTCCGGTGCCGGGTGCAAGCTGAACGACGCGGTGTTAGGCTAATGCCTGGCACCGCGTTGTTTTACTGGATCTGACGCAGCCTACTTTGTTTTTTGCTCTGGTTTCAATGTCCAGGGAACCTTTTCGCGCTCCGGTAGTTCAACGCTGAATAGACCCCACTGACGCCCACATGCATGGCTAACTCAACCGTTCACGCCACACCGCTCCCGGTCCAGCGCGCCTCCGTGCTTTGCGCGGACCGGAAGGCGTCCGACATAGTTGTCCTCGATATCAGCCGAATCTCAACCGCTACGGATTATTTCGTGATCGCGAGCGGAACGTCCGACACGCACGTTCGGGCGGTCGCGGAACATGTTCTGCAGGAGATGAAGAAAGAGGGCATCGCACCCCATCATGTTGAGGGGATGGAACGGGGACGGTGGGTTCTCCTTGACTACTTCGATTTTGTCGTACACGTGTTCCACCCCGCATTACGCGACTTCTACCAGCTCGAGCGCCTTTGGAGCGACGCCGAGGTCATTCCTCTCGAACGAGAAGGAGCCCGACCGTGAGACCGTCCTGGGTTTACGCGCTTGCCGCGATTACGCTTGCCGCGGCCCCGCTGCCCGCGCAGCAGTACTTCGGGAAGAATCAGGTGCAGTACGACCACTTCGACTGGAAGGTTATCGAGACGGAGCACTTCCTGGTGCACTACTACCCCGCGGAGCAAGTGGCGTCGCGAGATGCCGCGCGCATGGCGGAGCGCGCGCACGGGCGCCTGTCCCGGATCTTTCAGCACGAATTCCGCGAAAAGGAGCCGATAGTCCTGTACGCTTCCCGCAGCGATTTCGGACAGAACAATGTGCTCGGTGATCTCGGCGAAGGGGTTGGAGGAGTAACGGAAGCGCTACGGCATCGCATCCTCATGCCTTTCACCGGGGACTACGGCAGCTTCGAGCAGGTGCTGACGCACGAGATGGTGCACGAGTTCCAGTACGATATCTTTGCGCGCGGCAAGGCGGGGGGCGGTCTGCAGAATCTCGCGCAGGTGAACCTGCCTCTCTGGTTCGCTGAGGGGATGGCGGAATAC
>JBPCJT010000245.1:0-23322 GCA_051005015.1 Gemmatimonadaceae bacterium | reverse complement strand
CGGTGTACCAGGCGGTGAGGCGATCGCGGTCCGCCACGCTCACGTTTTCAATGTCGAACTGCAGGCCCCAGAGGCCATGCTGCCGGCACAGATCAACCATGGTCCGGACTGACCGCGCGCGGGCTGCGGTATCGGCAAGGAGCCGGCTGAGCGATGGCTGGTGGAATGATTCGTTGATGACGAGCGGCATCACGCGGACGCCATTGCGTTTGGCGAGATCGAGCACGCGGCGGTCAATGTTTCCCCACATAATGCCAAGGCTATCGATGGTATAGGAGCCGGGCGCAACGATGGAGATCTGATCGATGTGCTTTACGAAGCTCGCGTAGCTGTCCTCGGTATCCGTGTAGTAGAACAAGCGCTCGTTGGCTATCTGCGCTGCAGCCGGCGCGTGCAAAATGGCAACGGCGAACACGAGCAGTCCAACTCGGCGCATGCTGCTTACCTCGGAAAGGGTGCGATGATCCCGTGCGTAGTGTGCGCTCACCAGCTTGCCTGGGGCAAGACCAGCCATGTGGCAATATCGAGCGCAGGTGACTGACTCCATGGCGCGTCTGTCCCCAGCCGGCGACGAAAACGTGTCCGGATGTGTGGGCACCGCAATCGAGCCCGCGTGACACGTTCCGCTTAAGTGTCGAAGTGACAACGAGGTGCCCGCGCCGCAAGCTGGGCACCACATTCGCCTTTCCGGTTAGCAACCGTTCACCGGACATCAAATGATCGCGATTCGCAGTGCCACTCTGTTGCCGGCAATAATGCTCTTCACCACGCTTGCAAGCGCGCAGCAGCAGAACGCGGTGGGGATCTTCGTGGCGCGCAATGACGCGCTTCCCGGCGCGCCAAAGCTTGGCGGCCTGGCTTTTACCAGCTACGCAGGACCGATTGGGCTGCGCCTCAGCGGAGGTCTTCACGTTACGCAGAATGGGAATTTCGGGGAGCAGCAACCCCCCAGGCTCGGCGTTGGAGCGTGGACGGCCGATGCTGATGTGGTGGTAGCACCCTTCAGAATGGTTCCGGTGCTGACTGTGCTGTTCGCCGGATTTTCACCCAACGCGTTCGTCGGAATCGGAGGACACGGTCTGCGATTGCAAGGAATGCCCGACACGAGCATCGCCACCTGGAGTTATGGGGCAGGTTTGACCCGTTCACTCCTCAGCTTGCTCGGCGTTGAAGCCAGCGCTCGCTACAGAATGCCACTTCGCGACAATCAGGTGCTTCTGGCGGGATTCAAGTCCGAATGGGAATATCGCGCTGGCATCACGATCGGTTTTGGCGGTGGCACATCTCGTTCGAATCGGCGGTCCGAATCGGTCGCCCGCAACGAGCGCGAGAGACGCGGCGCCCGCATATTGCGGGGTGACCGGGGCTCGACGCGCTCACCCGGTAGCTCCGCGTCAGCCGCGCGGGTAATCGACACCGCCGACGATTATCTGGGCACGCGCTATCGCTACGGCGGCACCTCTGCTGCGACCGGTTTCGACTGCTCGGGATTCGTGCAGCATGTGTACGCACGGCATGACCTCAAACTACCGCGCACTTCTCGGCAAATGGCATTGGCAGGAAGTTCCGTAACGCCTCGCGTAAGCGCCTTGCGCACCGGCGATCTCATGTTCTTCGCGCAGAACTGGTCGCTCGTGGACCACGTTGCCATCTACGCCGGCGGCAACCGAATCATCCATTCCAGCTCCAGTGGCGCCGGCGTCCGATACGATGATCTCGACTCAAAACGCGGTGAGTATTTTCTCACGCATTTGGTCGCCGCTCGCCGGGTACTGGGCAGAGAGCGGGCGCTCGCTGAAGCGTTTGCGGCCGAGCTTGGAAAAACCCTGATCACGGATCTCGATCCACCAGACCGCGCCCCCGCCCCGTAACAAAGTGCCGGCTATGAGGTAGAATCCCGGGAACCGGGAACACGTAGGATTTCCTGGCTGATCCCTGATCCTGGAACCCTGAGCCCTTGGCTCTGGGTCTTGGACCTTTCTCTGGTTCCTGGTCCCTACCAATAACAATTATGCGCTCAAGATTCGTCCTCGCAGTCACATCCCTGCTTGCTACAGCGCCCAGTCTTCATTCCCAGGTACTGGAGGGAGACTTCATGCGCAAGCGCACGACTCCGAGCCGATCCTTCTTCGGAATCGGCCTCATGGTCGCCCAGCCGCTGGGGGAGTTCGACCGGCAAATAGACGTTGGGGGAGGAGTTGGAGCGCATTTGCTCTTCAAGCCTGGCCGGCGGATCCCGGTCGCCCTCCGCGCTGACCTTGGCTACATAATTTACGGCCAGGAAACCAGACGATTTCGTCCCTTCCCGCGAATCGAGGTGGAGCTCGACACCGACCACAGCATCTTCTTCGCCGGTATCGGACCGCAGATCATGGTTCCGAGTGGAATGCTGCGTCCTTATGTCACAGGCAGCGTCGGGTTGTCCTATTTTGCAACCAAATCGTCGCTGGAAGGAAGAGACAGGGAAGGGGAAGATCTGTTGAGCACCACGAACTTCGACGATGTTACGTTCGCTTACACCGGGGCGGCCGGTCTGTACATCCCGGTGCGAAAGGGATTGCAGCCCGTCTCTATTGATTTGGGAGCGCGCTATCACGGGAATGGACGCGCGGAATACCTGCGCGAGGGTAGCATTACGGACAACCCTGACAACACCATCTCCTTTACGCCCATCAGAAGCAAGGCAAATCTCATAACGTACCAGGTGGGAATTACTGTGGGATTCTGACCGCGACTAGAACACTGACTGAGCCATCCGGCGGAGTATATGAGCCCGTCGAATCCGGTTGTGGACACGAGCCCCGCGATGGCCTTCGGGACTGAGACCGACACTGGCCACTGAGACTGGCACTTCACCGGCTCATTGCGTTTTCGGTGCTACAAGTAAGCCGGTTTGGTTCGTGGCTGTTCACGCTTGCGCCGCGGGAGAGAAACTTCATCTTCCCATCCATGCGCTACCTTGCATTCGCCCTCATCGCGGTCGCTGCGACCAGTGCTCGCCCCGCCGCGCAAACACCGCGCTCCGACACCGCTGAGGCACGCCGGGTTTTCGAAGCGAACATAGACGCAATTCACAAGCGCGATCGTGCGCGATATCTCTCCTACTACCTCCAAACCGACAAGCTCGCGCGCAATGGCCCTGCCGGACTCGAGCTCGGCTTCGCGAGTTGGTCTGCCCGGCGCGACTCGACCTGGCCCGACACTCTTGTCGCGCGCGATCTCCGCCTGGTTTCCATCGCTCCCGGCGTGGTCTACGGCACGTACCACTACCGCGTTACGCAAGGTGGCGAGACGAGCGAGGGAATATCGGAGCGCGTCTTCCTAAAGAAACCAGGTGGGTGGAAGATTGGGGTCAGCACTGCCTTCGATCTTCCTAATGGCGCCGCTCCTCCACCAGTCGTCCTCACTGGCGGCACGCTCATCAATCCAGGCAAGCCAGGTGTGCCTGATGCGGCGATCGTCGTGCGGGGAGGGCGGGTCGTGTGCGCTGGCGCGCGGGCGGAGTGCAAGGCGCCCGCTGAGGCTGAGACGGTTGACGCAACGGGCATGTTCATCACACCCGGGCTCGTCGATGCCCATGTGCATTATTCCCAGACCGGCTGGGTTGACGGACGGCCCGATGCCCTTGACGTGCGCGCACAATTTCCCTACGACTCTGTTGTCGCCGCACTTCAGGATCACCCCGACCGATTCAACCGCGCGTATCTCTGCTCGGGCGTCACCAGTGTATTCGATGTTGGCGGCTATCCGTGGACGCTGCGCCTGTCCAAAAAACAGGAGAGGGAGCTGCTATCGCCGCGCGTCGCCGCCTCGGGGCCGCTGTTGGCCACCGTCGATCACTGGGTGAACACAGCCACAATGCGGCAGTTCCTGCACATGAAGGACGATTCCACCGTCCGTGCCGCAGTTCGGTCTATGGCTCGCCTTGGGTCGAACGCGATTAAAGTGTGGTATTTGCAGCTTCCGGATTCCGCGCAACCACGCGCTCGCGCGCTTCTGATGGCCGCGGGGGAGGAAGCGAAGCGGGCAAATCTGCCACTGATTGTGCACGCTACTGAGCTCGCACGCTCGAAAGAGGCGCTGCAGGCCGGCGCGACGGTGCTGGTGCACAGTGTGGCCCCCGAACTCATCGATGATGAGTTCATCACGCTCGCGAAGCGGAACGGCACGATCGTGATTCCCACTCTTACCGTTTACGAAGGTTATCTCGACGTGTTCGAGGGCCGCTCGCCAGCGGCACGCTATCCCCTCGAATGCGTGGACGCGGCCTCTCGCGCAAATCTCGAGCGTTCGCTTCCCGCCAGTAACCGCTCGGCACGTGTGGAACGTATGCGCCGGTTCGAACATGGTGTGCGCGAAGCAACGATTCGCAACATCCGTCGCATGCACGAGGCGGGCATACCGATCGCTATGGGAACCGACGCTGGCAACCCTGGCACCGCGCACGGACCAAGCGTCCATCGCGAGATGGAGGCACTCCAGGCAGCGGGAATACCGGCCGCTGACGTGCTTGCTTCGTCAACTGTCATCGCGGCGCGCGCGATGCGGCGCGATGACATTGGGGTTCTCGAAGCTGGCAAGCTCGCAGATCTCGTGGTTTTCGAGGCGGACCCTACCGCTGATATCGCGAATGCGCGGCGGATTCGAATGGTAATGAAGGGCGGTGCGCTGTACGGACGAAAGGAGCTGCTGCCGGCACGGAAGCCGTGAGTGGTGGCGAAGAGGCTGAGCACGCATCCCAGGACGGTGCGGCGGCCGCCTCACGTGGCCTCTATCCGTTCATTCCCCTCCAATTCGCCCGCATCCCAATCCGGGATTCGCTGACGCGAGCGCGCGACTTTTTTGATGAGATGAACCGGCGCCGCACGACGCGCCACTTCTCCACCGAGCTCGTGCCGCGCGAGCTGATCGAGCTCGCCATCCGAACCGCGGGTACTGCCCCAAGCGGCGCTCACCAGCAGCCGTGGACCTTCGTCGCAGTATCCGAAGGCGGTCTCAAGCACCGCATCCGCGATGCCGCCGAGGAAGAGGAACGCGCCAATTATAGCGGCAGAATGCCTCCGGATTGGCTGAACGCGGTCGAGCCCCTCGGCACCGACCAGAACAAGCCGCACCTGACAGATGCGCCATGGGTTGTGGTGGTCTTCCGCCAGCTATTCGGTATCGAACCTGATGGAAGCAAGCGGACCTACTATTACACCCAGGAGTCGTGCGGAATCGCCGTGGGACTGTTCATTTCAGCGATACATCATATGGGCCTTGTCACGCTCACCCACACGCCGAGCCCAATGGGCTTTCTCGCCACGTTGCTCGAGCGTCCCGAGAATGAGAAGGCGTTTCTCGTAATGCCGGTGGGTTACCCAGCCGCCACGGCCCGTGTCCCAGATCTGAGGCGACGCACGCTGGAGGAAATCTCGGTCTGGAAGTGACGTCCCTGCCCATCGTTCGTCGCCTGCCGTCCTATTCCACCACCACGCTTCCAGTCATGAATGGATGCGGTTCGCAGTGATACGGCAGCGTTCCCGCCTGATCGAACGTACGCGTGAAGACCGCGCCAGGCGCCATTAGGCCGGAATCCCAGGCGGGGCCGTCTGATGTGCTGGTGTGCGCTTCAGTACCGGGCGGGTCGCAGTTAACCCAGGTTACTTTCTCTCCCGCGCGTACTCGGACCAGGGCGGGCACGAACCTGAAGTCTCGGATTGCGACGAGTGTCGAGCCGGTCGCGCTAATGGGAACTTGACATTCCCCTGTGACCGGAGCTGTCGTCACCGACCTCTCCGAAAAACAGGATAGAGCGACGGCCGTGATGATCATGAGAAGCGCTACTGATGCGATTCCACTTCGTGCCTTGGGCTGCATTGCGGAATATGGTTGTGAGGTGCCCTGGTTAATATGCCCGCGGTCGTGCGATTGCCGATGCACGTTGGGGGTTTAGCGCACGACGATTATGCCCTTCATGAACGTATGCGGAAGACAGTAGTATCTGTAAGTTCCCGCCTTTGAGAACGTCCGCCGGTACGTCTTCCCGGCTTCTATCAATCCGGAGTTGAAGCTGCCGTCGTTGGCAGTAACGGTGTGGGCGACAGGATCATTGTTTCTCCACTGGATAGTGGTGCCTGCCGCGATCTCGATTCTGGCAGGGGTGAAGGCAAAGTTCCGGATTCCCGCGTTGACGACGGCTCGCTTCGTGTTAGTGCGCGCTGGGGTAGGCGTTTTGGGTACTACCGCGGCTAGTGTGTCGCGTGGTGTTACAGAGACCGCTGTGTCTCTCGCAACCGGCTGCGCTGGTGCGCGCAACGGCGTCGAGGTGTCTGCCAGCGTCGGCGGATCCTCAGCTTGCGCGGTGTCAATTGGCTGCGGCACGTCAGCCGCGGCGGGTGGCGATTCGGGGGTTGATTTCCCGCCGAAGTAGCGCCGGAGCGTGAGCGGAATCGTAAATTCGAATCCGTATCTTACATCGTCCGTTCCACGGGAGCTTCCCTGCAAGGTGGACGTGACGGTATTCGCGGCCTGCAACGACAGCGTATGCGGCGTGAGTGGAATCGCGATGTGAAGACCCGCGCTCCACGCGACCAGCTCCCCCTCCTCCCGGTTCATGAGCGATGCTGCATCCCCAGCAAGCGCGAAGAACCGTCCGAGCCGGATAGTTCCTCCGCCCGCGAGTGCGAAACGCGTCTTCCCGGATTCAAAGGGATCGGAGAGCACGCGTGCTGCAGACAAGAGTCTCGCTGGACCAACGCGCCTGGCCAGCGATAGCTCGCCATCGACCCCCTCGGCCGCGAGGTTGTACCCTACCTGCCCAGCTAAATCGACAGGTGCACCTTCATCCTGCAAAAAAGGCGCGAACCGTCCGAAGAACTCCCACTCGTTGGGATACCTGGGAGCCAGCTGCGAATTTGTTGCGTAGTTGAATCCGACGAGCGTGTGCGATGGTAGGCCTGCCGCGAAAAGAAAAGTCGGGACGTTGGCGACTTTGTGTTCCGGCTCTCCGCTCTCGGTAAATCGGTGCAAAAAGTTGAAATACAGAGTGCCACTGCCCCCGACCCAGCCACCGGAGAGATTCGGTGGCCGGTCCAATAGCGACTGCGCGTGCGTTTCACTGATCGGCAGCGTGGCAATGGCAATGGCAGCCACCATGCGACTAGAAGCTCGGCTCATGACCGCTTTTCTCCTTCCCGTTGAGTTCGCGTCTACTGTACAATCACGCTGCCGGTCATGCCACTGTGGCGAGTACACTGGTAGCTGTACGAGCCTGCAAGCGGGAAGTTACGCGTAACTGATACGTCTCTGGCGTCCGGTATATTGCCGCCCGGCGGGGCCGCACCCGAGAACGTCACGTTATGCGTGGCCCCAGATATTTGCCAGGTTACGGAGCCGTTGATTGGAATCGTCGCGGTCTGAGGGCTGAAAGAGACGCCGGGAGTCGTAACTGTAATGCTCGCCGATGGCGGTGGTGGTGGCGGAGCAGGTGGGGCGGAGGTCTGCGCTATCGTAAAGTCAGCAGTTGATGTCCTGGAAACACCAGCGATCGTGAGCGATGCCGAGATTGTAGCGCTACCCGCCGAAATGCCCGTCACAAGACCCGAGGCGCTCACACTGGCAACGCCCGACGCACTGGAGCTGAACGCGGAGGACGGAGCTCCCTGAATCGCGAATCCGTTCTGATCGACCGGGGTCGCCGTGAGCTGTATCTGGGCACCCACAGCCAGACTGGCGGAGCTCGGGGTCAGAGTGAGGCCAGAAAATGTCTGCTGCTGCGGTTGCGGTGCCTGCACGATCACCGTGCCGATCATTCCCTTGTCGCTGTGGCGCGTGCATTCGTAGTTGTATGTGCCCTCGGTGGCAAAGGTGCGCGACACGGAGACATCCCTGACGTCCGGAATGCTCCCTCCAGGAGGGACCGCGCCCGTGAAGGTTACGTTGTGCCGTTCGCCGGTAATCTGCCATTGCACGGTTCCGTTAACTGAGATCGTCACCGTTGGTGGGGAAAACACCCTGCCTGGCGTTGTCACGATGGCGCTGCCCAGTGCCGGTGGCGGGAGTGGTGGCGGCGGCGGAGGCGCCGGAGGCGATGGCGGAGCTGGTGGTGCGGCAGGAGTCGGCGGGGTGGCTGGTGACGGAGGGGCCGGTGATGTTACGGTAATTGTGGAGGTCGCGCTCCGGGTTACTCCTTCCATGGTTACAGAAGCGGAGATGATGGCGGTACCTGCAGATATACCAGTTACCACTCCGAGCAAGTCGACGGACGCCTTTAACGGATCACTCGAGGAAAAAATTGGGGAAGGCGCGTTTACGAGTCCCCTGCCGCTCGCGTCCAAGGAGGCTGCCGCCATCTGGATTCTGCCGCCAATAGCAACGCTCGAAGCAGGCGGATCCAGAGAAACCGATGCCAGAATGGGCTGAGAGTCAGGCTGCGCGTCGTCCGGGCCGGTAGCGGCCCCACCACCACCGCATCCGACAACGAGCGCTAACGTCAAACGGAGGACATGGTAAGGCAATACCTGAACGAGACTGTTTCGCAAGAACATTGGAAAACCTCCAGAACACGTTGACGCAAAACACCAGGCACGGGCTTGGCGCCACGCTTCCGGCTCGCAGGGACCGCGCCGAGCGTTGAGCTGGCAATGTGTATCGGTAAAAACAGTTACCACACTGATTTATCAGTTTCCCAAGCGTCTCTTTTGGGTTTCTCCATGCTACGAAATGAACCCCTCTGTAACGTTTCGATGCAGAGCTCGAAGCGCTCATTTCACTCCAGCGATGCACGTCTGGCGTACTCGACGGAAGAACCGACGAGGAGTAAAATGCTATGACCGTGTGTACTATTGGATGAAATAATTCTCCCTACTCCCTTTCGACTGTGATACGATCGCTTCTCGCCTTCCTGCTTTCGACCTTCCTCGTTTTTCGTGTCAACGCACAATCGCAGGTGGCGCGAGAACAGCAGCCGCAGGTCCGCGCGGAGCTCGTCCCGACATTGATAGTCGTGATCACGGTCGACCAGCTTCTGCCGGAGTACTTCGAGCGGTACGGTGCGCAGCTCACGGGAGGACTGGGCCGCGTCTATCGCGGTGGCGCGGTGTTCACAAACGCTTATCACGATCACGCGACCACCGAGACCGCGCCCGGGCACGCCAGCATACTGTCGGGGCGCTTCCCGCGCAGCACTGGAATCGTCCGCAATAACGCTGGCGTGCAGGATGCCCAAACACCGCTCATCGGCGCACAAGGCGCTGGAGCATCACCCTTCCGCTTTCGGGGTAGCACGCTGACGGATTGGCTTCGCTCCAGAACCCCATCCACGAGAGCGCTCTCGGTATCCGGCAAGGACAGAGGAGCCATTCTTCCCCTCGGACGGGCCAGGCAGAGTGCCTACTGGTACGCGAGCAACGGTCATTTCACCACGAGCACTTACTACCGGGACACGCTGCCCGAATGGGTTCGCGCCTTCAACGACAGGAAGCTCCCGGCGAGGATGGCGGGACGCCCGTGGAAGCCACTGTTAGCGGCTTCCTCCTATCCGGAACGTGATTCGATTGCCGCCGAATCTGGAGGAAAGGATTTCAGCTTTCCGCATCTCTTGCCGGCGGACACGTCCCGCGCCACTCAGCTCTTTCCGAACTATCCATGGCTGGACGAGGTAACGCTCGAGTTCGCTCTTGCTGGAATGCGCAGTCTGGACCTTGGTAATGATGCGCACACGGACGTGTTAGCGGTATCGCTCTCCGCCACGGACTACATAGGACACCAGTTCGGTCCCGACTCGAGGGAGATCCATGACCAGATACTGCGACTCGACCGTTCGCTGGGAGCCTTCGTCGACACGTTGTATTCGATCCGCGACTCCGCACGCGTCGTAATCGCTCTCACGGCAGATCACGGCGTCGCGCCTCTCCCTGAATTGCGGAAAGGCGCTCGGCGCGTTGACCTTTCCGGCATCTTGAAGAAGCAACTCCGGACGCTCGCGGCGAAGGGCCTCGACACCTCCGCGCTCAGGTTCGATCTCGGAATGCTCTTCATCGACCGAACGGCGTTCGGGCGGGCTCCCGCCGAGGCCGACGCGGCAGTGAAAGCATTCGCGGCGGAGGCACGTGCGCACCCCGCAGTGCTCCGTGTGGATCTCGTGCACAAACTCGCCGCCGACACCGCTCGTGACGCCATCGCTCGGCGCTGGTTCAACTCGATTCCCCAAGACATGCCGGCGGAGCTAGTGGTAACTTTGCGGCCCTACAGTGTGTGGGATTATGGCGTTCCCATCGCAATGCATGGGTCGCCGCACGATTACGATGCGCATGTGCCGGTCATTTTCTACGGGCCTCCATTTGCCACTGGCCGCTACGATACTTTCGTGCGGGTTGTGGACATGGCTCCGACCTTGGCATGGATCGCTGACACCCAGCCGACAGAGAGACTGGACGGCCGAGTGCTCCGGCAGGCCCTCCGGCGAGACGCGGCAAAATGAAGGACAGTTTATCGCCGGCCGAGGCTTTGCATCGCGCTCTGGACGAGGTTCGCTTCGGCCCGGCACGCACTTTGAACCTGCGCACAGGCCTTCCTACAGCCATGGACGCGCGTACACGCGCTAACGCATGGCTTCGCCAGCAGCAGGCATCCGGGTCGGGCGAGGTACTTGTAATAACTGGCCGCGGCAAGGGTAGCGTTGACGGAATCGCGATAGTTCGTGCGGAGATCGTCAAACTCCTGGCATCTTTGCAGCGGCAGGGAGTAGTCGAGGGAGTGCAGCCGCATACTTCGGGATCCTTCGTCGTTCGGATGGCGTCTTTTCGTGCATCGCACGCCGGACCGCTGAGCAGGAGCGCCAAGCTGCCGCCACCGCCGGCTGATGCGGCGTCGCTTCGTGGTCTTGCTCTAGAGACTCGCGTGCTGCTCCGGCAACTTGCTGCGCGCGCGCTATCGGATCTCGGAGTGCGCGATCCGGAGCCATTCATGGAAGCGGAGATGCTTAACCAGTTCGCGCTGGCGGCGGTGCGCGCCGGCGAGGGAAGCGGACGCGAGATGCGTCTACACGATGCAATAGCTTCGGCGCTCTCAGCCGATGATGAGTAACCGCGCTGCGAAGCTGGTGGCCGTCATTGCTCTTGGTGCGTGTTCGGAGGGAAAAGATACCGTGCGGAGGGATAGCGCCTCTACAAATTCACCCGCTCCCGATAACCGGGAGAAACGTGCAACCAGCGAGGAACCCTCCGACGCGTCAGGCGCCCCTGATTCCGTTCCTCGCGAGCCACGTCCCGGTGACTTCAAGTATCCCGAGCGAAGGCCGGTAAAAGCGCCGGTGCCGCCATTGCGATCCCGAGACCCGTGAATGGGGCGCGGCAGCTAAGACCACACAAAGACAGCCACAGCCATCACCGCCGCCACCAGAGCCAGAATCGTGGCTGCGTGCAGCCGGCTTGCATTTAACGAAGGCGGGCCGGGAACACGGTAGGCAGCGCCTACTGGGAAGGGCACGTTCACCGAAAGCGGCTTGGAGCGTCGGTGGACTGCATCGGCGAGCAAATCAGCTTTCAGAAAAACTTCTCTATCTCCACTGCCGATGGTGACTGGTGGGTCTGCTTGAATCGGCGATGTTTCTTCGGACAGAGGATGGCGTCGCACTCCCAGATAGCCGCGCGGTATCGTACCAGCGGACGTTCGAATCACCGGCACGCTGCCCGACGCCGCGGAGCGGAGCTTCACAGGTGTGCGGGCTCGCTTCCGGGAAAGAGTCAATTCACCAAGTGTCCCCAGTGCATTCGCACCGGCACGCGCATTTCTCAGTGCGACCGACTCCCGATAGGCAGGGTGCGATTCCGGGGGTGTCGGCGCCATGAACGTTCGAGGTGGAGCCGGAATCTGCCTTTCGACGTTCACTTGCAGGCTTGGGTTCAGCACCTCCCCACGGGCACGAGGCGGCTCCGTCGCCATGACTGCCGCCCGGGCTGAGGTGGGCGGGCCGCCATTTACCATGCCGCTACAAACGCAGCCCAGGCGCGGGGCAAGATCGAAGAGCGCCCGCTCGCGAGCGATCAGCCGTTGGGCCAGCTCCGAGGAATAATCACCAGCGTCCAGCTCGACGAGCCTCCGTCCATTTTGCGCCCAGAGCGCTTGAGGCGCAGGTGCACCGCCGGGCAGCGAGCGAAAGCGCCGGACTACTGGAGAAGCTTCGGCGTCCTCCAGTTGTCCAGACGGCATAACTCCACGTTCGGCGAGAAGACCTAACAGTTCCGAGGGCGTGCAATTGGCGTCGATGTCGGAACTCATGGCGGCGGCCGGACAACCACCGGCATATGTGACGTGAATTGGGGTGCTTCCAAACTGAGCTCGCATGTATCGTGCGGCCGCAACCGGTGGAGCTTCCACCGGAACGAGAAACGGGTTCAAGTGCACTCCACTGTTGAGCAGCTTCTCGGCCACATGCGGACAGGAGCACAGAATCGCAGGACCTTCAGGGCGCCGCGCGAGAATTTGGAGCGTAGCGGTAGCGATAATCTCATCGCCCCAGGCGGCGGGGATGGCCGCCGCAAAGCCAGCAGCGCTGCAAGCGCGAGCCAACTCACCACTGCTTGCCGGCAATGCGGCGAGGAACGTGTCCGTTCCAAGGATTACCACAGGCAGCACCACTAGCCTCCCGTCTAACCGTGTCAAAAAAAGATTTGCTAATCTAATACCTAAATGTGATTCAAGCACCACGGCCCGCGCCTTGCAATCATCTGTAGTCCGTAGCGACGTGCCCCTCGCTAGCGGTAATGGCCCTGGGCACACGAGCAATTGTCAATACAGCTCGCGAACGACGTATCAGCGACAGTGGACGCTCGCACCCGAGCCCTGTGCCCTGTCCTCAAGCATTGCGAGGGAGAATTTGCTGGCAGCTCCTTTGAAGGCAATCTCGAGATTGTCGCGCGCGTGTCGCGACTCCCTGGCGAAGTTCGCCGCGCGGACCACATGGCCAGCGGGCTTTACAGTATACGAGCGCGACACTCCGGCGTATGGCGTTTTTATCGTCCTGCACGGCCAGATCGTCCTTCGGAGCCAACTCGCGCTTGGGAGAGAGTTCGTTCCCTGGGTTGCCGCTCCCGGCGAGACCTTCGGTGACGAGGGATTGCAAAACGCCTTTCGCTATGTCAGTACGGCGCGTGCCGAGGAAGAAAGCGAGACACTTCACCTGAGCTCTGCCAGCTTCGGCGCCCTTATGCGTGAACAGCCACCGCTCGCAATGGCACTGGTACGTCAGATCGTCTCCGAGAGAACGAGCCTGCTGCAGAAACAGGGAGAGCATAACACCCTTACAGTGGAAGAGCGTCTGGTTATTTCCCTCATACGGCTCGAGTGCAGCCGCGAAGGCCCTGTTGCGAGAGGGTCGGCCGCACTTTCTAACGGATCGTTTTCCCAGCGACGCGCGGACGCGCCGGGCGCGACTCACATTTTCTCCCGGCGTCTTCTGGGCGAGCTCGTCGGCGCAACGCGCGAGTCGATCTCTCTCGTACTTACTCGCTTCACCGCAGAAGGTCTGGTGCGTCGTGAAGGAAGCGGTCTGGTAGTAACAGATTTCGATCGCCTCATGGCAAAGATCGAGAATAGGGAGCGGCCCAATCCGATCGAGATTCACGAGGAGCGTCAGAGACAGGAAATGCGCACTTAGCTGGCCATGTGGCACCAACCAAGCAATGCAAGAATGCCGCTGTCGGGATGCCGCTGCTGCCACCGGTGGCGGATGCGGCAATCAAGTAATTAATGATCTGAGACGGGCTTACAAAGTACTGAATCGGGAAGGTGTCATTCCCACTAATTCTGCGGCGTGGGCACGAAACTGGCAAGAAAGGATAGTGCAGTGTGAGGGGTGCGACATCCTCGTGGGGGGGATGAAGCCGGAAAGGGGAGTGCGGCCGCCAGGCCGGCTCCCCTTTTTCGCGGTTGCTGTTTACGTGCTGAACATTCTGCCAGCGAATGTTCGGCGAGCTGTATTCACGTTTCATGCAGCATTTCCCCGCAGGGGACGTCACGCGTTGAGGACCAACCCCAACAGCCTCGCTTCGAAATGTCTCTCTCAGCGGCAATTTCCGCAATCACTGTCGGTGCCGCAATCGCACTGGCGTTGTGCTGGAGGAGTTATTCCGCGCGGCGGCTCGAGCGTGTCACACTCGCTCGATTGCCCCTCGGGGAAGGCGGCATAGTGACCGGCGCCGGGCCCATATTCAACGACGACGCTCGCTGCGACCGCGCGGTGCTTCTTCTGCATGGCTTTGGCGATACGCCGCAAACTTTGAGGTATTTGGCCGACGACCTCCTGGCGCACGGTTACGCCGTGCGTGCGCCGCTGCTTCCTGGGCACGGGCGCACTCTGGCTCAATTCGCCGCATCGGGCTCGGAGGCTTGGCTCGAGTCGGCGCGAGAAGAGTTGCGAGCAATGCTGGATTCGTACACGAATGTGAGCATTGTGGGTCTTTCAATGGGCGGGGCGCTCGCGAGCATTCTTGCGGCGGAGCGGTGCGAGATTGGGGCGCTGGTATTGATAGCCCCGTATCTGGACATGCCGCCGGCGGTACGACGCGTGGCGCGATGGCACCGGGCGCTCGGCGCGAGCACGGTGTATCTGGCGGGCCCGGGCAGCGAGCGATCCATTCATGATCCGGCAGAGCGCGCCAGAGCGCTGTCGTATCGTGCGTCCACACCGCGACTCCTTTTCGAACTGTCGAGAATTGCGGACGTGGCGCGGGCATCGCTTCCGCGAATCCTGGTTCCCACCTTGCTGCTCCAATCGCGTGAAGACAACCGCATTTCGCCAGCAGTGGCCGAGCATGCGCACGCGGCCCTCGGCTCAGGTGAGAAGCAGCTTGTTTGGCTGAATGCATGCGGACACGTTGTCACGGTGGATTATGGCCGCGATGGTGTATTCACGCTTGTGCGCGAATGGCTTCAGGCACATCCCAGACGTGTCGATGCCTCGAAAGACGCGTCGTCATGGCAGGGCTAATGCGAAACGGGACAGCGTGAACGCTGTCCCGTGATCGCCTGGTGAATTGGCAAGCGGGTCAGGTGATGTTGTCGTAAGTGTCCTTCACGAAATCCGTAGCCGTTCCGATGGCGCTCCCAGCCTGCTTCACGACGCCTCGCGCGACGCGCTTCACGCGCGTGACGGCGGTTACCTTGCGCTTCGGGCTCGGCGAGCGCTTTTTAGCTGCACTCCTTTTGGATGCGCTCTTGCGAGCGCCGCCGCTGCTCTTTTTCGCGGCCGAACTCCGCCGTGAGGCCGATTTGCTTGCGGACTTCCGGCTGGTTTTCCTGCTGCTGCGGGACGGTGTTTTCTTGGTTGCGCCTTTGCGCGATGACTTCCTGGCGGCCGTCTTGCTCGACGACTTGGTGGACGCCTTTTTCGCGCTCGACGCCGAGCGCTTACGACCACGGGACGACTTGGATGCTGTCGCCATTGCTCTTCTCCTGGATGACGAGGATACTGTGGGTGCAGCACACGGACACGAACGCGCGAGTACAACGGCAAGATTCGCGCGCACTCACGAAAATTGCAAGAGGCATTCCGTAATTAGTATTTGGTAATTCTGAAATTGGCATCTGAAATTCGTAGACTCGTAGATTCCTGGGTCATGGGGAAACGAGTCGCGCGAGTAAGCCAAGCTTGCGTCGCTGCGAAAGACGTTACCACTCGCTGGCCCTTTCGACGACGCCGAAAACCTCGTTGGAAGATCCAGGATTTGTTTGTGCGCTAACCACTCACCCTTTCCAGGAATTCCATGAAGACTCGGATGGCAGCCGTGGCCCTCGCTCTGATATCAACGGGTTGCTCGGCAAAAACCAATGATACCTCCGCCGATACGACCATGGGGGACACCCCAGTGATGGCGCCAAGTACTGACAGTATGGAGATGCGCGATGACCCCGACGCCGCTGCTCGGGGTGGGACGGGCGTTCCAGCCGGTTTCATGGGACGCACCGACGGCGAGAACCAGAAAATCACGGACGTGAAATACGTGGATGACAACGGCAGCTGGCACATCTGGAGCGGCCCGCATCACATCGTCTATTCTCCGAAGAATACCGCGTCAGGCACGTACAAGCTGGAGACCACTATCGATCAGATGGAAGCTCCAGCTCACCCGGAATCGTTCGGACTATTTTTTGGGGGCTCCGCTCTCGATCAGCCCGGCATCAGGTACAGCTACTTTATGGTGCGCGGTACGGGCGAGTACCTGGTGAAGACGCGCAACGGGGCGGGCACGAAGAACATGATTGCGTGGAAAGCGGCGGATGGAATACCGAAAGCGGACGCATCCGGCAAGGCAAGCTACAAGCTTGGAGTCAATGTCGGCTCCGATTCCGTTCGCTTTATGGTTAACGGAGAGCATGTTGGCTCGCTGGCGAAGGGAGCCATCTACACCGATGGCATATCCGGCATTCGGATTGGACACAACCTCCACGTCAAAGCGACACCGCTGGTGTTAAATACCTCGAAGTAGGGAGACAGAGTGAATGACGATGGAGGTTTTGTCGGACTGCCCACCATGCTTCTTTCCTCTTCAGATAGTCCAGGTATCTTCTCAGCAATTACCCAGATGCCGACCATGAGCCAACCATCCGTAAGGGCACCCGAGTTTCCTTACGGGCTCGACTGGATAAACACTGGCGGCCGAGCGCTCACTCTGGCTGACTTTCGCGGTAAGATCCTGCTGCTCGATTTCTGGACATACGGCTGAATCAACTGCATTCACGTCCTCCCGCAGTTGCGGGAGCTCGAGCGGCGCTTTCCCAGCGAGATTGCGATCGTTGGCGTGCATAGCGGAAAGTTCCACGCGGAGCGTGACACGGAGCGCATCCGCGAGGCCGTAATCCGGCTTGGGGTGGCGCACCCCGTGCTCAACGATCGCCAGTTTCGCGTGTGGCGCAGCTACGCCGTGAACGCCTGGCCGACGCTTCAGATAGTCGACCCCACCGGACGAGTGCTCGGAGGCCATTCTGGTGAGTTCACTGCCGACCGCCTGAGCCCCCTGATCGAGCAGCTCGCCGAAGCATTCGATTCAGCCGGGAAGCTTGCAAGAACGCACCTCGCCGAAAAGCTCGACCAACCGGCAATCCCGCCTGGATTATTGCGGTATCCCGGCAAGATCGAGCTCGATGGCGAGCGCATCGCAATAGCTGACAGCGGACACCATCGAGTTCTGGTGGGCAGGCTTTCGGGCGATGGCATGAGCGCGCGAATCGAGCTCGTGGTTGGAACCGGAGAGCCGGCATTCCGCGACGGCATGGAGGGTGCTTTCAATTCGCCCCAGGGAATGTCCATTGACGGAGACACGCTATACGTCGCCGACGCGGGGAATCACGCCGTGCGCACGGTGGATTTGGGGTCGGGCGAGATCCGTACCCTAACTGGCACAGGACATCAGCTTCGCAACACAGCCGATCTTCACACCGGAGCCATGTCGTCGCCCTGGGATGTCGCGGTCGCGGACGGAACACTCTACATCGCCATGGCGGGCGTCCACCAGATCTGGTCGGTCGAGCTGGACACCGGAACCGGCATGCGGCACAGCGGAAGCCAGCGGGAAGACATCGTCGACGGCCAGCATTTCGATGCAGCACTAGCGCAGCCGATGGGCGTTCTCGCTCATGGAAACAAGCTTTATTTTGCCGACGCCGAATCGAGCGCCGTGCGCGTGGCGGACATTGAGGAGGACGGCAGTGTAGAAACGGTGATAGGTACGGGTCTCTTCGATTTTGGCGATACCGACGGAAGTGGCGACGCCGTGCGAATGCAGCATCAGCAGGGAATCGCCCGGCACCGCGATGGGCGATTGCTCATAGCCGACTCGTACAACGACGCGCTGAAGTGGGTCGACCCGTTCACCCGCCGGGCGGATACCTGGGTACGAGGATTTCACGAGCCCGGCGGTGTCGCGTGCGGCGAGAAATTCGCCTACGTGGCGGACACCAACGCGCACAGGATCGCAGTCGTGGAGTACGAGAGTCTGGAAAACAGGGCTTTAACCATCATTCCCATGGGCGGGCGTCAGTGAAACACACTTCGTTCATTCTGCTCGCATTCTCATTCGCCGCGTGCGCGCGGCAGCAGGCTACCGACACGAACGTGCCGGTTCGCATGGACTCGGCGCAGCGGATTCTCGTCCCGGCAGATCGCGGTTCCGGGTCCCTGCCGGCTTCGGATGTCCGCACCGCGTCTGATGACCCGTTCGCTCGGTTGGACGGGACGGATTGGCCCGCTCCGAACCAGTATCGTAGCTCGAATGGCTCACCGGGCCCCGCCTACTGGCAGCAGAGAGCGGACTACGCAATAGCGGTGACGCTGGATACCGCGCGACAGCGCGTGAGCGGAAAGGTGTCGATTGCATATACCAACAACTCGCCTGACTCACTGCGCTTCCTCTGGTTGCAGCTGGACCAGAACCTGTATCGTCCGAACAGCAAGGGTTCAGCGGTTTTTCCGGCTGATTCCCGCTGGGGTGTTCGCGGATTCGAGGGCGGCTACGATATCTCCAACCTGACACTGAATGGAAAGGCGGCGCGCTCCCAGATCGATGACACCATGATGCGCATAGATCTCCCGTCGGCGCTTGCGCCCGCCGGGGGTAAGCTCACCATCGCGATGGACTTTGCCTTTCTGGTGCCCGAGCACGGTTCCGACCGGATGGGGCGAGACGGTACGCTTTACGAGATAGCGCAGTGGTACCCTCGCATGGCAGTGTACGACGACGTGCGTGGATGGAACACGGAGCCGTACATCGGCCAGGGCGAGTTCTATCTCGAGTACGGAGACTTCGAATATTCGGTCACAGCGCCTGCGGGATACGTGATCGCGGGAAGCGGCACTCTGCAGAATCCTGCGGATGTGCTTACCGCCGAGCAGCGCTCCCGTCTCGAGAAAGCCGCTAAAACGGCGGATGTGACGCGCATCATCACAGAGCAGGAATCCAGGCCGAAACCCGCCTCCGGCACCAGGACCTGGAAATTTCGTGCAGAGAATGTGCGCGATGTCGCCTGGGCGGGAGCTCCGGATTTCCGCTGGGATGCGACGAGCTGGAATGGTATCCTCACTCAGGCCTATTATCCCTGGCCACGGTCAGGAAAAGGGTGGGAGAACGCCGCCGAGAATACTCAGTGGAGCATTCGGACATACTCGGAGCTCTTTTACCCTTACCCCTATCCGCAAGCCACCTCCGTCGCTGGACCGGTGGGGGGAATGGAGTACCCGATGTTCGTGATGGTTCACTACGCCGATGAGCCGCAGGGAGCATTCGGAACCATCGACCATGAGCACGGACACGCATGGTTCCCCATGATCGTGGGGTCGAATGAGCGACAGTACGCGTGGATGGACGAGGGGTTGAACACGTACATCAATGCTTTTTCAAACGAGCGACGGTCGGCGGGGAGCAGCTCGTGGCCCCAATATCTGGCGAACTGGAAGCAGGTGGTAAACCGCAAGATTCAGGCTCCTCTAATGACTGCTGCTGACCGTATCAACCCGGCGGCCCTTGGAGCGATCGGCTACCGGAAGCCCGGCGCAGTGTTGCTCGCCCTTCGCAACCACGTGGTGGGTGCCGAAAAATTTGACATGGCGTTCCGCGAGTACATACGCCGCTGGGCGTTCAAACACCCGACTCCAGCCGATTTCTTCCGGACCATCGAGAATTACTCCGGCGAAGATCTCGCCTGGTTTTGGCGGGGCTTTTTCTATTCAACCGACGTGCTGGACATCGGATTAGAGACGGTGGCCATGCAGCAGCGTGAAGACGGCAATTTTGCTGTCGTTTCGCTGCGCAAGCTCACATCGATACCCTTCCCGGTGACGCTTCGCCTCAAATTCGCTGACGGCACTTCGATGGATACCAGGCTCCCTGTACTAATATGGGCCGCTGGAGACAGTTACGACGCGGCCATTGCGGTTAAAAAGCCGGTGGTCGGCGTCCGACTGTGGCCCGATCCGTCCGTGCCCGACTGGAACGTCTCGAATAACACCTGGGGTGAAGCACCGCCGCCGGAGAAGTCTGCACCAGCTACGTTGGAAGGGGGGAAGAGCGCTGTACCGCGATAATTCGGCCCCTGGGCAATGAGGACGCGGAGTTTGGGATGGGGGTAAATTGCTCTCGTGCTCCGTGATTCCGCCGGCTCCCGTTGAGTCCGGTACACGTAATGCATAGCTTCAATAGCCCGCACCATTTTCGGATAGCGGGCTATTCTTTTCAGGTCAGGGAGATTCAACTTACAATGCCAGATTTCGCGAGCTGGGCATCCGCCTGGTGGAAGCCCGTGCTGTTTCTCATCGTCGCTGGTCACGTTACCAACGTATGTGTTACTCTTTTCCTGCACAGGTCGCAAACACATCGCGGCGTCACATTCAGCAAGGTGATCGAGGTGCCAATGCGGATCTGGCTCTGGCTCTCGACCTCCATCGTTACCAAGGAATGGGTCGCATGCCACCGAAAACATCACGCCTTCGCCGATCGAGAGGGTGATCCGCACAGCCCGCTGATCGAGGGGTTACGCAACATCCTGATCAAGGGCGCTCTGTACTATCGCAAGGCGGTGCGTCAGCCCGACATTCTGGAGAAGTACGGGAAGGGAACGCCGAGCGACTGGCTGGAGCGTTATGTCCTGGAGCGTGTGAACTGGCTCGGCATTGTCGTCATGCTCGGCGTCGACATCTATCTCTTTGGCTTCTTTGTAGGGCCCCTGGTGTGGGCGGCCCAAATGCTCTGGATCCCATTCTGGGCAGCGGGGATTCTCAATGGCGTTGGTCACGCTCTGGGCTATCGCAACTTTGACGTCAAGGATGAGAGTCGGAACATCTCGCCGATTGCGATCTGGCTGGGCGGGGAAGAGCTTCACAATAACCATCACGCGGACCCGCACTCGGCGAAGTTCAATGCGAAATGGTACGAGTTCGACATTGGCTGGGCGTACATTCGGCTGCTCCAGCTTGTTGGGCTCGCAAAGGTGAAATACGCAAGATCATAAGAGCCCCGACCATGCCCGACATCGCCTGCACCCGATGCAACCTGACCCGCGAGGGTTTCGATCGCCCGCCCTTTCCGGGTGCGGCGGGTGCCCGGGCTCAAGCCGAGATATGTACGGTGTGCTGGGGCGAGTGGCTCAAGCAGCAGACAATGCTGATAAATCACTACGGCCTTAACCTCATGGATCCGCAGGCGCGCACGTTCCTGTTGAAAAACATGGAAGGGTTCCTGTTCAAGACGGGCAAGACGGAGCAGGTCGACACCACAAAACAGGGCACCATTGATTGGTGAGGTTCCAGCCGGAATAAGCTGTTGTCCCGCGTGAGCAGCGCGCGTTGGAGCTCGCTGCTGCTTGTCGCGGCCTCAGGATGCGTTGGCTCGCCGCCACGCCAGACTGTGCCGCCCGAGGCGAACTGGGCCTTGTACGCTCTGGCGCGCATGTCGGTGCGTGAGAAGGCGGCGCAGATGGTCTGGCCAACCATCTGGGGAGATTACGTCTCTGACGATGCGACCCAATGGGTACGCGTCCGCCAGCACATCACCCGGGAGAAGGTTGGCGGATTCACCATCTCCGTCGGCTCTCCGGTAGAAATCGCGGTGAAGCTCAACGCCATGCAGCGCATGAGCGATCTGCCGCTCCTTTTCGGAGCCGACCTCGAATTGGGAGCGGGCTACCGCGCCCATGGTGGCTACTTCTTTCCGGGAGGATACGATCTTGGTGGGGCGGTTGTTTTTCCGCCTCAGATGGCAGTCGGTGCTTCGCGTGACACGGCGCTTTCCTACGCGCAGGGACGCGTAACTGCCCTCGAAGGCCGTGCCATCGGTATTCACGTCGCATACGCTCCAGTCCTCGACGTGAACAACAACCCCGCTAATCCGGTGATCAACACGCGCTCGTATGGCGAGGATCCGCGACTCGTCGCCGCGCTCGGTGGCGCATTTATTCGAGGGGCGCAGGATAACGGCATGATCGCCACTGGGAAGCACTTCCCGGGACATGGCGATACCGAGATCAACTCGCACCTGGCGCTCCCGGTGGTGGACGTTTCTCGCCAGCGGCTCGATTCGCTGGAGCTGGTCCCCTTTCAGGCGGCGATCAGGAGCGGTGTGGGCGCGGTGATGTCCTTTCACGGCTCCATGCCGGCGCTCGATTCGTCGGGTGACCCGGGCACACTCAGCGGGCGGGTTTTAACGGGGCTCTTGAGGGATGAACTTCGCTTCGATGGACTCATCATATCGGACGCGATGGACATGCGTGGCGTACTCGACCGCTACGGAGCTGGCGAGGCGGCAATACGGGCTGTGGGCGCGGGCGCCGACATACTCATTCAACCCGTCGACGTGGCGTTGACCATCGATGCTGTTGTGGCCGGCGTTACCAGTGGACGGTATCCCGAAGCACGACTCGATCGATCGGTTCGCCGCATCCTAGCGGCCAAGCAGCGGCTCGGGCTCACTCGCACGAGGTTCGTTGCCGTCGACAGCGTGCGCGCCATAGTCGGCGATTCCGTGCATGCCGCGAGTGCGCGTACGGTCGCCGAGCGGTCAATTACGCTCGTAAGGGATTCCTTCGGATTGGTACCGCTAACGAGCACTCCACGCGATGCTCGAATTCTATCGATCACATTTGCCCGGCGCTCGGATGTTACAGCCGGTGCCACGTTCGACGCCGAGCTTCGCGCGGTTTTCAGGAGCGTGCGATCCGAATATGTCAATGCGGACTCTCCGGGGAACCTGGAAGCTGTATTGCGAGCTGCGGATTCCGCCCAGGTGACGGTTATAAGCTCATACGTTTCGCACGCCTGGTCTGCGACAAGCGTGTCCGCGCCGCGGGCGTTCGCGGATCTTGCCAGGGATCTTTCTGCCAGCGGCCGCAAGCCGATTGTCGTGGCGTTTGGAAACCCCTACCTTCTTCAGCAAATCCCGTCGGCGCCCGCATACCTGGTCGCCTGGGGCGGCTTTCCCGTTTCACAGCGTGCGGCTGCACGCGCGCTTGTCGGAGCGGCGGCGATCACGGGCCGCTTGCCGATCACCATACCCTTACTTGCTGCGTTCGGCTCCGGCATCACGCGCTCGGCGGTTTCCGAAGCGAAATAGCTGACATTGCGCGGAAATCGTGGCGCGCAAGGTGCAAACAAGCGGTTGAAACGAGGCGCTTTTTTCCCAAAAGCTGCTATTTTATTGTCATCCAGCTAATAATAATCGTCATTCCATGGCTAGGCGAAAGGAACTTCCCTCACGCACAGGTAACAGGCTCGTGGTGTCGGTTGACGTCGTGATCCTGTCCCGTCAACCCACCGGCCTCTCGGTCCTGCTGCTCCAGCCTCCGCGTGGCAGTGAA
>JBPCJT010000244.1:0-4992 GCA_051005015.1 Gemmatimonadaceae bacterium | reverse complement strand
GCGAAAGGTTTAGTCCATCCAGGTGGACGAGCTTCCCTTCGCTGCGATCGCTCACCACCGCCGGCTCGAACAATGTCCGCGGCTCGCCGGCGCTCAAGCTCGGCAGAAACCGCCCCAGCCAATCAGCGAACTTCTCGCGCGGAAGGATCGTGCGCATGCACATCGCCTCGACCAGCGCCGGCGAAAGAAAATCATCCAGCGACGGCTCCCAAGCCTGGCAGTTCTCATCGCTCGCATACCACCGCCGCGCGCTCGCCTCCAGCGCGCTTCGCAGCGCCTCATCGCCGTGCGAAATCGCATACGCATGCGCCAGCGTCGCCGCAAACGCCGTGTTCGAGTGCATCCCCGCGCGGATCGGATACACCGCCTTCGCGCAAAACTCCACGAACCGCCCCGCGATCAATCGCGCCAGCGGCAGCACCGCCGCATGCCACCTCCGCCCGCGCTCGTCATCGTGCCGCAAAAGCTCATCCGCGAGTTTCAACAGCCAGGCCCACCCATACGGCCGCTCAAACCCCCGCGAAAACGGCCGATTGAAATACGCCATCTCCCCCGCGACCTTCTGGGCCGTCAGCGCCTCATCGAACCGGCTCTCGATCGCCGCCCGCTGCGGCAGATCGGGAAACAATCGCCGCAATGTCGCAAGCTGCCAGTATCCATGCACGCACGAATGCCAGTCGAAGCTGCCATAAAACACCGGATGCAACTCCCGCGGCCGCGCAATGTCCCCCGCATGCTCCATGACGAGCTGAGGCGCATTAGGAAACTCCCGCGCGACGTGAGAGAGCGTCAACGCAGCGAAGGAGGAGCCGGTCTGGGTGGAAATATAGGATCGCATGCGCGCCTTCCAGACTGGTTCGTAGCCTAGGGCGGCCGCTACGGCCTCTGCTCGCTTAACGCCCAGGGCTGGGCCGTTCTTGCTCATATAGTTGCGGATCGACTGAATCGGCACGCCCGACCATCCGGACAATACAGCATGGGGAATACCCGATTGTCGGATCAGGGCTCGTAGATCGGTGTGTAGCTTGGACATGGCAAGAAACGATCGGATAACGACGCAAGCTCAGTGCATGGTTGGGGGCACGGTCGTGACGGTAAATGAACGCGAAGCCGAAGCCAACGACCACCCCGACCGCTCCGAACATCGAATAGAACATGGATGTCTCGGGACTGAGCAACGAGCGAACACCACCGCCCAAGCAGGGCGGAATGTTCACGTGAAAGGTGCTCGCATCATCGAAGCGGAAGCCCACCTCAGGTCTTGATCGCGTTCTTATAAACGTCCTCAAACACTTTCATCACCGGATCGTCCGGATTTGAGCGAAGATTGAACACCTCTCCGCCGACGTGAACCTTGTAGTAGCGAACGGGCTCGGGAGTCGTGTAAGCCGTTTGAAGCGTCGTGCTCCAGTCGTTCCCGTCGCTACCGGGGGCGGCGTACTCAACGTCTATCCGCGAGACGTGATTGACATTGAACAGGACTTCCTTTCGTTCCGTGCGCCGGAAGATCCGAACGAACATGGTTGCTCCTTTTCAAAAACCGGGCTCTACCCGCGCCAGAGAGCGCGGGAGAGCCGGACTGCGCAGCTAAACGAGAAGGCCCACGAGGGTGGAGTTCACATTGGCTTTCACCACGCTGGCCTGCTCGGGCACAAGCAGTTCCGCATTAGCCATTGCAAACACCAGGTAGTCGAGGGTCGCGATGAACTTCGTCTCGGAAGCGAACTCCACAAACTATCGCCAGAAGGGATGTTCGCGGTTGTACGTCACCGTGATCGTCTTTCCCTCCTGCTTCACGAGATAGAAGGGGCTCTGCTCGCCGTAATCGCCCTCCTCGAACTGAACCTTGAGTCCCGTTGGCGTGCGGAGTTCCGTCACGTGAGGGTTGCGATCGCGCTCGCCGGCCCCGCGGCTGTGTGACGACTTGCTGCCGCGTGGCACACGGCGTTCGAGTAGAGCCTTTGGCTTGGGGATGAGTGACGCGCGCCGGCTGATGTTTCCCTCGGCCGCCGAGTGGTCGATCTGGCCGCGCGTAGCATTCGCGCGGGCCCGCCCCGCTCTACCCGATTGCGAAATCAAGCCTTGAGTCAGCTGTCGAAGCTTGTCGAGAAATGCCTGTGGCGGCTGCACGAACATCTTCTTGATGTCGGTATGGAGTTCAACGTCCAGCGTTCCATCGAAGCTGATTTCGGCCCTGAAGTGACTGTAATCTGGGTGCTTCTTGTAGAAGTCGAAGGCATGGGCCTCCATTATCTCACGGTTGTTCCGAACGATGTAGAAGCCAGAGTTCTGAGGGATGATGCCGGCCGCCTTGTTGCCGGCCTGGCCGTAGTCCGGAAGATCAACAACCCTAAGCGTGGCGACAGCCGAGTCCCCGAGTCCAATCTCGGTCTCGAGCATGAGCTTTGTGTTAGGGTCATTCAACATCAGGGGGTCGATCTTCTCGACCGGCCTGTCGTTCACCCGGATCTTCGTTGGGCCGGAAGTAAGGAACTTACGGAAGACCTGACCCATCCGCTTGCGCAATCTGTCGGCGAACTCATGGGGGCGGCGATTCGTGATGCGGTCAGTCTTCGACAAGCGCACGAGCGTCCCGTGGTCCCCAAGCTCGGCCACGTCGGTCGGATCGACGTCGACGAGCCACTTCACGAACCGGTTCTGCTCGGCGATGACGTCAAGATCGAAGCCCGCTTGGAGTGGGCTGGCTCCAGCCTCCTTTGTCGCCACCTCCACGCGACGTGAGAGGCTGATGGACGCGGTCACCAGTCCCATGCCGAACTTCCCGAGGTCACCGGGCTCGCGCGCCGTATCGGAGCCCAGCCGCAGCGCTTCGCTTAGCGTCGACTCATCCATTCCGATTCCGTCATCGAGAATCGAGATGTGAATGTCCCCCTTGGACTCTGAGATCAGGACAAAGATGTTCTCCGCCTGTGCGTCGATCGCGTTATCGACGAGGTCCATGACAGCGCCGTAACTGTCATATCCCATCTCACGCAGCGCCTCCATGGTTCTGCGAGCATTTGGCGGGTTGTCTTGGAGAAACGGTGCGGGCTGAACGACCGCTGAGGACGGGACGGCGCGCACAGGCGCGATGCTGCTGGTCATGATATTCTCCTGTCCTCGATCGATGGGTCGACCAAGGGCGTATAGGTTCCTAGCTCGGCCTCCGGTCACTCGACCGAAAGCCTTATGCGCAGCGTATCATCGGCCCGTAACTCAGTCAATCGGTCAAGGCATGCGCGCCAGTTCCCCGGAACGGAGGCTCTATAGGCACCCGCAGAGCGCGTGTTAATGTGGTGATTGCTGGCACCTCTCATCACACATGCTGATCCACAAGAATCGGATTTCCATCCGGGTCTACCGCGATGAAGCTCGCCGGGCCCTTGGTGCTCTCGTCCGCCTCCTGCTGCAACTTCACTCCCTGGGCCTTCAGCCGCCGCTGTAGCTCGCGCACATCCGAGAAAGTCGCCAGCTTCTGGGCGTTCTGGTCCCAGCCGGGGTTGAAGGTGAGAATGTTCTTCTCGAACATCCCTTTAAAGAGCCCGATGACGTGATCGCCGTTCTTCAGGATCAGCCAGTTCTGCTCCGCATTCCCGGCAAAGGGCTTGAAACCGAACTTCTCATAGAAGCTCCGCGAAGCCTCGAGATCCTTGACAGCCAGGCTGATCGAAAATGCACCGAGGTTCATCTGTGCTCCTCCAACGCTGAGCCGCGTCGCGCGGGTTCTTAGGCAGCTGCTGATTCACCGAGAGTCGCAATCACCTGGCTCACCCCTTCGTGGTCGAAAATGGCTGGAGCGCCCGTCGTGCTGACGAATACCCCGACACCGCCGCGCACAACCAGCGCCTCAGGATGATCCACTGCGATCCGGTCGCCGCTGACCAGCTCCACAATGAACGCTCGAAACGGAGCGCGTCTCTGAAACGCGCGGATCGTCGTTTGAAAGTGCTCCGCTGTCATGGTCTGATTCTAGCGTCCGCAGCCCAAAAGAGATGTGCGATGTGCCGTTACTTCCCCGCCGGTCGCGTAAGAACCGGCCGTTTGCGGTTCGTTGGTACGTCCTCGCGCCGCGCTGAGATGCGCCGCTATTTGCCCGCCCGTCGCATAGCAGGTCTTCAGCTCCAGATGTTCGATCGTCTTCATCCGACAGCACAGCCGCGCGATTCCCCCACGCTTGGTTGGCCATTTGTCACTTGTCCTGCCGTGTACCGCTTTGCTCCATGAAGGCGGCGAAGTCGCTGAGGGTGACTCGGTACCACTTTTGAGCGTTCGAAGGTGCCCAGAGAATCCCGCTGGGCTTGACGCGAATGTGTCCGACAACCTTATTGTTATCGTCGACGATTTCGTGATCTTCGTACTTTCGCGGCCGGAAGTTGTTCGGCATGAGTCATCACTTCGAGAAAATGTGAGCAACGTCAGTGCTCAGTTGCCACGTGGGCAACCCCACCGATGCTAGGAGCTACTATCTGTCGCGTCACCCACGGGCCGGTCCATTTGTAGCGGGCTTCAGTTGGTCCGCCAGTCAATACTACTGCGGCTCATCACTCTCCCGCCGGTCGCGTAGTGGGCCGCGTCGTCGATCGCTTCGCTTGCTCCGCCAGCGCCTTGGCCTCGGGCGTGTTGAACGGGAAGTAATCCAGCACGTCGTATTCCCACACGTTCGTCGGGAAGATCACCACCAGCTCCGCCACCTCGTCATCCAGGTTCTGGAACGAGTGAGGCACCATCGGCGGAATGTTCACGATGTACGGCCCTTCCATCACGAAGATCTCCTCGCCCAGCGCATACAGGACTTTTTGCCCCTTGAGGAGCACGTGAGATTCCTCGCCCTGGTGCGTGTGCATCGGCGGGGCGCCGCCGGGCGCGGTCCAGGTGATGCCGACGGTCAGGGTCTTGCAGCCGTGCCGCTGTCCCTCCATGACGTGGACATACTCGCCCGGCCCGGGGTTGATCACATCCAGGTCATCCTTGGAAAGGGCGAAGTGCTCGACC
>JBPCJT010000243.1:0-42850 GCA_051005015.1 Gemmatimonadaceae bacterium | reverse complement strand
AGCGTGCCTTGAGCTCCACAAAAACGATGACTTCCTTGCCAGCTGCCGCTGCCTTGATGAGGGCGTCAAGCAGTGGCGAGCGCTCCCCGGCGCGGTACACAGTCAGCTTGATCGCGCTCACATCCGGATCGTCAGCAGCTTCTATCATGAACCGCTGCACCGTAGCCGCGAAGTCGTCAAAGGGGTGATGCACCAGCAAATCGCGCTTGGTAATCTGATCGAACATCGAGCTGCGCGCCGAGAGCGAATTGCCTGGCTCAAAGGGCGGATACCGCAGCTCGGGAATTGCCAGCGAGGCGAGCTCGCCCAGGCAACGAAGATCCAGCAGGCCCTCTACTTCGTAAAAGTCGTCAAGCGAGAGGTCGCTTGCATCGGATCCGCGCTCGCTCTTGAGCTGCCGCAGGAGCAGATCGCGCAACATGTCCGGCATCCCACGCTCAACCTCGACGCGCACCACGGCGTTGCGCGCCCGGCGCGTAGTGGCGTCATGAACTGCCTGCAGCAGGTTGTCGGCGCTTTCCTCCTCCAACGCCAGGTCACCGCTCCGCGTAATTCGGAACATCCATGCCTGCTCGACGTGGGCATCAGGATACAGCGCGGCGAGATTAGCGCGCACAATCTCTTCCATGGCGATCACATGGGCGCAACCAGGAAGCGTCGTAAAGCGTGGAATTCTCTCAGGCAGCTCTACCTCCGCGAAGTGCGCCGGTGGGCGCCCTGGATCGAGGACGAGTACCGCGAGCGACAAGGAGAGATGCGGGATCGTGGGAAATGGGTGTCCGGGACTGAGCGTCATGGCGAACGGTGTGAGCGCGGGGTAGAGCTCGTCCCGAAAATAGCCCCGGAGATACTCGCGCTGTGCGTCATCGAGCTCACTCCAGGTAACGGTGCGAACGCCATGCTTTGCGAGCTCGTTCATGCACTGCCTGTAGCAGTTGTACTGGCGCGCCAGGAAGGGCGGCACCCGAAGCGCGATGGCAATGAGCTGTTCATCGGCTGACATTCCATCCTGACTACGCTCCTCCGATGTCTCGCTTGCATCGTCCTTGAGTCCCGCGACGCGAACCATGAAGAATTCGTCGTTGTTTGCGCTCACGATTGCCAGAAAGCGCAGACGCTCGAGGAGCGGTGTTCCGGGGTCCTCTGCCAGCGCTAGGACGCGCGCGTTGAATTCTAGGAGGCTGAGCTCGCTGTTCAGGAACTCGGAGGCGGCGCCGCCCCCGGCGCTGGAAGTTGTGACGGGTACGCTCGCCCGCATGCGAGAAGCGACTGCGCGTGTGCGTGCAGGAGTAGCGTGGGGGACCACGGTCTGGGAAACCGGGGGCCACTCATCCGCAGCTTCCCTGGTTCCTGGTTGCTGGTTTTCGGTCGCTGTTCCATCCTCCCCGCGCATCCACTTGAGCAGCAGCCGCGCGCGCTCGTACGTGGACGCGCGGCTGATTCGCAGCCCGTGCGCTTCCCGTAGCTCGCTCTCGAGCTTTTCCGCTGAGAGTATCCCACCACCAAGCGGAATGACGGTGAGCTGTTGAAAAGACTTTGAGGTAGCGCCAGATCGAACCGTGACGATGTCATACAGAAATGCGGCTTTGGGACCGAACCAACCGCTTGCCGCTCGGCGCGTCCACCGTTCCGTCTCCACCTGCAGCACTGGCGCCAGGGATGCAGGGTCCATTATTCCTCGCAACCGGCGCGCCGGAGGGGACTCTCCGGTCACGGCCAGCCGCGCATCGGATGCCTCGGTGTGGGCGCTGAAACGCTCGACATTCTGGTCGCCCGTTTTGTCCGGGCTTCCGATCTCCAGGGTGAGAAAGCGGCGGTCGTCCGCGCAGAATCGGAGTCTGCAGGAGACTCCCCGGCGTTTCAGCGTCTCGTCGGGAGAGTCCAGGTAGATATCACGGTGGAGCGAACGTTCCGGATCGGAGCCGCGAAACCCGAGTGGGAGGGGAGCGGAGAGGAGCTGGCGCAGCAGCTCGATGGATGGGATATCGAATCGGAATTCACGCACCGAGCGATCATTCACTCAAATGGACGGCCGCGCAAGATTGCATCGGAGCAGATACCTGCCTTGCCATGCTCCCTGTTCCCTGAAACAGTACCGTGGTACTAGGGGAGAATGGGGCCGGCTGAGAATATTCCCCAGGGATTCGGCCTCATAGCCGTGGGTTCAGTGCCCGGTATGAAGTACTCAGTATAGCGTTGCTGAACGGGCGTCAGCTCTGACGCCAGCTCACCCGTTACGCGGTCCAGCTCCGCGACAACGAGGCCTTCCGGCACAGTCCACTCCCCCACCTCGCGGCCTCGATAGAACCGGCTGATCATGTCCCCCCAGATCGGTGCCGCGAGCGACCCACCCGCTGCGCCCGGCGTTATTGTCCTGGGAGCGTCGAAGCCGAGCCAGACGCCCGCGAGGATGTCGGGCGTCATGCCGACAAACCAGACATCGGTGTTGTCGTTCGGAGTTCCGGTCTTGCCTGCCACCGGGATGCGATCCGGGACGAAGCGGCGCACTGCGGTCCCTGTGCCGCGGTCCACTGCGTCGCGCATCATGTCCCGCACTATGAACGCCACCTGCGGATCGAGCACCGCACTCGGTGCTGCCCGCGGCGCGACGCGAACCGTCTTTCCTGAGCGATCCTCGATCTTCGTAATGAGGCGCGGCTCCACAGCCATACCCTGGTTCGCGAATGGTGCAAAGGCGGTTACAAAGTCGAGCGGATGCACAGCGGACGCGCCGATTGCGCTCGCCGGATACGGCGCGATAGGCGTCTCGATTCCCATTCGACGGGCCAGGTTGATGATCGTATCCATCCCGATGCGCTGGCCGAGCTGAACCGCCACCGTGTTGCGCGACCTGGCGAGGGCCTCGCGCAGCGTGACCGGACCGAGGAACTCGCCATCGGAATTCTGCGGCTGGTAAATCGTGCCGTTTTTGAGAGGAATGGCAAGTGGTGTGTCGGGGATAATCTCGTTTGGAGGAATGAAGCTACGTATCGCTGCCGCGTAGACTATCGGCTTGAACGTCGATCCGGGCTGCCGCGTCGCTTTCACTGCACGATTGTATTGCGATTCCCCGTAGTCGCGCCCGCCGATCAGCGCGAGTACATCACCGACTCTCGGGTCCAGTGCGACGATCATTCCCTGCAGGTAGTTCGGATTGCCTTTCTGGTGCCTGGCTAATGTGGGGTGGCGGTAGCCCGCGCGTTCCTCCACTCGCTTTGCCCCATCCCGCAGCGCCTCCGATGCGCTGAGCTGCAGCGACGGGTCAAGGGTTGTATGAATACGAAAGCCGCCGCTTCCGGCCTCGACACCCATCTGCGACGCGCGCGCATTCACGACGTCGACAAAGTAGCGCGCGCGCGCCACGAATCCGGCATTGGGCACGGTAACAATCGGCTCCCGCTTCGCTGCAGCAGCCTGCGCCGACGTGATGTAGCGCTGCTGCGCCATTACCGAAAGCACGAGATCGCGCCGCGCACGCACGCGGTCTGGATACTTGATGGGATCGTATATGGCGGGCCCCTTGGGCATCGCCGCGAGCATTGCCGCTTCAGCCAGCGTCAATCCCGAGGCAGGCTTCCCGAGGTAATGCCTGGATGCCATCTCGATTCCCAGCCAACCCCGGCCGAAAGGAATCTGGTTGATGTATGCTTCGAGAATCTGCTCCTTGGAGTAATGCTTTTCCATCTCGCGCGCCGCCTGTTGCTCGCGAATCTTGCGTCCCAGACCAGGGTCGCGGCGGTCGATGATGGTGGGGTGCATGTTGCCGACGAGCTGTTGTGTTATCGTGCTGGCTCCTCGCAGGTCGCCCGTGACAGCATCCTTGAGTGCGCCCGCGATTCCAACGACGTCGACTCCGTCGTGCTGGTAAAAGCGTTGATCCTCCACGGCGACAAATGCCTGCCCTACATACTTCGGAAGCGTTCGAATCGAGATGCTGAAACGCTTCTCCCTGCCGATTTCGCCGATAAGAGAGCCATCCCGGGCCAGGACGAGCGAGACCTGCGCTGGCTGGATTATTCGCCACGGCTCGGCCGGCGGCTGCGCGACCACATGATTACTGGCCACTGCGAACGCGCAGAGAGCCACAATTGAACGACCTTTGAGGATCGGCATAATCGAGCGCGGTGACCTCCGGATCCAGCTCGCCCGGCGATGGCCGCTGCAAATCAACGGCGACTTCATGCTTGACATACCCCGCGCGCTCCGCCGCGCTCCTCTCAGCGGCATCGACGAATACTCACGCGAACACAGCATCCTTGAACGGAAAGAACGCCGCCTTCACATCCAGCGCCAACGAGCGAAACCGGTTCGCGCTTTTCTCCGGAATCCGCAGCCGGGAGAACAGAATTACGGCGCACAGGTCCCCCGTAGCGAGCGAACCGCCGAAGCCCAGGACCGACTCGATCCCATATGGAATCACGAAATCGTCCTGTGCCGGAACGTGGGGACTGCCAAGCGCTTTCTCCACGTGAAAGACGTTGTATGATTTGCCCGCCAACTCATGGAGCAGATCAGGAGAAGGATCTACTACGTCCGCGATCTGCAGCCCGAACTGCTTGATGAGCTGCGCGATCATTGGTGCCCGCTCCACTGCCTGCGCGCTCGGAAGTGGGATGGTCCGGTGACGCTGGGACTCGAGTCGCGAGTTCCACGCGGGCTCGTCTCCAGCCGTTGCGAGAAGTGTGAGGCAGTTCATGCTTTCAAAGGGCGCAATGTCGCCCAGGATTGCGGCGGCGAATGCCTTGGACGTTGCGTCGAGTGAGCCATAGGGATGCGTGACGTAACAGCGCACAAGAGCACAACCATTCTTCCCGTCAGGGGCGGGCGCACTTTGCTCGTACAGGTACCGCACAACCACGTTCGCGGCGTCTTCAAGGTTGCGCGCCCGCCGAACGGCACGCTGAATGTCTACCGCACAGCGCAGCCGGTCGGCGAGAGTAACGTTACGAAGATCGAAAGGCACTGAAAATGATTGCAGATCGCGGATTGCCGGACCAACCGTCCGTTAGAGCGTCCCTGTGGCCACCACCAGCTTGGCCGCAATCTAGTCGGTTGCCATCCCGCCTCCATGAGCGGTTAGGCGTCATCCGCAATCCGCAGTCCGCAATCCCTACCCAGTTGCCTCACCCCTCCTCCCGCGCCATTTTCTCCGCATGCCGCCTCTAGTTCACCTCGCCATCGCACAGTTCAAAACAAGCAAGGGCGACTACGCCGCCAATCTCGATCGGCTAAGCAAGATCTTTGCGCAATCCGACGCTCTCGAGCCGAGACCGCACATCCTGCTGCTGCCGGAAACTGCGCTCACCGGTTATTTCGTCGAAGGTGGTGTACGTGACCTTGCCGTCACAGCGGGTACGCTCGTGCGCGACCTCGCCCGCGCTTACCAGCGCGCTGGTTGTGGAGCACGCGCCCTCGACGTTGCCGTTGGCTTCTACGAGGTCTGGAACAACATTCTGTACAACAGCGCGATATATGTGACGCTCGGGCCAGGCGAGCCGATCATTCGTCACGTACACCGCAAGAATTTCCTCCCAACATACGGGCTCTTTGACGAAGAGCGTTTCGTGGAGCGCGCGCACGGGGTTCGCGCTTTCGACACGTCGTGGGGACGCGCTGCGATGCTCGTCTGCGAGGACGCGTGGCACAGCATCACCGGATCCCTCGCGGCGCTCGACGGCGCCCAGATGGTTTTCATTCTGGCCGCCGCTCCCGCGCGCGGACTCTGGCCGCGCGACGATGACGTTCCGGGCCCCGCGAGCTGCGCCCGTTGGGAGCGCCTGGTCCGCGATATCGCCGAGGAGCACGGCATCTTCGTGCCATTCGCGAATCTGGTCGGCAACGAGGGCGGCAAGGGATTCCCAGGGGGCGCTATGGTCAGCGGACCAAAGGGCGATGTCCGTGTTCGAGGCCCGCTCTGGCGCGAAGCGCTTGTGGCAATCACGCTCGACATTGGCGATCTCACCCGCACACGCGCCGACATGCCGCTCCTGGCCGACATGCGAACCGCCCTGCCGCATCTCATTGACAACCTGAGCCGCGTGCGCTCAGGCATTGGAGAGCCCCTGGTGTACGATCCCGTGATAGAGGGCGAAACCGAACATGCGCTCGTCCATCCGGAAGCGCCGTCACAGGAGTCATCTGGACCCCTCGAGCTCGTCGTGCCGACGAAATTCGACTTCGAAGGACCGCCGCCGCTCGAGATAGATGGGGCGCTTACTGAGCAGTGGCTGGTCGAATTCATCCGGGACGAGATACGTCAGCGTGGCTTTCAGAAGGGCATTGTCGCCATTTCGGGTGGCGTCGATTCCGCGGTCACGGCGTACCTCGCCACGCGCGCGCTCGGCGCCGAAAACGTCATCGGCGTTCGATTGCCCTATCACGCGTCGAGTCCGGAAAGTCTGTCACACGCGCAGCTCGTCATTGATGCGTTAGGGATCGAGGCGAGGACGACTGACATCACCGCCCCTGTCGATGCCTACCTCGCAAACGAGCCCGCCGCGGACGGCGCGCGGCGCGGAAATGTCATGGCGCGAATGCGAATGATTGCGCTCTTCGAACTTTCGGCCCGCTACCGCGCCATCCCGCTGGGAACCGGCAACAAGACGGAACGCCTGTTCGGCTACTTCACGTGGCACGCGGACGACTCACCACCCGTAAATCCGCTCGGCGATCTCTTCAAGAGCCAGGTCGTCGCACTAGCACGGCATCTGCGCATTCCGGACGTGATCGTCACCAAGCCGCCCTCCGCGGACCTCGTGGCGGGGCAGACAGATGAAGGAGACTTCGGAATCAGCTACCAGAAGGCGGACACGATTCTGAACTGGCTGTTGACGGGCTACTCACCAGCCGATCTGGTATCCCGCGGCTTCGTGATGGACGAGGTGGAACTGGTGCGCAAGCGGCTCGAGAGTACGCATTGGAAACGGCGGCTGCCGACGGTTGCCATGGTGAGCCCAACGGCGATCGGAGAATCCTATTTGCGGCCGGTGGATTTCTAGGGACACTTGGCGAGCTAAATCGCGCAACGTTCGGGGTGCTTGGTGTTCGGTGCCCGGTTCGGACCGCGCAATTTCAGGAGGATACGTGCACGAATACGCGGTCGTGTTCGCGGTTGCCCCGTTCCTGTTTGCTATCGTCGCGGTGCTCGCAAACCGGCGTGGGGGAAAGAAGTGGTTGTGGGTTGCTTGGGCGATTGCGACGGCGGTTCTCGTCACGCTTGGTGTCGTCTCCTGGCGACGTCCTGATTCCCATGCAATGCCACTGATGGTTTACATCGCTCTCGGCTTGCTTCCAACGCTTGCCGCGGTTTACGCGATTCGCTGGGCAGCTCTGCGATCGATGTCGGCATTCGCGCAGATACTCGTTGGCGGAACCGCTGGCTGGATCGCAATCACACCCGCGGTGCTGTTGGGTGCGCATGTTCTCGGGCCGCTTCTACCTTTTTAGAGCTTGGCGTCATCGCACACTCGTTGCGGGACGACCCCATTGTTTACGGCAGCACTGTCTAGGCCGCCATGGCCAGACTGACCGCCCGGCGCGCCCCTCGCTTCAAGGCCCTGTGCACCACGCGCGCATAAGCCAGAAAATTCAATCCCGCTCCTGGATACCGGTGAAAAAACTCGTGCGGGAGCATGTCCCCCTTGCGCCGGTTGCATGGACCACATGCAGTGACCACGTTCCCGGGTGTGTGCATGCCTCCTCTGGCGATTGGAAAAACGTGGTCCAGCGTCGCCATCTCCGAATCGAGACATAAACCGCAATAAACGCAGCGGTTGGCGCAATCTCGTAAGGTGGCGCGCTTGAGCGCTCGCTTGTGGGCGGCGTGCACGTGCGGGCGCGCGCGACGCATTATCGCACGTGGAAGGGCTGTTCGGTGAACGCGTTGTCTAGTCTGGCCAGTCTTCAACATGGCACCTCACCAAAAGAGAGACGCCCGAGCCCGGGAAATGGTCCCAGGCCAGGGCGTCGAGCGGAGAGATGAGAGGGGCGTCGATTCACCCGCTCGCAAGCGGCGTGATCGTCGGGCAATGGGCAGAGGCTCCAAAGCGCTCCCCAGGAGACGGTTAAGCGTGACGGCGTGGGCGCGCCACGCGTCCTCACATTGCAGCGTGTAAACCAAACGCGCAATAGCGTTCCGAGGTTGCCGCCCGGACGGCCGGAATCCCACCCGGGCTCCAGCGGTATCCGCCGTGCTCGAGACCGAAACATGACCGCAGCTACCGCACCAGCAACGCAGTTCGATACCCCGACCGGCGACACCGACCCTTTGCAGAAGCCTTCCTGGCTTACCGATGAGATCGTCCGGCGCACCGTGATGCCGGCAGCCGTGCTCGCGGTATCACTCGGCTTTGTTTTCAAGCAGTACCTGAGCCCCTTCCCATGGACTGTAGCGCTACTCGTTTTCTGGCTGACCGTTGGCGCTCGGGCATTCGGTATTCCCCTCCCCGGAAAGGGCTTCGCCAGCTTCGTCATCGGAACTGCTACGGCGTCGGTGTTTGCGCTCGGGTGGGCCGCTGGAGCTATCGTCTCCGCCATTGGCATCGTTGCCGGCGACATGGTGGTTCGGCGGCTGCCCGCACGCAACGCGATTTCCAATGCGTCGCACGTCACGGCTGCGGTCGCAGTCAGTGGCTGGATCTACACGCTCCTCGGTGGGGGGCTTGGCACCGCGGCTTTTGCCCCCTGGAATGTCTGGCGACTCGTCCTGCTTTGCGCTCTCGTCCCTGTCATTCAGAATACGACATTCTATCTGCAGCTTCGGCTTTCTCCGGCCATAGCGTGGGTAGACGTCAAGCTGAGCATGCGATGGGAAGCGACGGTAACGGTACTGGCTACGCTCCTCGGCCTGGGAGCGCTACGGCTGCATTACTCGTCGCTGACGGCGCCACAGTACGTGACCTTCGCGCTGATTATCTGCGGTCTGACGATGATGTCGCATTGGTTGGTGCGGCAGGGCGCCACCGGTGAGAGCATGCAGCTGGTGAATCGCCTGGGCAGCCTGATTACAGCGCGCGCGGAGATCATGCAGGCGCTCCAGGACACACAGGCCTTGACGCGCACCCTTGTACCCTGGCAGGAAATGGGACTCTCGGCATATGACCGCCAGCGGCACGAGTTCGTGGTTCTTGCTGAAACCGATCCTGCCAAGCCGTTCGGTTCGCGTTTTTCCGCCAGTGGTGGAATGGCGGGCTTCGCAGTCGAGAGCGGAACCGCCACCACGGACACCGATCTGCCGCGCCACGCGCGCGAAGAATGGGGGCACACGGGATCCGAGATCATCATTCCTCTCAAACATGGCGCTCAGCTAGTGGGACTCTGGAGCATTAGGCACAGGCTCGCGCGCATGTACCGCCAGCACGATGCCTCTCTACTCGGCTATCTCGCTCCTCAGCTGGCGCTGTCGATGCAACTGGACTCCCTGGTACGACCGGTATTATCAGCATCGGAGCGCACGGCGATCCAGGTGGAATCGATCACCGCCACCACTCAGCAGCTCGCGGCGTCAACCGCCGAGAGCGCACAGAGCGCGGCCAAGGTTCACGCCTCAGTCCGCGTTCTCGCCGACACACTCGCGGCCGGCGCTGAGGACGCTCACGTCGTGCGCGCTTCCGCCGACACCGCGCACGGTGAAGGGGCCGAGACGAGAGACAGCGGACAACGCATGGTGCATACAGCGCGCGGTGTCCGAGACGCAATTCGCGACGCCATTACGAAACTTACCGCCGCGGCCGCAATCGTTCAGGAAGGAAGCGACGAGGTTGCTCGACTACAGACGGTGTCTCGCGTCGTGCAACGCTTCGGACATACGATTACCACCATCGCCGACCAGACCGGGTTACTCGCGCTGAACGCTGCTGTGGAAGCCGCACGGGCAGGCGTACACGGCCGCGGCTTTGCGGTCGTCGCCAAGGAAGTTCGCAAACTGGCCGACAAGAGCACCGAGGAGGCGGAAGGGATGGAACGCGCGGTCCGCGACATTCGCGCGACGCTCGATCGAGCGGTGACGCTCATGGGACGCACTCGCAGCGAAGTGCTGTCGGTCGCACAGGCCAGCGGCAGCTGGTCCCGCGATCTCGACAAGATTGTTGAAGCTTCGGAAGCAGTCGCGGCCGTGGGCGGCCGGATAGCGATCGCTGCCAGAGAAACCGCTAATCGCTCAGCCGCGATGGCGAATTCGCTTGTGGCAGCCCGGGAAGACGCGGAGCGCGCGGCGACGGAAACTGACTCCGTGGCGGCGGCGAACGAGGAACAGGCGTCGTCGCTGGCGGCGCTGAACGACGCAGCGACCGATTTGAGCAGGATGGCTCAAGACCTCTCGTCGGCGGTGGCGGCCGTAAGGGACGGAGGAAACAGGAAGGGGAGCGGGGAGTAGGGAGTAAGGATGGCGGGTAACCGTTGTAATCTCCCTCCCTGCTCCCTACTCTCCACTCCCCCGGTCCCTTCGCTTCCCGACATTCGTTTTCCTGCTCCTCGCTGGATCTCGAAGCACCGATATGATGCGCGCAGCCATGGCGTCGAGCATGGTGCGGTCAGGCATCTCCGATCTGCCAAAGGGGAGCTGAACTTCGAAGCCATCCCCCTTCCTGCGCGGAATCAGGTGAATGTGGAAGTGAAAGACATCCTGCCCCGCCGCCGCCCCGCTCGAAACTATCAGATTCATTCCCTCGGCTTGCGATGCTTTGTGGATCACAGGCCCGAGCATGAGCGCCACCCCGAAGAGATGTTCGCCGAGTGCCCTGGGCAGTTCTTCGAGTGACTCGTGATGAGCTCGCGCAACAACGAGGGTGTGCCCCGGATTTACGGGCTGAATGTCCATAAATGCCAGCACGTCCGCGTCCTCGTAACACACGGACACCTCTGCGGCACCCTTGACGATGTCGCAGAAAATACAATGCGCACTAGCCTTGGTCATGGGGGGCGGGGGGCGGGAGGCGGGAGGCGCAGAGCGGGAGACGGGAGGCGCAGAGCGGGAAGCGTGTTGGACGCTTCCCGACTCCCCGCCGTCGGCTTCCCTGGCTTCGCTCAGCCCTTGACGAGCTCCACTCTGCGATTTTGCTGCCGTCCTTCCGGTGTGGTGTTCGGCGCCAGCGGCTTCTTGTCCCCGAACCCTGTCGCCTCGAGCCGCCCCGCGTCGATTCCATAACTGCTGACAAGAAATGCCTTGACCGCAGCGGCGCGCTTGTGCGACAAGTCATGATTCGCCTGCGCATTGCCCACGTTGTCAGTGTGCCCCTCAATAGTCAGCTTGAGGTCGGCGTGTTCCTTGAGCATCGCGCCGATCTCCTTGAGAGTGGGGGTGGATTCGGGGCGAATCTTGTCGGACCCGGAGTCAAAATAAACGCCCTGCGTCGCGACGCGGCCCTTTTCGGAGAGTGCGTCGTATAGAGGCTTACCGCCCGCGGCCACCTTGAAGTTTGTGATAAACGATGGAAGATCGTTATTGCTACCAACCCAGAAATGGATCTTGTTGGTTCGGCCGAGGTCGGCATTCGGTACGTTGGCGACCCGGGTTTCGTTCATGTAGACCTTGAGGTACTTGCCGTCACCCATGATGCGCACTTTGTAAAGAGCGCCGGCGGCTCCGCTTACTCCAGGGATCCTGGCGATCGCAGACCGGCCTTCCATCTGAATACCACCCTCTCCGTGAGGGTGAAAGACGAAGTGATCGTACTGGTGCTTGACTTTGTCGAGGTAGACATTCAGCGAGCCCGAGCCGGCACTGTAGTCGAATTCAAGCGTGAACCGCTCCGGCAAAACCTCGGCGAGCGGAATCTCGAACCTCACAGCCGATGTGCCGCGAAGATACCGCCCCCCCTTCCATTCAACAATCTCCGAGGTCCCCTCGATAAACTCCAGCCGCCGTGGAAAGTCCCCCACGTTGTCCTTGGTCAAGTCGTCTGCGAAGAGGATCCTGTCGCCGGGCTTGAAGTCGTAGTTCGCCCACGCGCCTTCGCCAGGCTTAAGAGAAACGGAGCCGCCTGCTGCCGCGCTCACGCCTCCAGCGTCTGTCGCGACTTCGCTACTCTCCGTGACCTTTACTTCCTTCCCCTCGGCTTTCGCTTTCCTGATGCACTCCAGATCCGTCGCCATGCATTCGACAATCTTCTGTTCGATCCTTTCCTTCGCCTTTCGCTTGATGAGACCGCCTATCTGGGCGGAGGATGTGGAAGGGACAGTCAGACTCGCGGCTAGAATGGCGCCGCAAAGGAAGGGAATCTTTTGCATGCTTCTATTCCATTTGTAGTGGGGGCTGCGGTACGTCCCGACAAGAATAGGGGAGCGTCTATCCGGAGTCCAGTCAGAATCTGGCCAGAAGCGGCAACCGAGTTCTCGGCGCACCCACATTCCAATCCTCACATGGACGCCAGGCCAGCTAGCTTTAGCGCGCAATGCCTGGCTAGCTCGCGTTCGTTGCATGGTCTATTCTAGAGGCATTCAGCCGGAGCTTGTCTGTTGACCGACTTCATGAAGCGCCTCCAATCTGCGTTGGGAAGCGCCTTTGCCATTGAGCGCGAGCTGGGCGGCGGCGGGATGAGCCGTGTTTTCGTTGCGCGGGAACCGCGCTAGGACGACACGTAGTCTTCAAGACCCTTCCGCCCGATCTCGCCGCAGGCGTGAATTCCGACCGCTTTCGCCTCGAAGTGCAGGTCGCCGCGCAGTTACACCACCCGCATATCGTTCCGATCCATAACGCTGGGACGGCGGACGGCATCCTCTACTACACGATGCCCCTGATCGAAGGCGAGTCGCTTCGGGCCAGGCTTGCCCGCGATGGCGAGTTGCCGATTGCAGACGCCGTTCGAGTACTCCGGGACGTAGCCGATGCGCTCGATTACGCGCATAAGCATGGAGTCGTTCACCGCGACATCAAGCCGGACAATGTGCTCCTGACTGCCCAGCACGCAGTTGTCACCGACTTCGGCGTCGCCAAGGCATTGGTTGGCGCTCTCGTCGATTCTCAAAGCAACGCGCCCGGCAAATCGTCCTCTGGTCCGGCTCTAACCGCAACTGGCGTCGCTCTTGGTACGCCAGCGTACATGGCCCCGGAGCAGGCGGTCGGCGACCCGCGCACGGATCATCGCGCGGACATCTACGCTACGGGCGCTCTCGGGTATGAGATGCTCACGGTTCAGCCGCCATTCGCTACGTTCTCGCCACAAGGCATGCTCGCGGCCCACTTGACCGAGACGCCCGATCCGCTAGCCAAGCATCGCTCGTCCGTACCGGCGGCGCTCGCGACGCTAGTCAAGCAGTGCCTCGAGAAGCGCCCGGCTGACCGGCCTCAGAGTGCCGGAGAGCTTCGAGCCGCGTTGGACAGACTCGTGACAACCGGAGGAACTACTTGGTCGAAGCGGAACCGGAACCGTACCCCGGCGACTGCCAGGCCGCGCAGCACTCGTCATCGGGGTCGGATCGGTAATCGTGGCTCTCAGCATTGGGTGGGCACTTCGCCAGCACGACGGGGGGACCGAAATGGCGATGGCTTCAGACGTGATAGCCGTGCTTCCCTTTCGCGTTACAGGCGCAGCCCCGGACTTGAAGTATCTACACGACGGGATGATCGACCTACTCGCCGCTAAGCTCACCGGCGATGGTGGTCCTCGAGCGGTTGATCCACGGTCCGCGGTCAGCGCCTGGCGACGGGCGGGAATGTCCGACGGTGAAGAGCTTTTCGCAGGAAGCAGCATTGAATATCGCGCGGCAGTTGGGTGCCGGCAGCTCCTCCTCGGCGGCGCAGTTGGTACGTCTTCGCGAATCGTTCTGAACGCAAGCATCCTGGACGTTCCGAGCGGAAAAACGCAGGCTCAAGCGAACGCCGAGGGCCCCGCCGACAGTCTCTTTTCGTTAGTGGATCTCCAGAGCATCCCAGAAGCGCGCGCGACGATAGGCGGCTTGGCCATCGACGCGCCGCCGGCGATACGGACTCAGAGTTCCACAGTACCTGCCCACCTACCTTCGTGAAGAAGGCCGCCTGGCGGTTGTCACGGGCGATCGCGAAGGGGCGATACGTGCATATTCACATTATCTGGCACTCCGAGCGAATGCCGAGCCTGCCATCAACACTCAGGTGGCACAGGTCCGAGCCGCGCTGCAGACGGTGTTGGGAGAGCCCCGGCGGTAGCTCCGGGCCACGAGCCGCTGCTATCTTTCGCCATTACCTCTGAACCCACCGAGGAGATTCAATTTGGCAACGCAAACCCGCGCCGAGCGCGGACCTCCAGCCGCCCTCACCCGCGAGCAGCTCCTCGACGCGTACCGGACCATGTACCTGTCCCGCAAGCTGGACGACAAGGAGATCCAGCTCAAGCGGCAAAACAAGATCTTTTTCCAGATCTCTGGCGCGGGCCACGAGGCTATTCTCACCGCCGCCGGCATGGCGCTCAAGCCGAGTTACGATTGGTTCTACCCGTACTACCGTGATCGCGCGCTATGTCTGCAGCTCGGCATGACTCCGGCCGAGATGCTTTACGAGGCGGTGGGCGCCGCGATAGATCCCAATTCCGGCGGCAGGCAGATGCCAAGCCACTGGGGACACAAGAAGCTCAACATTGTCTCGTCGTCCTCTCCCACGGGAACACAGTTTCTCCAGTCCGTCGGCTGCGCCGAAGCATCCATGCGCGCCTCGCTGCTGAACATCGCGGGAGGATTCGAGGGCGACGAGGTGGTTTACGTTTCCACCGGCGACGGTACGACCAGCGAAGGCGAGTTCTGGGAATCACTTAATTCGGCCTGCAATCTCAAGCTCCCAGTCGTATATGTAGTTGAGGACAATGGCTATGCCATCTCCGTTCCCGTCGAGGTGAACACGGCTGGCGGCTCGATCTCCAGGCTGGTCGCTTCCTTCCCCGCGCTTCTCATTCAGGAGGTAGACGGCTGCGACTTTCTGGCCAGCTATGAGGTGATGAAAAAAGCGGTTGCATATGCACGAAAGCGCAAAGGGCCGGCGCTCGTGCACGCTCACGTCATCAGGCCTTATTCGCATTCGCTTTCGGACGACGAATCGATGTACCGTCCGCCCGCCGAGCGCGAAGCGGATGCGACGCGCGACCCGGTTACCGTCTTTCCCGCCTGGCTTGTAAGCGAGGGCCATGCGACCCAGGACGAAATCAGAAAAATAAACGAGGACACGGACGCCCTGGTGCTCGAGGCGACCGACGATGCGCTCGCGCAGCCACAGCCCGGCTCCGACACGGTGTACTACGCCGTTTACTCACCCGATGTGGATCCTTCCGGCGAGCAGTTCGACACGGAGGACGACCCGCAGTTCTCGGGAAATGAGACGACCATGGTCGATCTCCTCAATGCGTGCATGAAGGACGAGATGCGGCGTGACCCGAAGATTCTGGTGTTCGGCCAGGACGTGGCCGATGTGAGCCGGGAAGAGTACCTCGGCAAGGTCAAGGGAAAGGGCGGCGTCTTCAAGGTGACCTGGGGACTTCAGAAGGAGTTCGGAGGAGCGCGGGTGTACAACTCTCCCCTCGCCGAAGCGAATATTGTGGGACGCGCCATCGGGCTGGCCACGCGAGGGTTCAAGCCGGTCGTCGAGATACAGTTCTTCGACTACATCTGGCCGGCGTACATGCAGCTCCGTGACGAGCTCGCCACGATGCGTTGGCGGTCCAATAACGCCTTCAGCTCCCCGGTTGTCGTGCGAGTGACGTACGGTGGGTACATCCGTGGCGCCATCTACCACTCGCAAACGGGGGCGTCGCTATTCACGCACTGCCCGGGGCTTCGGGTGGTTTGCCCGGCAACGGCGCTTGACGCAAACGGTATGCTCCGCACCGCGATCCGGTGCGATGATCCGGTGATCTTTCTCGAGCACAAGCACCTCTACCGTCAGACTTACAACAAGGCGCAGTATCCCGGACCGAATTTCATGGTTCCTTTCGGAAAAGCGAGGGTGGTTCGCGAAGGAACGGACGTCACTCTGGTTACCTACGGCGCCACGGTGCAGCGCGCCTTCGCGGCGGCGAATCAGATCGCGGATTCCGGCGTGAGCGTGGAGGTAATCGACCTCCGATCGCTTTCTCCATGGGACCGTGAGACAGTATTCGCATCCGTCAGAAAAACGTCCCGCGTTATTGTCGCCTACGAAGACTCGCTTTCCTGGGGATACGGCGCAGAGATTTCGGCGGCAATAGCTGACGAGTGCTTTGCATGGCTGGATGCGCCGGTAAGACGCGTAGCTTCCACCGACACTTTTGTGGGTTACGCGCCTTCTCTCGAGGACGCGATCCTCCCACAGGTGGAGGATTTCAAGCGGGCTTACGAGGAGATCGTGCGGTATTGACCGCGGGTGCTCGAGTTCCAGTCTGCGAATCGCTCACTTCACAAGACGCTGCACGGCAACCCGGGCTGACCATCCCCCAACCGTTCGTTACGGTACCGCCTGACAGACTCCGTTCACCGAAGCAACCTTCGGCTCCGCAGTCATAGCGCAGTCAGACATCATTCCGCTGTCGCGGTTGGAGCGCTCCTCCGCAGTTCGCAGCTCTTCCAGCTTTCGCATTAGCGCCCCCTCATCGGTGGTCAACGGGCAGTACGGGATCCAGTACCGAGGCCCCCCGCATGCCTTTGCTCCCGCGGGCGCCGCCTTGCACTGACTGCTCCCCGTACAACCGTTGGTCTTCGCGAGCGCTTTCACCTCCTGCTCCAGCCCGGCTATCGTTGGCTCGCCGACCCTTTCACTTGCGGGCGCCTTATCGCTCGGCGGAGCAGTTTCCTCGCCCGGAGGCGGCGATGGGCAAGCCAGAACCGCCAGGACGAGGGAAAACGACAACATGTTGCGCGCGTAGCTCATGCGAGTCCGGTCTCCTGAACGTTCAGCGCCCCACCTAAAAGACATGATACAGGTCGAAGCTAGGGTGATCAAACAGGAGCGCAAGAGTCAGCGCTCGAAGACGGGCTCTCCTCCTACTACAGTCATGACGATCCGGGCGTCGCGAATGGTTGCGGGTGGAATGCGCGTGAGATCGCGATCGATGAGAACGAAATCGGCGAGCTTACCGCGCTCCAGCGTCCCTTTCTCCTTTTCCTCGAAGCTGGCGTAGGCCGCATCGATCGTGTATGCGCGCAGCGCTTCTTCCACCGAAATCGCTTCGGCCGGCACCCAACCGCCCGGATTCTTGCCGTCGAGCGTTCGTCGGGTGACCGCTGCATAGATCCCTTCGAGCGGCGTAGGCGGAGCCACGAACCAATCGCTGCCGAAAGCGATTCGCGCCCTGGAGTCCAGAAGCGACCGGAACGCGTACGTCGTCCTTATTCGCTCGGCACCAATGACGGCTTCCGCCCAGCGTCCATCATCGATGGCGTGATACGGCTGCATGCTCGCGATTACGCCGAGCGCGGCGAAGCGCGGGATATCGGCGCGATGCGGATGTTGCGCGTGCTCGATACGGAAGCGTCTGTCGCGCTCACCGTTCTCACGCGCGACACGCTCGAACACGTCGAGCTGCAGGCGAATGGCGCGGTCGCCGATTGCGTGCACCGCGACATGGAGTCCGGCCTTGTCCGCGCCCGACGTCCAAGCGTACAGGTTCTCGGGCGTGGTAACCAGAAGTCCGGTGTCGCGTGGTGAGTCGGTAAAGGGTTGGAGCATCGCCGCTGTGTGAGATCCGAGCGAGCCATCGACGAATCCCTTGAGCGCTCCAACTCCAAGCCAATTGTCGCCTCGCCCTCGCGTCGCCACCGTATCGCGCAACTGCTGCCACGTCGCCAGCGGCACTGCAGCGTAAATGCGCGTCGTCAGACGTCCGCCCGCACGAGCGCGCTCGAATACGGCAACGTCGTCCCATGATCCCATGTTGTGAATCGACGTTACGCCCTGTTCCGCGACGAAGCGCATGGCAGCGTCGAGCGCGCGATCGCTCAACGCAGGAGGCGCGCTGGGGACTGCGCGATTTACCAGCTCCAGCGCGTTGTCCTTGAGTAAGCCGGTAAGCTCCCCGTTCGCATCCCGGACAATGGTTCCACCCTCGACTTCGGGGGTCAAGGCGGTTATCCGGCCTGCTGCGAGCGCCGCGCTATTGGCCAGGGCCATGTGGCCATCGAGCCGGTTGACCCAAACGGGATGATTGGGGGTGATCGGGTCGATCCAGCCTCGGTGAGGAAGCTCTCCCCCCCACACAGTGTGATCCCAGTCGCCGCCAGTGATCCATGTACCCGGAGGAACAGTTGCGGCGTACGACTTGATCCGGGCTATGAACTCCGCCGGCGTTTTTGAATCGCGCAACTGCACGGATGAGAGCCGGAAACCGCCGTCGATAAAATGCACGTGCGCATCGATGAAACCAGGCACGAGCATTTTTCCGCCCGCGTCGATTACGCGCGTCTTCTCACCAGCAATCTTGCGAACTTCCGCCCCGGACCCCACCGCGGCAATCCGGTCGCCACGCACAGCAACTGCATCCGCCCACGGACGCCGGGTGTCTCCGGTCCACACTCTCGCATTGATTACCGCGAGGGTGATTTCGGATCCGGAGGGAGATGGTACCGGCTGGGAAGCAGGGGATGTCATCGCGCACCCGGAGTGAGCAAAGATGAGCGCGGGGAGGAAAACAGATTTGGTGAGCATGCGGGAATTGGAGTGACCCGTGACCGAGAAAGGAACCAGAGTCGTATTTTGAATGCAACAGTACACCAGGAACCAGGAACCAGGAACTTGCAGCTCGCATTTGCGGACGCAGTTCGCAACTGGCCTGTGCTTCGCAATCCGCAATCCGCAATCCCCTCGACCCCCTTGCTCTAATACCTTCGCCTGGCGAAACTACGCGCAGGTGGGGAGTAGCCTGCCGGCGATTCTAAGCCGGCGCGGTCAATCGTCAATACGGAGCGTCAGCGGCGCACCCGGTTGGCCGGCTCACGAGGCGAGACCACTACGGACACATGAGTGCCGTAGGGTCTCGTCTTTTTTTACGAAGCGATAGCCGAGGCAGACTTGGAAACCAAACCATGGTTCTGGATCGCGTTCAATGCGTTCGTGCTTGGAATGCTGGCTCTCGATCTGGGAGTATTTCACCGAAAGGCGCACGTCATAAAGCCAAGGGAAGCAGCGACATGGACAGCAGTGTGGGCGTCCCTGGCGTTGCTGTTCGCGGCTGGGCTCTTGTACCTCGAGGGGTCGCACGTAGCCCTGACGTTTCTCACCGGTTACGTGATCGAGCAGTCGCTCAGCGTCGACAACATCTTCGTGATCGTGATGATCTTCGCGTACTTCGGCGTCCCATCGGAGTTTCAGCACCGCGTACTGTTCTGGGGTATCGTCGGGGCGCTCGTGATGCGTGGAATTTTCATCGGACTTGGCGCGCTTCTGCTCGCCAAATTTCACTGGATCATCTACGTGTTCGGCGCGCTCCTCATCTACACGGGCATCGGAATGGCGTTGAGGCAGGACGAGGAGTTCGACGCCGAGCGGAACCGGCTTCTGCGACTGGCACGACGCTACCTCCCGTTCACTGACGAATATGACGGACAGAAATTTTTCACTGTCAGGAACGGCGCTCGCGTCGGCACCCCGCTATTTCTCGTGCTGATCATGGTTGAGTTCACCGACCTCATTTTCGCCGTGGATTCCATTCCCGCGATCTTCGCCATCACGTCCGATCCTTTCCTGGTGTACACATCCAACATATTCGCCATTCTCGGGCTCCGCTCGCTGTATTTCCTGCTGGCGGGAATGGTGGACAAATTTCACCTGCTCAAGTACGGCCTGGCGGTAATTCTTACATTCGTCGGAATCAAGATGGTTATCGCCGAACTGTACGTAATTCCGATTTTCGTTTCTCTCGGGGTGATCCTTTTGGTGCTCGCGCTGTCGATCGGCCTCTCACTCCTCTACCCTGCCGCAGCCGAACTGGATGGGCACGAGATAGAGGGTAAGACGGGATCACTCTTTGGCGCACTGCCACGGCGACGATCCACCGGAAAGAAGCTGTGAACCGTGATCAGTGTTCACTTTTCTACCGCATCGCGAATGTCCAGGAGGATCTCCAGGTAGAGTTGCTCGCGCCTGTACGCGAAGTCGAGGGTTTGCATCTGCGCGTCGTCGCCGGCGGCTTTGGCGCGCTCGAACGCCTCTCCGAACATATCGTCGAGATTGGCGAGAATACGCTCGCGAGAACGGGACATTTTTGTGTGTGAAAGGGCTTCGGGAGTCAGGCGCGGCGGTTTGTCTGCCGCCGAGCCAGGTGGGCGATCGTCCAGGAGATAACGCTTGGCAGCTCCGAGAGCGAGGCGGCGCGGATCGAGGTTGAAGGGGTTCGGCATGAGGGAGTGGAATATAGGGAGGCGGGAGGCGGGAGGCGGGAGGTGGGAGGCGTGGAGGCGGGAAGCGTTGGAGGCGAGAGACGGAAGGCGTGAAGGCGGGAGACGTGGAGACGGCAATGACTTGCGCCCGACAAATACGTCATCGGATTAGCCCTCGCCGCCCGCGAAGCGCCTCCCTCCTCCCGCGCGCGACCCCTTGCCACCAATTCGTGTATAATATCCTTATCGAACGCGCTGGAGCCGAGCGGCGACTGTCAGCAAGGAGGAAGCAATGAGCAGAATCAAGGTTTTCATACTGTTGGCCGGCCCCACCTGCCTTATGATCGCCATAGGCGGGTATTTCGGCGGCCAGAGTGGAATGATGATGGCTTTTATCATGGCCGCGGGGATGAACTTCTTCATGTATTTCGCGTCGGACAAGATGGTTCTCCGCATGTATCGAGCGAAAATAGTCGATGCCGCGGCGGCACCCGAACTGTTCGCGATGGTTGACCGTCTCCGGCAGCGGGCCGGTCTTCCAATGCCAACCGTCGCCATTGCACCGCACGAACAGCCGAACGCGTTTGCCACGGGACGCGACGCGAAGCACGCGGTGGTCTGTGTGACGGAGGGACTCATGCGCATCCTGGACCGCGAGGAAGCGGAAGGGGTCATCGCGCACGAGCTTGCGCACATCAAGAACCGTGACATGCTGCTGCAGACCGTAGCAGCTACGATGGCCGGTGCGATAAGCAACCTCGCGTATTTCGGGATGTTTTTCGGCGGACGCGATGACGATGGCGACAGCAACCCCATCGCGGCCATTCTGCTCATGATTCTCGCGCCGATCGGTGCGATGCTGATCCAGTTCGCGATCAGCCGTCAGCGCGAGTTCAAGGCTGATGCGGTGGGTGCGGAGATAAGCGGTCGGCCTTTGAGTCTCGCGAGTGCGCTCAAGAAGCTGGACGACGCGTCGCATCGCATTCCGATGCACGTATCACCGGCCGCCGCCCCTCTGGCGCTCGTGAATCCGCTCGCGGCCCACGGCGGCGGCGTCGCCAAACTCTTCTCGACGCATCCTCCAACGGCGGAGCGCGTGGCGAAATTGGAAGCGATAGCAGGACTCGGGAGCAGGGGCGCGGAAGGACAGACTGAAATGCCCAGGTGAAGAGACAAGGGGACCACGGGTCGCACCTACTCACCAGTCCTCATCCTGTAAAACACCGCCTCTTCAACCACCTTCCCCGACTTTAGATGCTCGTTCACGATGCGTTCGAGTAGCGCGGGGGTTACGGAGGCGTACCATACGCCCTCCGGATAAACGACGACTATCGGCCCGCTTGCGCAGACGCCAAGGCATGGGGTTTCGCCGCGTTTGACCCTGCTCTCTCCGAACAGAAGGTCAGCGTCCTGAAGGAGCTGCGGCAGCAACGCATACAGCTGCGCGCCGCGTCGGTCGGGCGAGCAGAATGCTCCCGTGCACACGAGGATATGCCTGCGGTATCCTCCCATGACGGGAACCATTCTCTGCTCCTGGGCCAGGCGTGTTGAGTCGAGGAAAGAGCGACTCCGCGCCAGGTTCATCGCGTAGCCGCCCAATTCCTTCCGTACTTGCCCCTTATGCTGGCGTTCGCGTCGCGCCGGAGTTACCGACGCGGTTTGGCACCATGCTTCAATTGCCGGCGCAACTACGGCGCTTTATTCCCGCTCTTCGCGCCTGTACCGCCCGAATACGTTCGTCAAGTCGTATGAGGCGCGTACGTAGAGATACCTCCCGTTGAACCCGAAGGGAACAGAGTTGCTGTACCGATAAATACCGCGCGTCGTGTTTGGCGTGATGACCGTATCAGGATACACGTCGAAGACATTGTTCGCGCCAACAGTGAGGCCCAGCCTGTCGAAGAAGCGGTACGAGAAAGCCAGATCGGTGACCCACTTGGCGCCAAACCTCTGATCCAGGTTTTCGCGGAATGTGGGGTCTTTGGGTGCGTTCGGGTCCGCCGCCGTCGCCGTCACGGACTGGTAGATCGTGATCTCTCCGAATCGGCTGGTGTGCAGATTCGTCGCGAAGCTCTTGATCACGTGATTCAGGGTCAGACTGACGCTGTTCCTGGGTTGGCCGCGCTCAATAAGGTTCCGTTGAACGCGGTCGAACAGGGCTGTGCTCACAGCCGCGAGTTGTGGGGGGGTATCCGACACGCGCGTGACCGATGTCTCGTTGTGGTTGAACCCGCCCGTGAAACGGAGAAGGCCCGCTTGTTCGAGCTCCATGCCGTAGTTGAGAACAACGTCGACGCCCTTCGTGCGCGTATCGATCGCGTTGGTGAAGTAGCGTGCTCCGGCCACACCTGGAATCCCGTTGTTTTCCAGGAGCGTGCGCACGGACGCGTCAATGAAGTTGCCCGATAGAACAATGCGGTCATCGATGTCGACGTTGTAATAGTCCGCGGACAGCGAAAAATTACTGATCGGTTGCAGCGTCACCCCGGCACTCAGATTCACGGACTCCTCCGGCTCCAGATCCTTCGCACCCAGAAGCCTTGCTCCAGGACTTCCGACGGCGAAGGTTCTGATCTCGAACGGGGTGTTGACGCCGTTGATAAGGACGAAGTTGGTTGCCACCGAGGAAAAGTTGGACTGTGCGAGGGACGGCGCCCGAAAACCGGTTTGCACTGCTCCTCGCAGGGCGAGGCCCGTGACGATGTCGAGACGCGCCGCAAGCTTGCCATCCACGGTGGAGCCGAAGTCACTGTAGTTCTCGACGCGGCCAGCCACTGCTACCAGAAGCCGTTCGATTGGCGTGGCCTCCACGTCGACGTAAGCACCAACGTTCGTCCTCGAGTCGTCCACTTCATCAACCGGTCTGAAGCCGGGAAATACCTGCGAAAAGGGCGGAGCCGGCCGGCCCGCGCGCGGTCCGTCGAGGATAGTCTGATCTCCAACCGCGAAGGAGTTCACATCACCGCGCTCGAGCTTGTAGCCGTCCCTCCGGAGTTCCGCTCCAATGGCCACGTTCAACGGACCCATGAAGACTGTTGTGAATGGTCTGACCAGATCCAGATTGATTGTCCCCTGATTATCACGCAGCGCGCCGGCGTAAAACGTTTTTGGGCTCGATAAACCCAGCGAGACGTTTGCGCTCTGTTCGAGGCTGAACTCGAAGGAGTTGCCGCCGTACACTCCACCGAGGTTCCAGCCCCAACCGCGGTAATTGCCCTTCGCACCTATGGCGCCGGAATAGTCCTTGATGTCACTCTGGATGAGAGGCAGAAATCCGTTCGGGTAAAAAGCGGGATTGCGAATAGTGCGATCGTCGGTGGGCCTCCGGAAAAAGCCGGCCGACAGTCCATCGCGCATCCCGAAGCCGCCAAAGCCGTATAGCTTGACTCCCGACTCCAATGGGATCTCGCTGTTCAGAAAGAACGTCCAGTCACGCGACTCGGAGTCCCCCTGCCAGCTCTGACGCACCCTTTCATCGTAGATGTCCGTACCGTCAGGCAGCTCGCTGCAATTGGGGTCGGTAGTGAAGCACTGCACCGTCGTGTCTGCCCGCGCGCGGTTCGTGCGATCGCGGTCTCTGAACTCGCCGGCTACGTGAAAGAACCCATCACCGCGGAACGCGCGGCCGAAGTTCGCATCAACCTGTACCAGCTCACCGTCCCTGTAATCGCCGCCGCCGTCGGGGGTGGTCCGCACCTGACCTACCGTGCCCGAGATGCTGGTCTGCTGTTCCGACTTAAGGATGATGTTGATCACACCAGCTATAGCGTCGGAGCCGTACTGCGCCGCCGCGCCATCTCTGAGAATCTCGATTCGCTCTATGGCACTCACCGGAATTGCGTTCAGGTCTACGCTCGTCGATCCCCGGCCAACGGTCTGGTTGACGTGCACAAGGGCAGTGGTGTGCCGACGTTTGCCGTTAATGAGGACCAGCGTCTGATCGGGACCGAGACCACGAAGGGTTGCGGGACGCACGTGGTCCGTCCCGTCGTTTACTGTCGGCCGTGGGAAGTTTAGCGACGGCGCCAGCATCTGAAGCACCTGGCTGGTTTCCGTAAGGCCTGTCTGCCTAATATCCGCGGATGAGAGCACGTCTATCGGGACTGGAGCGTCGAGAACGGTCCGATCCGATGCACGAGTGCCGGTAACCACAACCTGATCGAGATTGATCGGGGCGCGCGGAAGGCTGAAATTCTGGGTGACGATCCCTCCCCCGGTAACGGTGACCGAGTCGGTTCGAGCGCTGTAGCCAACGCGATATGCGCGGATGGCGAATCTGCCCGGCACCACCTGAAGCCTATACGAGCCGTCGCTACGCGTAAGCGCTCCCTGCAATGTTCCGGTAACCCGGACCTGCACGTCCGAAATGGGTTGGCCGGACTCCGCGTCGGTGACACGACCCGTAACGCTGCCTGTCTGCGCCTCGAGTGCCGCTGCCAGGAGCACAAATGTCAGGGTTATGGCGGCTCGACAAAGGCGAGCAGCAGCGAGACTTCCAGTGCGACGCGGTACTGGCCGGTGTCGCAATACGAATGGACAAGGGGCCATATTCAAGACTCCGGATAAAGAGAAGACTGAACGACGGCTTGACGGTTTCAGGTGGATGCGATCTACGAACACCCTGTCGCACAGCGCTTGCGACCCCCGAACGAAGGTTAGGATACCTACATAGGCGGTCAAGAGCAACGCACCCATGCGAAACGCGGGCTTGACGCCACGTTACGCTTGTGAATCTTCCACCGTCGGAATCGCGTCGCCATAATGCGGATACCGGAAAGCGGCTTCCTCAAAAAAGGACTGCACCGAGCGTGTACCACCGGCTCAATACGGAAGGCCCCATGGCTGAGGTGCTGACTCTAAACGGTTTGAACATCTTCTCTGAACAGCCGAGAACTGCTCAGCGGCCGCCAATTCTCTTCGTTCATGGATTCCTCGGCGGCGCCTGGTACTTCGAGAAGTACCAGGGTTTCTTCTCGGCGCTTGGATATCCGACATACGCGCTCGACCTGCGCGGCCATCACGGCAGTCGTCCCGTACGAGACATCGGCTCCGTGCGCTTTCTGGACTATGTGGAAGACGCCCTCGAGGCGGCCAATTGGCTGACGTCCCTCAAGCTGACAACTCACGATTCTGACTATAGACCCATCGTCGTAGGGCATTCGATGGGGGGACTGATCGCGCAGAAGCTGGCGGAGGCGGACGCAGTGCGCGCGGCCGTGCTGCTCGGACCGGCGCCGCCGCGGGGCATTCCTCTCATCGGTGCGACGCTGTTGCTTCGCCAGATCAGATACCTGCCAACATTGTTGCGTTCATGCCCCATTATGGGAACCCTGGCAGATGATCGGGCGCTGACGCTCAACTGCATACCGAGCGACGAGGTCGCTTCGCTACACGCGCGCTTCGTTCCTGACAGCGGACGCGCTGGGTTGGATATTCTCCTCGGCGTTCGCGTGGACGAAGCCCGCGTCAGGTGCCCAATGCTCGTCGTCTCCGCAACGGACGACAGGTTTGTGACTGCACGTGTCGCCCGTCGCGTTGCTCGGAAGTACGGCGCTGCCTTTCACCAGTATCTCGGCCATGCGCACTTCATTATGTGGGAACCAGGCTGGGAGCATCCCGCGGAAGAAATCGAGCAATGGCTCGATCGCGCAGTAGGTTGCTACCGCTACAAATCACCGGGAATTATTCATCTGCAGCGGCTTGCGCGGCAGCGCGGTAAGGAAGTACGACTGAATTTTCGGGACGGCCACATGGTGCAGGCGAAAATCATTTCCATAGACTTCGAGGAGCCGGCCGAGATCGTTTATCAGGTGCGGAGCGTCATCGAGATTGGCCCACCTCATTTAGCCGAGACAAAACCTGGCCGCGTGGCCGCAGCACCGCTGGAGGATATTTTTGCCTTTGAAGTGAACGGTGAACGGTGAACAGTGATTAAGTGATCAGTGAAGTGCGGTTAGCCGGCATGCATCGACTCCCACAAGTGTTGTTTACAGTTGTTCGCTGTTGGGCTGTTCACTCTTCACTTGTTATCGCCCGGCGGCGCTTTGTATCTATACGACTCGACGACTCGGCCGGCTATCAGATGCTCGCGCCCGATTCGGTTCGCCCCGTGCACGTCCACTGAGTGATACCAGATATCGCCCGGGTAAACAACAACCATCGGACCATGTTTACACTGGTTCATGCAGCCCGCGTGATTGACGCGAACAGTTCCCTTTAGGCCCGCGTCCTTGACGCCGTGTTTCAGCGCGCTGTGCACAGCTTCCGAGCCTCTGCCCGGGCACTGAGAACCAGATGTGCATACGAAAACGTGGTGTTTGTATTGTCCCATGCGGAAAAGATAAACTGTATTAGATGGGCCAAGCGCACTTCCAAGTTGAAGTGGCATTTGCTATCCTGATAGAAATGTCTGGCGTGGCTACCATCGACGAGTTCCTACGAATTGATATCCGGGTTGGCACGATTACCCGGGCTGAGCCGTTCCCCGAGGCGCGCCACCCCGCAATGAAGCTCTGGATAGATTTCGGTGCGGAGCTCGGCCAGCGTCGTTCGAGTGCGCAGTTGACCACGCATTATGAGCCGCGGGATCTCATTGGGCGACAGGTCGTGGCGGTCGTGAATTTTCCCGAGCGGCGCGTCGCGGGCTTTGCCAGCGAAGTCCTGGTGCTCGGCGCGATGGCCCAGCCGCACGAGGTGGTTCTGCTCGAACCGGACCGGCCCGTTGAGAATGGTACTCGAATCGCTTGATTATCGTACGTGGAGCAGGCGCGAACGGACGGCGAGTTGGAGATCCGGGAAGCGCCGCGTCATTGGTTCACCGGTACTCCCCTGAATGGGGAAAGGAGATACCATGTCAACAACACAAGGGATTGATGCGGCGGTAACGGAAAAGGGATACGAGCATCCCGAGGTCCTCGTGACGACCGAGTGGCTGGCTGAGCACCTTGCCGATCCGAATCTGCGGATCATCGAAAGCGACGAAGACATTCTGCTGTACGACACCGGACACATCCCCGGCGCGCAGAAGATCGATTGGCATGCCGACCTGAATGATTCCCTTCTCCGGGATTACATCAGCCGGGAACAGTTTCAGGAGCTGCTCCGGCGAAAGGGGATCGACGACAGCACTACCGTAATCTTCTACGGCGACAAGAATAACTGGTGGGCGACGTACGCCTTCTGGGTATTTCAGCTCTTCGGCTTCGCCAACTCGAAAATCCTGGATGGAGGGCGCATAAAATGGGAGCAGGAAGGACGCGAGATGACAACGGATGTCCCGCGCTTCCAACCCACGTCGTACATGGCAAGGGAGCGCGATGACACCCGCATCCGCGCCTTCATGCCGGAGGTAAGGAAGCACATGGAAGCAAAGCGTCCGATGGTGGACGTGCGCTCCGTGGATGAGTATACGGGTAAGAAGACGCACATGGCGGAGTATCCCCAGGAGGGCGTTCTGAGAGGTGGGCACATCCCCGGGGCGAAGAGCGTTCCCTGGGCGCGCGCGGCGAACTCGGACGGCACTTTCAAGAACGCGGACGAGCTTAGAGCGATCTACGAAAAGGAGTGCGGCTTCAGCAAGAGCGCTGACATAGTTGCATACTGCCGCATCGGCGAACGGTCGTCACACACCTGGTTCGTGCTGACCTACCTGCTGGGCTACGGCCGCGTGCGCAATTATGACGGAAGCTGGACGGAGTGGGGCAACTCGGTTCGCGTACCTATCGAGAGATAGACTTGTTTCCTGGCCGGAAAACCGACTGGCGGAGCTGAGATGGCAAATCGAAAGTCCGGCATCCTCAACGTCCCACCACCCCCTGCGTCACCAAATGTGGTGCTGGTTGCCTGGGCGGGCGATCGGCGCTTCGACACAGGACGGCCGGGTGGACCAGTCGCACATCTGGATGGGGATGCGGAGGCAGGACAGAGTCCGGTAGACGCGCTGCTGTCAGCGCTTGGGACGTGCGTGTCCATCGATGTGGTGGACATCCTGAAGAAGCAGCGCACGCCGCCCGCGGCTTACTCGGTAGAAGTCGTGGGTATGCGCGTGGATACGACGCCCCGTCGGCTCAAGCACGTTCTGCTGCGCGTGCGCCTGAGTGGACAAGGGATCGAGCGCGAAAAAGTTGAACGCGCAATCAACCTGGCGGTCGCAAAGTATTGTTCGGTCCGCGATTCACTCGATCCCGCGATACCGGTTGAGTGGGAAGTGGAGATTGAGTAGGGGAACCTCGGGGAGGCGGCAGGCGCTTCCCTCGTCCCTCAGGACTACCCCAACTGCACCTGCCGCACGTCAAGCACTTCCGGCACCTGACGCAACGCCGTGATCGCGGCTGCAGCGAGGCGGCTGTCCACGCGGATCACCGCAAAAGCGTCGCCGCCGGCTTCCAATCTGGCCTGATGGTACTCGGCGATATTGATGCCGGCGTCTCCGAGGAGGGTTCCAACCCGGCCGATCACGCCGGGCACGTCGCGATTGCGAATCATCACCAGAGCCCCAACCGGCGTGACGTTCATCTGGTGATCGCCAATCCGCACTACTCGCGGGTGACCTTCGCCCAGCAGCGTGCCAGCCACCCGCGCTTCACCTTCGCGCGAGGCGAGCCTCAATTCGATGTACTCCGTGTAGTCACCGTGCGGGCTGAGACGGGTGCTCTGCACCTCGATGCCACGGGTCTTGGCTAGATGAAGCGCGTTTACGAAGTTGACGGCGCGCTCGCCGACAACGGGCATGAGCACCCCCACCAGCGTGCTGGCCACCAGAGGGCGAAGTGCGTCTTCCGCGGCCCCGGCGTAGCGGATTTCCGCATGCGATACTGCGCCGGGCGCGAGAGCGGCAGCCAGGCGCCCCACTCGCTCGGCGAGATCGAGCAGGGGACGCAGCCTCCGCATCGCATCGCCCCCTATCGCTGGAGCGTTGACCGCCCGTGATAGATCGCCGTCGACCAGGGCATCACGCACAGCCTCCGCTATCTCCAGCGCCACGTTCTGCTGCGCCTCTTCAGTGGATGCTCCGAGATGCGGCGTAAGCACGATATTGTCCAGACCGCGCAAGGGATGATCGGATGGAAGCGGCTCCTGCTCGAAGACATCGAGCGCCGCACCACCAAGCCGGCGCTCTGCCAGCGCCCGGCCAAGCGCTGCTTCGTCAACGATGCCTCCCCGAGCAGCGTTCACCAGGAGCGCGCCGGGCTTCATCATGGCCAGCTGCGCTTCGCCGATCAGCCCCGCGGTCGATTCAGTGAGCGGTACATGAATCGACAGCACATCCGCGCGCCGAAGGACGTCGTCGAGCGAAGCAAGCTCCACCTCGAGTGTGCGCGCCCTCTCCTCATTGAGGTACGGATCGTACACCAAAACCCGCATCCCAAAAGCCCGCGCGCGGCGCGACACTTCCCCGCCAATGCGGCCAGCGCCAACGAGACCCATGCACTTGCCGTGCAGCTCGGTGCCGCTGAACTTCGCTCGATCCCACTCGCCCTGTTTCATCGAACGGTCCGCCGCTGGCACGCGGCGAACGAGTGCGAGCAGCAGCGCGAACGCCAGCTCCGCCGCGGATATGGTATTCCCGGAGGGAGCATTCAGCACTGCGATGCCGTGCTCAGTGGCGGCATCGACATCGATGGTGTCGACACCGACTCCGGCTCGGCCGATTACTTTGAGCCGTCCCTTGTACGCGAGCGCCGCCCGAGAAATTCTGGTCGCACTTCGAACGATCACGGCATCCGCGTCCGCCATGGCGCGCGCCAGGTCATCGCCCGTCAGGCCGGGCCGGTTGACGATCTCGAAGCGGCTGTCCTGGCGCAGCGGCAGGAGGCCGTCGGCTGATATCTTGTCGGCGATCAGGATCCGGAAGACGGGCTGGGTCATTGCGCGATCACGGTTTCCAGCTCGCCAAGCAACACCGTCAGCTCATCGACGGTGTGATCGCCCATATGACCGATTCGAAAGGTCGCATCCTTGAGCGTTCCGTAGCCTGATGCGATAGTGAATCCGCGCGCCTTCATCCTGCGCGTCAACTCAGTACCCGTAGGCGCGCCGTCGGGAAGACGAATGCAGCTGACCGTCGGCGACCTTAAGCCATCCGGTGCGAGCATCTTGAGATCGTAGCCGGAGCTACTCATTTTATCGACCCACTCCCACGTGCGGCGCGCCATTGCCGCATGTCTTTCCCAGCGCGTCTCGAGGGTCTCACGCAGAATGTGCTCGAGCTGCGCTTCGAGCGCATACAGGAGCGACAGCGCGGGTGTGTTCGGAGTCTGGTTCTTCCGAATGTTCTTTTCGAACTCGATGAAATCGAAGTAGACTCCGCGAGCCGGAATCCTTTCCGAACGGCGCAGGATGCTGTCCTGCGCAACGCCCAAGGCAAGGCCGGGCGGCAGCGCCAGCGCCTTCTGTGAGCCTGTCAGCAGAAAGTCGATCTTCCAGTCATCAGTCTCAACCGGGGCTCCGGCGACACCGGAAACGCTATCGACGAGAAACATTACATCTCCGGCCGCATGCGTCACCTCGCATAGCTCCGCGATGGGATTAAGAACCCCCGTGGATGTCTCGCTATGAACCACCGTAACGGCATCGTAGTCCCCTGTGCGCAGCGCACTCTCGAGCATGTCAGTAGTATGTCCCGCGCCGAGGGGAACCTCGAGCGCGACGGCCTCGAGCCCGCATGCACGCGCAATGTGAAAGAAGCGCTCGCTGAAAGCACCGTTGACGAGGGATAGTACCTTGCGGCGCGCTCCATTCCGCAGCGCCGCCTCCATGAGGCCCGTCGCCGATGACGAGGAGATGTAGACTGGGCGCTCGGTGCGAAAAACGAGTTTGAGCCCTGCTTGAAGGCGGCCGACCAGTTCCTCCATCGCCGATCCCCGATGACCGATCATGGGCCGGCGCATGGCGTCGAGGATATCGGCGCGCACTTCAGTGGGCCCTGGAAGAAAAAACTTGCCGAACGCTGTGGACGTTTGAGCCGTCCCTGGCTCGGCTGTGGATTCGGGCATTCCTGATCTCCAAAAAAGGCTGCGTTTACTGACTGACGGAAGAAAGATAAGCACGCTGCAGAATCATTCCCGCAGATTATCCCCTTCGGCCATCAGGCTTGCCCCTAGATTGAACAGCCCACGGATCTTCGCGTCTTCCGGCGGCACGCCACCGAGCGCGAGTGTCAACACGGGCGCGAGCGACATGGATTTCACGACCACATCGGCGCCGGCCGCGACTTCGGCGCGCAGCACTACTCCCGTGTAGGCAACGAAAAGATCGGCAGGCGGCCGAGCCTCGAGGTCGGTGATGCCATCTCCGACAAACATGATGGGACGAGCCAGGGATGGCAGCCAACGTTCGAGCTGAACCCGTTTTCCGCCCGACCGCGACAGTGGCGAGTCCCGATCGAAGCCGGCGTACCCGCCTGCTTCGTCGAAGAGGATATCAACCGCCGCCACCGAGCTGTCGCTGAGCCCAAGAGACCGAGCCAGCACGAGAACGGCGGGGCGCAGTCCCCCCGAAACCACGCGAACATTTATTCCTTCGCTCCGAAGCGCGGATACGATCGCCTTTGCGTCGGGAACGAGCGTTTGAACATAGCGATTACCCAGCGCCGTAACGTCCGCGCGAGATGGACGTACCAACTCGAGACGCCGCGCGAAGACATTCTCCAGCGCGACTTCACCCCGCATCGCTGACTCAGTGAGGCGTGTGATCTCATCGCGGTGTACGGTCGCCAGCTCCTCGATACCCTCGATCGACGAGAGCGTCGAGTCGCAATCGAAAATGACGGTGCCGAAACGACGAGAGTGTGGGCCCGCTTTAGTGATTGCTGGCTCGCGGCAGAGTGAGCGTGAAGCGCGAGCCCGCACCAAGCTCGCTCTCCACTCGCAAATCGCCCTGCATGCCGCGCGCGAGATCGCGGCTGATTGCCAGCCCCAGGCCAAATCCGGCGTCGCCGTCCGCCAGACCGTTCTTCACCTGCACGAATGGCTCGAACACGGACTCGTGCTTGTCTGGAGGGATGCCAATGCCACTGTCCTCTACTCTCACCATGACTGACTCCGGCTTTGCCTCACAGATGATCGTCACGTGACCCCCGGACGGCGTAAACTTGATCGCGTTGGAGAGCAGATTGAGGAGAATCTTTCGCACGTGCAGGGGATCGGCACGCAAAACTACGTCCGCACCGCACTCGGGTCCCTGAAATGCGAGCCTCTTCTCCTCGATCAGCGGCTCGATCAGGGCCACGGCGGAATGCACGGCGTCTTGCACGGTGACGTCCGTGATGTGGTACGGCATGCCATCGCTTCCCAGGCGCACGAAGTTCAGAATCTCGGTGACCAGGCGAAGCAGGTGCTGCTGGTTCTTGCGAATGCGGTCGAGGTCCCTGCGCTGCGCATCCGTCACGGGCCCGCGTATTCCCTCGTCGATGAGGTCGATGTAGCCGCGTATGCCGTTCAGGGGTGCGCGAAGGTCATGACTGACCCTTCCCAGAAATGCCGTGTTGGCCTGGTTCGCCACCTCGGCCTTTACCTTGCGCAGGAGGGCCTCGCGATACAATTGCGCACCGTCAATAGCCACCGCGCTCCGGGCCGCGAGGTCCTGGGCCAACTCCACGTCGGCCAGGGTATAGTCGTGCGCACCACTCTTTCCTACAAAGGTTACGACACCGAGGAGCTTCGCGCGGGCAACCAGGGGGACTGTAAGCACAGGCCCTATGCCAAGCTCCGAAAGCGCCCAGGCATTGTCCCTGCCACTTTCGGTATCTCTTATTGCCGCTTCCACGTGTTCGGCGCTAATCGTCGCTGCGGCGCCGCGAAGTACGGCCGGGCCACCGAACAGATCTTCTGGCGCGGGAGCCCAGCGGCCTTCCAACTCCCGAGCCAGCGCTTGTTTAACTGGATCTGGATGGAAGATCGCCAGACGCCGTACGGAGGCATCGGCTTCGATAGTGTCGACAATGCACCATGCACCGAGGTGGGGCAGCGCGAGCTTCGCCAGGGTCTGAATCATGACTTGCTCGTCGAGCGTCTCGGCAAGCTCGCGGCTCGCCTTCGCAAGAAATGCATCTCGCCAGCTGGATACCCTGGCGCTGTCCGCGGCCTCACTCTCGCGCAACGCGCTCAGAAGCAGGCGCTCGGTAACATCCCTCTGCATAGCCAGGGAATGCTCCACGTGGGAGTCATTTCGTAGCTCGATGACAAGGTGATTCGGATGGCCGCTGGCATCCAGAACGGGCCAGGCCGTACAGATCCACATCGCCGCCATATTGTCGAAGGACTCCACCGGGTAATCCCGCACGGGAATGCCCTGTTCCATCGCACCGTCGAGCAGTGCGAGTAACTCTGTTGCATCGCGCCCTGCGAACATGTCGCAGACTGGGATACCCACCACGTCCTTTCCGGTCATTGCGGTCATGCGGCGAAACGCTGGATTGGCATAAATGAGCGTTTGTGCGGCGCCCTGAGTGACCGTGAACGCCTGTGGAGCGTGCTCCATGTACTCCCGGAAGGCGCCCTGGGCGAAGGGATTGTCTTCACCCGCCAGCCTGTCAGCCATTTTCACCATGTACCCCGGCCGGGCGCTCGAGTGACGCTATTGGGCTGGGTATTCCCGACAGGATGCCGTGGTAGCCCAGAAGCGGACCCCCCACGGACGCTCCCTTTTCGGTGATCTCGTAGATGAGAAACTCCCGGCTGTGCTCACTCCCGCGCATTTTCATGATCGACAGGATCGTAAGAATCTCCCCGTCAACCTCGACATAGCGCTGCACGATGATGTCATCGGTGATGAAGGAAACCCTTTCGGTCGTAAAGCTCAAATCGGAATACCTGCCGGTCGTTTCTGCGGTCGTGAAAACGGTCACGCCAGTCGCAGTCAGCGCACCAGCAAGACGATAAAGCGACTCCCTGAAGTCTTCACGGAATGCAGGTGCGAGCGCAATCTCGAAACCCGACAGCGAGTCTATTACCACTCGTGTGGCACCGACCTCGTTGACGGCCTCCAGAATTTCATGCAGCGTTTCGTCCACCGAGAGATCGAGCGGACGCAAGTACAGGAGCTTCAGCTTACCCGACTTCAGCTTCTCCTCCAGGTCCCCATTCCGGGATCGGGCGCGCCCGAGATACTCCTCGGGGTATTCCTCGAAAATCGCGATCACCGCGGACTCACCCTGTCGGAGACCTTCTGACACGAATTGCGAAGCGAACGTCGTTTTGCCGCTCCCGGCCGGCCCCGCGAGCATTACCACGTCTCCGACCGGAATTCCGCCCCCCATTCTCTCGTCGAGCCCTGGTACGCCGGTGCCGGTTCGCTTGAATGACTGCGGCCGGCGCGACTTCTGCTGCTCGGGGATGCGTGGGAATATCTGCAGGCCGGCATCCGTTATTCGAAAAGTGTGCAAGCCCGGCATGGGCTCATGCCCACGTACCTTCATGACCTGCATCTTGCGGACTACAGAATTCCGGTCGGTCACCTGCTGCATCCAGAACACTCCGTCGGCCACGGTGAAAACCGGGTTCTGCTTCTCTTCTTCGGAGTACTCGCCGAGCAGAAAGGATGTCACCTCCCAGGAAGTCATATTGAGCGCCAGCCGCTGAAGGAAGTGCTCGAGGTCCATGGCATGCGCCGAAACAGGTTCGCCGATTTTGCGGCCTATCGGCCGGAACGAGTCGACCGCGATGATGCCGGGTCTGGCGCGCTCAACTTCTCGCTGTATCCGCTCCAAAACCAGGTCGAGATCGTATTTCAGCACCTGCTCGCTCAGGTTCACGAACTGCAAGGCAGAACCAACCATGTCCGGCTTGAAAAAGCTGAACTGCCGCTGGTACCGTATCATTTTCAGTGTCGGCTCGCCGAGCACCGTGAAATACAGCCCTGGCCTCTTCACTGTGGCGTTCGCGAACATGGTGTGCAGAGTCAGCGTGGTCTTGCCGGACCCCGGACCGCCAGCGACCAGGTTGAAGGAATTCTCCGGCAAGCCACCCCCAAGCACGGCATCGAACCCGGGTACGCCGGTCCGGATCTTCCGGATTAGATCACTCGCGTCTTTCATGAGTCCTTTCTCCTAACCCCGGGCAATGCCGGCATCGTTTTTCTCGCTGTTCTCGACAATCCTGGTGGCCATATCATCTCCGATGAGCCGGCCAAGCAGCTGGATGAGCACCACGAGCGTGGATTCCAGAGCCGCGACCGTCGCGCCGGTTCCATGGATCTGTACGCCTCGTGCTATCGCTGGGTGGGTTGGCGATAACAAGGCCTCATGCTGGATATCGCTGAGAACAGGATGGTCTGGGCGCGCACGGCCAATGGCGCTGTTGAAGAGCGCACGACTGCCATCCACGCCCAACCAGAGAGACAGTTCGTGGTGTAAAAACTGACACGCGGCCCGAGCGCCAGCCAGGGCGTCCGGCGCCGCTCCAGCGATTCTAATTGCCGTAAGGCGGCGGACCATTCCAGGTGCAAATGCCTCAGACATAGCCGGTGGCCAGCAGGACAGATTGCACTAAGCCGCCTTCGCTTTTTCGAAACGGGGCACCCGGCCGATCGCGAACAGCCGGTCGTCTCCGCGGCGGGCAGCGCACCTAAAGCGCCGCGCGGCTGAAAGATAGGGGGGCGACGCCATGCATCATCTTAGCGCTGGACCTGTTTCTGGTCAAGGAAGCAGGAGCCAAAATCGACAAACCAGGCACCGAAACCGGCCAGGCACCATTATGGGACGCTTCGATCGCGTTGCTATTTTAGCCGGGCAAGCGCTTGCCTTACTTCGGAGCGTTGCTCGATTCCAAGGGAGGCCTCGTATTCCTTACGTGCCAGTTCTCGCCGTCCGGTCTTCTCGTAGATCATACCCAGCCGGTAAAGCGCGGATGATCGCGGCACGTTGTCTTCCTTCACTGGCTTGGAGAGGAAGAGTTTGAGAGCCTCCTCGGAGCGATCCAGCCTCAGTCCGGTCTGGGCGCCCAGGCGGCCGATAGCATACAGCGCGTTGATTTTGGCGGGGTGCTTTTCCACCATCCGCTCGAACGCGGCGAATGCCTCATCGTTCTTCTCCAGCCGTTGGTATAGAAGGCCGAGCGCATACAGCGCCGATGAGCTGTCGGGGTACTCATCGACGGCTTTCTGGTATTCGCGTTCCGCGGCGGCATTGTCCGCTCGGTCTTCGTGCACACCGGCCGCGGCGAGCCGCCCCCAGAACGGGCTTCGCCTGGCGATTTCGGGAACCTGTCGCGCGGCCCGCTCGGTGCTTCCACCCATCACGCCGGGCGCGATGAGATAATACCGCAGCAGCGCCACGCGCGCCTCCACGTTCTCCGGGTCCAGGGACACCGCGCGCTCGAAAGCCGCCCTGGCTTTCCTGGCAGCGAACGGGGCTTTGAATTTGCTTCCGCGCGCCGCCAACTGTCCCAATGCCTGCCCGAACCATCTATAGTGTTCGGACGTTGCGCCCTCAGTGCGAGTAGCGCGCTCGAACAGCCGGGACGCCCCGCTGAAATCACCTTCTATCATGGCGATTCGCCCCAGATAGAAAAGTGTGGATGTGGTTCGCTCATCCTGCTGGAGAGCTGCATCAAGCTCCTTTTTCGCAGCGTCGTATTGACCTAGCTCAAAGAGCTGTATGCCGCGCTCCGTCATGCTCTTCTGCGCCTGAAGCGCGGTAGCGACCACGAATAGAGCTGTGAAAATGAGCGCAATTGCGCGGCGCGGCCGCTGCCTGAACGGGCTTTCACTCGCAACGAATCCGGTGCCCGGTGCCCGGTGCCCGGTGTCCGGGTGGCACTGCGCGGTACTCGGTGCTCGGTTCCCGATCTGCATCATGCCCCTCCCCGTCGCAAAGGATTGCGAGCTGCGAACTGCGGACTGCGAAATGCGGCCTCCTAACAGCAACCGCTACAAATTCCCCAACAGTATGGCTACTACTTCGCTCTCACCAGGCCGGCGCACCGTCCTCGATCTCCGTGCGCAACTTCAGATAACTATCATGCCGAGCGGCGCTGATGCTGCCGTCCCTGACAGCGGCGCGAACGGCGCAACCGGGCTCAGTGGCGTGAGTACAATCTCCAAAACGGCAGGCTCCCAGGAGCGGCCGGAACTCCAGAAAACAGCGATCCAGCTCGCCTGGCTCTACGCCCCATACTCCCACCTCCCGCAGGCCCGGTGTATCCACTACGTATCCGCCGTCCGGCAGCGGATGCAGCTCGGCACCCACGGTTGTGTGGCGGCCCTTGTTGACGCTCCGGCTAATCTCCCCAACTCGAATATTCAGCCCATGATACATTGCGTTGAGCAGCGAAGACTTCCCTACCCCAGATGGTCCGCTCAGCGCCGAGACGCGGCCAGCCAGTACATCATGCAATGCCGAGAGTCCATCACCGAGCTTGACGCTGGTATAGTGAACCGGATATCCAGCCCTCTCATACACCGCGAACCGCGCCGCCGCGTTGTCCACCAGCTCCACCTTGTTGATCACTATTCGCGCACCGATGTCGTTCGCGGCAGCTATCACCAGAAACCGGTCGAGCATCCTTTCGTGCGGCTCCGGCTCCGCCGCGGCAAATACAGCGACGACCTGGTCGATGTTGGCGGCGACAATGCGCTCGCCGTACGCGCCGCTGGGTGCGCGCCGCGCTAGCTTCGAGCGCCTCGGCAGGATCTCCCTGATTGCCCACTCATCGCCCCGTTCCCCGGCCTCCAGCACTACTTCGTCCCCAACCGCGAGCTTCACCGCTCCTTCTTTTTTCAACCTGCCCCTCAGCGATACCTCGCGCGTGTCACCCGCATCGGTACGCACGCGCCACACGCCACCCGTTCCACTGAGAACGACAGCTCTGGCAGCCTCAGTCATCAAATGCTGTTACTGAAACGTTGCGCTGCACGAAAAAAATCCCGGGACTTGAGACGAGCAATTAGTTCACTGATCACAGTTCAGTCGTCCTTCTGCCCAAAAATCGCCATGTTCGAGCTGTGTCCCGGAGCGACTTTCTTCTCCGGATAAATGCGGTGAACGGCTTGATTCACGGCTGTGGCGGCTTCGGCGAAACCGGTGGCGATCAGCTTGAGCTTGCCGGGATAGGTTGTGATGTCGCCGGCGGCGTAGATTCCGTGGCGGCCGGTCTCCATAAGAATGTCGACTACGATTTCATCCTTCTGTAGAGGGAGCCCCCATTCTGCAATCGCTCCGAGATCGCTGACGAAACCAAGCATCGGAATAATGGCATCCACTTCTATGTCGTGTGTCGACTTGGATTTGGTGTCCCGAAGTGTTACCCCTGTAAGGTGATCACCATTCCCGCGCACGTCAGCGAGTTCGTGGAAGGTTAGAATTTTGGCCCGGCCGGCGGCGGCGGCGGCGCTCACGGCGCTCACGGTCGCTCCGTGCGCGCGAAAGCGGTCGCTGCGGTGCACCAGCGTTACGGCCGCGGCCCGATCCAGGAGTTGGTGGGTCCAGTCGAACGCCGAGTCGCCTCCTCCTACGATCAGCACGCGTTGCCCGCGGAACTGCTCCGGATTCAGTACGCGATCATACACGCCGCGTCCGTACCAGGGTGCCGCTGCCGCCTGGGGCAAACGTCGTGGGGAGAACGCTCCTATCCCACCAGCGATCACAACCGCTCGCCCTGGATAGCGCTCGCTCTCTGTTACCAGCGTAAAAAGTCCACTATCTTCCTCGAGTCCAACGACGCGCTCCCCGAAGTGCAGCGGTTGGCCGAACTGGGACGCTTGCTCCAGAAGGGCCTTTACCAGATCCTTGGCGAGAATCTTCGGGAAACCGCCAACGTCGAAGATGTATTTTTCGGGATACAGGGCGGCGAGTTGGCCGCCCGGCTCCGGAAGGGCGTCCACCAACCGCGCGCTCACGCCGCGCATGCCGGCATAGAAGAGGGCGAAAAGTCCGGTCGGCCCTCCACCAATAATGATGATGTCTTTGATTTCCTGAGGCATTCACTAACGTTGTACGCACCCACCCACCCAGGCAAGTCTCGTTTTCCGAGCCAGACCGGGAGCGAAAACCCCGGCCACGCCTCCTGTGCACGACGCTTCCTCACAAGACTCATCGGGAGGCAAACTCGATCCGGACTCGAGAACGGCACCGTTATTTCGGTATGTTTGGTGACTAAGCGGCAGGTTGCGTAAATACGGCAACGTATCGGGAGCGCCGAAACGCCTCCTCCAGCGCAGCGTTGAATGACCGCCGCCGTTCGGAGAAAAGGATGCCTTCTTTTACAGGATGACCAGGATTAACAGGATGGGCTCGTAAGTGAATCAGCGGACTATTTCCATCCTGTCATCCTGTCATCCTGTCTCATTTTTTCTGTGAGTACACCTTGGGCTTCAGTGCTGCGCCGCTCGAATGCCGCCGTATTTACGCAATCGACCACTAAGCGTTCGATTTACTGAAGATGGGAGCATTCAAGCTGCCGTGCAGCTCCTGCGCTGTCGGTGGCTGACCAGAAGTGCAGCAGCTCGGCCGTTTTTACGCAATTGACTACTTGGTCCTGGACAAACAGACATTGCCATGCCGCGATCACGATATCGCTCTCGGATTCCCGGAACTCGGTTTCACGGACACCGAATCACCCATTAGATGAACATTTACACGAGAACCGGCGACACAGGGCAAACGAGCCTCTTTGGTGGCGGCCGTGTGTCCAAGGACGACCCTCGCGTGGAGGCATACGGTGACGTCGACGAGTTGAATGCCGTGCTTGGCGTTGCGCGGGCCGTGGAGCTCATGCCCCGTATAGACGAGGTGGTAGTCCTGATCCAGCGAGATCTTTTCAGCCTGGGCTCCATGCTGGCCACTCCGGATCGCGAGAAGATGCGCCAGCATCTCGAGAAGGCGCGCATCGATGAGGGCCGCATTACCCAGCTCGAACGGGCGATCGACGAAGCGGAGGCGGAGCTCGAGCCTCTGCGCGCCTTTATACTTCCCGGAGGAACCCCAAAATCGGCTGCGTTGCACGTGGCGCGCACGGTTTGCCGCCGCGCGGAACGACGAGTCATAGCGTTATCCCGCGAGGCAGAACTCCCCACAATCGTTGTGAAGTATCTCAACCGGCTCTCGGATCTCCTGTTCGTGCTCTCGCGCGTTGCCAATCGGCGCGCGGGAGTTGGGGAAGTGACCTGGTGAGCAAAAACAACTGTGGATGCGAGATTTAGATGAGCCAGGTTGGACCAGCGAGCGGAATATTCCCGGTGGGGGGGGGCCCCCTCGCCCGCAGGTGACTCGATCGATCCAGCTCGACGGTTACTTCGCCCGTATCGCGGCGGGCTTGCTGGATGAAGTTGGAGTCATCATCCAGCGCGACTCGCCAGCGCATCGATACGCTATTATCACAGACGACGTCGTAGGACCTCTTTACGCCTCGCGCGCCGCAGCGTCAATCGGAGCGGACCGCTGCAGTGTTTTCACCATCGTCGCTGGCGAAATACACAAGACGCGAGAGACTTGGTCACATCTTACCGACGCACTTCTCGAGCAGGGTCACGGACGCGACGCGGTCATAGTCGCGCTCGGAGGCGGTGTGGTAGGCGACCTTGCCGGGTTCGTTGCCGCGACCTTCATGCGTGGCATACAGTACGTCCACGTGCCGACCACGCTCCTTGCAATGGTCGACGCAGCCATCGGCGGCAAGACCGCCGTGGACACCCACGCCGGCAAGAATCTCGTGGGCGCATTTCACCGACCGGCCGCCGTAATAGTCGATCCGCTGGTGCTCCAAACGCTACCAGAGCGGCATCTAAGATCCGGAATTGCTGAAGCCCTGAAACATGGCGTCGTTGCCGATGCCGGATACTTCGACCTGGTGGCACAATGGTCGGCCAGCGGCCTTGGCCAAACCGATGAAATTGTCGAACTGGTCGCTGCGAGTATTGCCATCAAAGGTGATATCGTACGGCGCGATGAATACGAACGGGGTCGCAGGAAAGTGTTGAACTTCGGACATACGCTCGGCCACGCGCTAGAATCTCAAAGCAACTACCGGCTTCTGCACGGCGAAGCGATAGCCATCGGGATGGCCCTTGAAGCGGAGATCGCGGAGCGTTCCGGTATAGCCCAGGCAGGCACCGCGTCCTCGATCCGAGCCGCGCTTGCCGGCGCAGGCCTTCCCATTGCCAGTTCGGGCGGGCTGGATTCGAATGCCGTCCTGGCCGCGACGCGCCACGATAAAAAAGCTCGTAGCGGGATCGTCGAATATGCGTTGCCGCGCCGCATCGGCGAGATGGCGGGTTCGGAATCGGGGTGGGCGATTCCAATAGCCGATTCAGCGGTTCTCGAGGTACTTGGGTGAAGCGTCCCATTGCTCTCGCTTTGGTCGCGCTCGTCCTGCTGGTTCATCTGCTCACGCGGGAAGATCCCTACTCGGAGCCCTCGGATTCTATTCCCTACCAGCTCCCCAGTCTCCGACTACGCCTTCCCGCCGTACGTGTGGTTGCTGGGCGGCCACGCCCCCGCCTCGCAGCCCCCAGGTTGGCAGGGCCAGGCGAACTCGTCACCGTGGAGCTTACTTCGTATTGCCTTCGCGGGACAACACGACTCGGCGACCATGTGCGCGAAGGAATAGTCGCGTCAGACCCAAGGGTTTTCCCTCTGGGAAGGGAGATAGAGGTCTGGGTTGGGCGGCGCCACTACGGACGCTTCTACGTGAGTGATACCGGCAGGGACGTACTTGGCTCGCGGCTTGACATCTGGAAGCGCAGCTGCGCGGAGGCTATCCTCTTTGGCCGCCGACGGGGACTCGCCCTGCTCGTTTCAAAGACCAGCACTTAGCCACTGCTGGCCCTACACTTGCCTTTGCAACATCGAACCCAAACGGGAAACCCTATGTCCTCCTTCAGTACCTACCTCATCGGCTCTATCGTAATCGTAGCCGGCCTCGCAATCGGCGCGTACATGCTGGCCGTGCCTCCACTCTGGATTCTGGTAGGCGTTCTGGTAGCTATCGGAATCGGCGTCGTCATGGGTACGAGCCGAACCAAGCCTCGCGATCCACCCAGTGTGTGAGGCTGGATGGCTAGGACGTCCGTACTGGACCTCCTGTAACGCCATATCTAGTGTGATGTTATGTCGCGAAGCCCCCGGCGGAGCCACTCACGGGAATCCGTGCCACACCGGCTTCTGCCGCGGCCACCGGTGCCTGAATTCCTTGTCGTCAATTTGCTTCGGCCAGGAAATTTCCTAACTCCATTCGGACCCTTTCAGGAGTTATTCGGCCCCTAATCGGTTCACCTGTTGCCTTGGCGAGGGGAACGCAACCGGCAGCTAGGCGACACAATCCGTACAGTCCGGCACGCAATTTGGCAGTTGACCGAAGTGCGCTTGTGATATATCCTGCCAGTCCTCTGCGATTCCCCGCAAGCGAGCAGGCAGCGCTCGCCTCCCTCCGGCACTCAAATAAGGGGCGTGTATGGAGCACGTGACCGAAACCAGGTCCAAAGGTTTTTTCCGTTCCTCTCCCTCCACCGCGTTCGAACAGTACCTCCACGACATCCAGAAGCTCCCCCTCATCACCGACGCCGCCGAGGAGCGGCGGCTCGCGCGGCTCACGCAGCAGGGTGACACGGCGGCCGCCGAGCGGCTCGTCACGGCGCACCTGCGGTTCGTGATCTCGTATGTGAAGAAGTA
>JBPCJT010000242.1:0-8931 GCA_051005015.1 Gemmatimonadaceae bacterium | reverse complement strand
GAGTCGCCCGGCGACGACGTGTAGATCGACATGCCGGCAGGGTCAGCGGAGGAGAGCAGCGACTTCTGCCCGATGCCGAGCGCACGTTCGCGCTCGCGCACGTAATTGCCGCACAGCGAGTGGGATTCGGTACTCGAAATCGGCCGCTGGAATTCCTTCCCCTGAATGATCGTGCGGAAGAAGGCGTCCGTGCCGAGCAGGACGTCGTACTCGAAGAAGATGTCGTAGATCCGTACGACGCCCTCCTCGCGCAGCACCGTGTCGCTCTCCTGGGGGTTTCCGCGGTGCATCGCGAGCCCGAGCCCGAAGTGCGTGTCGTGATACAGGTTCGCGCCGGTGGAGATGATCCAGTCGACGAACCCCGCCTCGATCAGCGGGATGATCGCCGCCATCCCCAACCCGGCCGGGGTAAGGGCGCCGGTGAGCGTGAGCCCCACGGTGACGTCCGGTTCGAGCATCTTCTGCGTGTAGAGCTGGCACGCCTCGCGCAGGCGCGCCGAATTGTAGGCCAGGAACGTTCCCTCGATCAGCTCCATCGCGGTCTCGCTCCCATCGATGCGCCGCGGATCGATGCGCTGGCCGCGAAGGAAGCGGTTCTGAGACACGCCCGCCGCGCTGCCCGCGCGCTCCCGCTCCTCGGCGGCGCGCTTCTGCGCGCTCTTGTTGCCGCCCGCGCTCGCCCGTGTGGACGGGGCGTCGCCGGCCGGCGAGTCGGCGGCCGGCTTCTTCCTGCCGCCACCGTGGCGACGCCTTGAAGCCGCCGCGTTCGCGCCCGTCGTCGCGGTCCCCTGTCCGGCCCGGTGCCATCAGGCGATAGGAATTTCAATCGCGCCCGTGGGTGTAGGCGGTGCGCGGGGCGGATGACGACCGACCTTGGGTGCGTCCGCCACGGGCGGCGGGATGGACCGCCCCTGGTCCGAAGCCATGATCGCAATCAGCGAACGCCGCTCACCGGCGTTCGGCGACGCTTTCCTCGTGCAGATGGGGGAAATGCTTCGCGGTCTCCGCGCCCGCCGCGTGTGGGACGTTCTGGACGCTATGGCTTCTCGCGCACTCCCACTCGGGGAAGTTTTCGACGTGTACCGTGGCGATGCGCAGCTCACCGACTTGCGCGCATCCCTGGACGCGATCGACCTCGAGCCATACGTGCGGGAGTGGCACGAAGATCAACTGTCACGCGGGACGCAATCGGCTGACAAGTACGAGCGCCAGCTCCGGCTTCTCATCCCCACCGGCGTAAAAGTTTTCGCGCGCCATGTTCACGCGGCGAGCAATCTCGGAGCACCTGGCCAGTCTCGGTGTCTCCGGCTCAACGAAGAACCGCCACCGTGCGGCGCTTTCCGGCTTCGCCAAGTTTCTGGTTGAGCGTGAAGTACTGGAACACAACCCGGTGCGTGATGTGGCAGCGTCCAAGCCAAACCGTCCGCGGATGCGTTACCTCGAGCGGAGACAGGCGCAAGCGCTCATTGCGTCACTCCCGCAACCGTACCGTGCACTCGAAGCGCTCATGGCCGGCACCGGCATCGAGTGGGGAGCAGCGGCCCGGCTTGTCGATCGCGACATCGATCTCGAGGCGGGCACCGTGCACGCTCACGGCTCAAAGAACGAGTGGAGAGATCGCGTTGTGCGAATTACGGAGACATGGTGCGTGCCGCACATCGAAGAGCATCTCGCCACTGTGTTGCCAGGCGCTCGAGTCTTTGCGGGCGTGCGCGACAAGGCCGCTCTACATGAGGCGCTATGTCACGATCTGTGTCACACGGACGAATCGGGACCCCCCAGAAATCGCGTAAGTCCATGAGCAGCAATACCCGGGACGAGACTCGAACTCGTATACCACTCTCGTGGCGGGGGATTTTGAGTCCCCTGCGTCTACCAATTCCGCCACCCGGGCTCGGTGCCTTTAAGCTAGCCGGTGGCGGAATCTCCCTCAACCGCGCGCTACATCGTTCCAGCCGCCACGTCAGGATGGCGGTGCGACACCCGGCTGTCGTCTGCGCCCCGGTCCGTTGCGGGGACGCCCATCCCCGCCCCTGTTCCCTTCCCGATTCTGCCGCATCTCATCCATCCGGATACGAATCTGCTCCTGCACCGCCATGTACTTGGCGCGCTGCACCGGGGTGAGAAATGACGCCAGATCGCGTTGCTCCTGTTCAAGTAGCGACAACCGCTCGCGCTGCACCTTGACCATCTGATCCAGCAGGCGCGCGACGCGACCCTGATCCGCCTTGTCCCCTGCGAGCACCTCCTCGCGAACTCCCATCCGAATATCGCGTTCCTGCGCGACAAGGAGGCGGCGCTGCTCCTCGAATTTACGATTCGTCGCGCCGATCTTTTCCATCTGCGCATCCGTAACGCCCACTCGCTGCTTTACCACCTGGGCCATCCGCTCGCGCACGCGCTGCTCGAGTGCCTCTCGCCCGACCTCGCGCCCGGCTCCCTGCGGGCGTTGAGCATTAACGGGAGACATGACGGCCGCGACAGCGAAGGCAACTACTAAACACCATCTATTCGTCATAACAACCCCTCAGTCGCTGAAGTTCCCACGGGCAATGTCATTACGGGTTCCGGAACCGCCCTTGGGATTGCATCCACCCTGTCCAGAGTGCCCAGTAGCGCTTCAAGGTCCCGGTCCTCCAGATCGGCAATTCCACCTCCCATCACCATCTGCGGCTGTCCGCCGGGAAGAGCCGACTTCGGTCTGCCGGTTGCGTCCGCCGAATCCGCCGTATCCAGCTCCGCCAACTGCGGCGTCTGCCTGCCGGTCGGGGCTGGAGCGGCAATTGAAACCCCGGAGTCGGTGGCGGCGGTCATCCTTGCGGTGTCACGCTCGGCAGCCCCGCCAAACATCACCACCGCGATACCGGCCGCGACAGCAAGGATTACCGCCACCGCGGGCCACCGCGGGCGAATCTCCCGAGGCTGCGACCTCGCGGCATTCACGGCGGCGGCTATTCGCTCCGTGTCGACACGCGGAGCTCTGGCAAGTGCTGCGCGCGCGACGCGTAGCATATCTGCCTCGGCCGCGCAATCCGCGCACTGCGCGACGTGCGCCGACACCAGGGCCGCGGAGGCCGTGTCGAGCGTGCCGTGCACCCAGTCCGGGAGAATGTCCCGAATATCCGCACGCGGGCAGTCAGTCATCGATGAACTCCTTCACGCTTCGCATGGCATTGAAATAGTGAACGCGAGCCGCGCCCTCAGTACTGCCAAGCACCTGCGCGATCTCCCTGTAGGACATTCCTTCCGAAACCCTCAGTGTAAAGACTTCCCGCTGCATGGGAGTCAGCCGGTGAACCGCGAGCCGTAACCGGTGCGCCGTCTCCTCCGCCACGGTTTCGTCCAGTGCGTCGCCTTCGGTAACGCTGTCTGACTCCTCGATTGGAACGGTGTCGCGCCGAACGCGTGCGGAACGGATACGATCACGCACCAGATTCCGGGCGATAGTGAAGAGCCACGTTCTGAGAGAACTCTCCGCTCTGAACTGGTCGAGTGCCCCGAAAGCCCGTACGAACGTGTCCTGCACGACTTCTTCTACGTCGCCGCGCACCCCCAGGCTTGCGACGAAACGGCTCAGTGACCGCGCGTGACGCTCCACCAAAAACGTCGCCGCCCGCTCGTCCCCGTCAAGCCAACGCGTTATCAGCGCGGAGTCGGCCGGATTGGTCTCGGTAAGGGTGGATTCCGCCATGCTTCAGTAGGATAGACGCTGGGGGAAGCGGAGTGTTAAGAAGGAACCTGCGAACCGCGTTCTTGACTCCCTCCCGCATCCCGCCTACGTTGCATTAGAACGCTCGTTCGAATCCGCGCGAGGCCTCCATGACGGCTACTGCCCACGACCACAAGCTGGACTCCCTGCTCGCCAACGCCGCGCTAATTTTCGCCGAGGATGGCTACCATCGTACGAGCATGCGCGATCTGGCGCGCGCGTCGAACGTGTCGCTTTCCGGGCTTTACTATTACGTCGAGAGCAAGGAAGAGCTTCTCTACCTGATCCAGAGTCGCAACTTCGACGCCGTCATCGCACGTTTGCGGGAAGAACTGGTGGGCGTCAGCGATCCGGTCGAGCGCCTCTCACGTTTCGTCGAGAACCACCTGGACTACTTTGTCTCCCACATCTCGGAGATGAAAGTCTTGTCGCACGAAGCGAAATCGCTGAGCGGCGAATACCTGGCGCGGGTAACTCACACAAAGCGCGAGTACACTCGCATCCTCATGGATATTCTCTCCGATGTGGAGGACACGCACGGTCCCGCGCATACGAACCGCCGAGTTGCCGCTTACGCCCTCTTCGGAATGATGAACTGGATCTATACCTGGTACGACCCACTTGGCGATCTGGGCGTCGAGCTATTGAGCCAGAACATCTGCAGTCTGTTCCTGGGTGGATATGTTGGACTTCCGGTCACCGAGCAATCCCTTCCCCGTGCGACCGCCGGATAAACAGTGACAGGGATCAGTGATCAGTAAACAACTCCCCGCGGCCAGCGCGGGATAATCTCTAACACCATGCAAGGAGTTCCTATGGCAACGGCAACGGAGATGGAGCGGGAGACCGCTACGCTGGTGACCTATCGAACGGAAGGCAACATCGCGGTCATCGAGCTGAACGATCCGCCGGCGAATACCTACACCCATGAGATGATGCGGCAGCTGGACGACTGCATTCTGCGCGCCCGATTCGATACCAGCGTCCAGGTGATCATACTGCGCGGCGCTGGCAACAAGTTCTTCTCGGCAGGCGCGAACATCAAAATGCTCAACGAGGTCGATCCGACCTTCAAGTACTACTTCTGCATCCACGCGAACGAGACGCTCAGCCGGCTGGAGCAGACGCCCAAGCTCGTCATCGCCGCGCTAAACGGACACTGCGTCGGCGGTGGACTTGAAATCGCAATGGCTGCCGATATCCGCATAGCGAAGCAGGACGCAGGAAAGATCGGACTTCCTGAAGTCAATCTTGGCGTACTTCCGGGTACGGGCGGAACTCAACGGCTTGCAAGACTGGTGGGAAAATCCAGGGCAATCGAGCTCATGGTAACGGGGCGCACCTTCTCATTCGAGGAGGCACTCGAGCTCGGGATCGTGAACCAGGTGCTACCCAAGGACCAGTGGTGGGAGAACGTATTGCTCTACGCGCAGCAGTTCTGCCTGCCGAACAAGGCGGGGATGGCTGTCGGACACATCAAGCGCGCAGTGCAATCCGGCGCCGAGATACCACTGGAGTACGGACTCGCTCTGGAGCGGGAGCTCCAGAACCTTCTCTTCAAAAGCTCTGATGCGAAGGAAGGGATGGCATCGTATGTCGAGAAGCGGCAGCCCGACTTCAAGGGGAGATAGCTGGTGGCCACGGCGGTTGCCGGCCGGCTACCGACAGGGCTACTGATCGGCGGCGAGGCAGTCGCCGCAGCGTCGGGTGATGCCCTCGCGATCGTGAATCCAGCGACTGAGGAGGAAATAGCGTCCGTTGCGATGGCTGGCGCAGCCGATGTCGACCGCGCCGTGCGTAACGCGCGGGATACTTTCGAGTCGCACACCTGGCAGCGCATGAGCGCTCGGCAGCGCGGTGAAAGGCTGTATCGGCTTGGCGACCTCATGCTGCTGCACAAGGATGAGCTTACCCGCCTGGAAACGCTCAATAACGGAAAGCCGCTCTTCGAGTCGGCAATCGATCTCAATCTCACCGCTCAGACCTTCAAATATTACGGCGGTTGGGCGGACAAGATACACGGCGAGACGATCCCGGTAGATGGGCCGTTCCTGAACTACACGTTGCGCGAGCCGATAGGTGTGATAGGCGCCATCGTGCCCTGGAATTTCCCCATGTCGCTGGCATCCTGGAAGATCGCGCCGGCGCTGGCGTGCGGGAACACGATAGTGCTCAAACCGGCGGAGCAAACACCGTTCACAGCCCTCCGAATGGCAGAGCTTGCGCTCGAGGCGGGCTTCCCGCCCGGGGCTTTCAACTGCGTGCCCGGCACAGGACCAGTGGCGGGTGCGGCGCTGGTAGAGCATCCGGGCGTTGACAAAATCTCGTTCACGGGCTCCACGCAAGTCGGCATTGGGATCATGAAGTCGGCTGCAGGCACGGTGAAAAAGATTTCGCTCGAGCTTGGAGGGAAGTCGCCAAACATCGTGTTCGCCGACGCCGATCTGGATGCAGCATCCCGCGGCGCGCTGAGCGGGATTTTCTACGGAAAGGGAGAAGTGTGCGCGGCCGGCTCGCGCCTCATAGTCGAGCGGTCTGTGCAGGAGGAGCTGCAAGCCAGAATCGTCGAGCGGGCGAAGAAGATGGTGCCGGGTGACCCGCTCAACCCAAAGACCCGGCTTGGGGCGCTTGTTTCGAAAATGCAGATGGAGCGCGTACTGGCACACATCGCGATTGGTAAAACGGAGGGGGGAACACTGCTCACGGGTGGCGAGCGGACATCAGTAAATGGCAAGGGCTACTTCGTGCAACCCACAATCTTCTCGGATGTGGACCGCGGGATGACCATCGCGCGCGAGGAGATTTTCGGTCCGGTGCTAGCCGTCATGAGCTTCGAGGGAGGTGTCGACGAAGCTGCCGAGCTGGCGAATGCGACGCTTTACGGGCTCGCCGCGGGCATATGGTCACGCGACATAAAAAAAGCGTTGCGCGCCGCGCGCGCGATTCGCGCCGGCACGGTCTGGATCAATACCTACAACATGTACGACGCTGCCTCCCCGTTTGGCGGCTACAAGCAATCGGGGTTTGGCCGCGACCTCGGAATGCACGCGCTCGAGGGGTACATGCAGGTGAAGTCTGTGTGGGTGGATCTATCGTGATCCGTGAAACGTGATCCGTGAGACGTGATCCAGGCTGCCGGAGTGCTTGAGCATGCTTGACGCAGTCATCGTCGGTGCGGTGCGGACGCCGATTGGGCGGCACGGCGGTGCGCTCGCTCGCGTGCGGCCGGACGACCTTGCCGCAGTCGCGATCATGGGGCTTGTCGCGCGCACGGGGGTAGAGCCGGCCGCTATTGACGATGTGATACTCGGGTGCGCGAACCAGGCGGGTGAAGACAGCCGCAACGTCGCGCGAATGGCCGCTCTGCTCGCGGGACTGCCGGTTGAAGTGCCGGGCCAGACGGTCAACAGATTGTGCGGGTCGGGCCTTCAGGCCATAGCAAGTGCGGCACAGGCGATCAGGAGCGGCGAAGGCTCGTGCTTCGTTGCCGGCGGCGTAGAGAGCATGTCGAGAGCGCCCTGGGTTACGCTCAAGCCGGAGGAAGCTTTTTCCAGGACGCCACCAGCTACCGCGGATACAACCGTTGGCTGGCGTTTCACCAACGCCCGGTTCCCCACCGGATGGACGATACCGCTCGGCGAAACTGCCGAGGAAGTTGCGGATCGGTATGGCATTTCGCGCGAGGAGCAGGACGCCTTTGCGCACGAGAGCCAGCGGAAAACCGCTGCCGCGGTGGAGTCCAACCGATTTCACGAGGAAATCGTGCCCGTTAGTGTGCAGGGGAAAAAGGGCAGTACCACGGTAATCGAGCGAGATGAGCATCCTCGTCCTGACACCACCATGGAGACCCTCAGGGGCATGCGTCCCGCATTTCGAACGGAGAACGGAAGCGTAACGGCCGGAAGCGCGAGCGGGATCAACGATGGGGCGAGTGCGACGTTGGTGATGGAAGCGGATGCCGCTCGTGCTGCGCGGCTTCCACAGCTGGCCCGAATCGTAACGACCGCGGTAGCAGGTGTAGCGCCAAACGTGATGGGGCTTGGCCCCATCCCCGCGACGCGAAAGGCGCTCCAGCGTGCCGGACTGAGCATTGGCGACATCGATTTGATCGAGCTGAATGAAGCGTTCGCGGCGCAGGCAATAGCATGTATTCGCGAGCTGGGCTGCGACCCGGCGCGCGTAAACGTCAACGGGGGCGCCATAGCGCTCGGTCACCCTCTTGGGGCATCCGGGTCGCGCATCGTCACATCACTGGTGCACGAGATGCGCCGCCGCGGCGTCCGGTATGGGCTGGCGACAATGTGCATCGGCGTCGGTCAGGGCATCGCCACTATCCTCGAGCGAATAGACGCGTGAGCTACGAGAATATCCTCATCGAGTATGACGCTGGTGTTGGAACCCTGACTCTGAGCCGCCCGGACAAGCTCAATGCCTTTGCCGGAACGATGCGGCAGGAGCTGGCTGACGCGCTCGAGGAGCTGGAGCATAAAGCGGAGGTTCGGGTGATTGTGATTACCGGCGCCGGACGCGGGTTTTGCGCCGGGGCGGATGTAGCCTACATTGCAGAGCTCGCCGAGCGTCGGGATATGGAGGCAATGGCGGCACTAGTTGAGGCTGGCCGGCGCGTTGTTACGACGATTCGCCGCTCGGAAAAGCCGGTGATCGGAAGCATCAATGGCGTCGCTGCGGGAGGCGGCGCAAATCTGGCTCTGGCGTGCGACATAAGAATTGCAAGCGATCAAGCCAAACTCGCGCAGAGCTTCAACCGCATCGGCCTGCACCCGGACTGGGGCGGAACGTACTTCCTTCCCCGGCTCGTGGGTCCGGCCAGGGCCCTGGAGCTGTTCTGGACCGCGGATGTAATCGGGGCGGACGAATGCCTGCGTCTTGGGCTCTTCAATCGCGTAGTGCCACACGAGCAGCTCGGCGCGGAAACGCTGAAGCTGGCCCGAACACTTGCGGCCAAGCCCGCTCTATCTCTCGCCCTGTCGAAGCGCGCGGTGTACCTGTCGCTGGACCATTCTCTCGATGCGATGCTGGATTACGAGCTGGAAGCCCAGCTTCGCTGCTTCGAGAGCGGCGACGCCACGGAAGGGATCGCAGCCTTCATCCAGAAGCGCACGGCATCATTCGGATCCAACGCCCACGCAACCTGAGGTCGGAAAAAGCGCACATCAGGACGCACCACGCATCACGTATCACGTATCACTTTACATCTCACC
>JBPCJT010000241.1:0-6180 GCA_051005015.1 Gemmatimonadaceae bacterium | reverse complement strand
CTGCCAGATATTCCATCGACGGCGGCGGCACCGTGAACGAAATCTGCTTTACAACGATTCCGTCGCGGCGCGCGCGCTGTTCCCAACTCGTGATCATCCGGCCGTAGTTCTGATTGGTAACGATGACCTCGTCGCCCCGCTTGAGATCGAGACCGAAGATCATGGTCTCGTTTGCTTCCGACGCATTTCGGGTGATGGCGAGCTCTTCGGGGTCGCATCCGAATTCCGCCGCGAGATCGCGGCGCACGCTCTCTATCCGCGGCTCCAGAACGCGCCACATGTGCTCCACCGGGGCCTCGTTCGAGAACTTGAGGTCCCGGATCATCTGTTCGAGCACGTGGCTCGGGGTGGGACTAACCCCCCCATTGTTAAGATTGATGAGCGTCCGGTCTACGTCGAACGCTCGCTGTATCTCCGACCAGTAGGCCTCGTCCTCCGCCACAGAGCCTGGCGTCCTGTCCCCCGCAACGAGGTCGGCGCGAAAGAGCGCTGCGAACGCCTGCGACCGGAACGCCGGGACGGCGACACCCGCGCCGCCGAGTGCCGCAAGAAACCGTCGCCGTGTAGTCATAATGGCACCTGAGAGCGAATGGGGATAGGCGCAATCTGTGGCATTCCGGGTCAGCCGACCAGAGATGCACCGATACCGCGAACTACGGAGCGGCTGGTCCGGTGTCCCACAGGTTCCTACGGATTCTCCATGATCCAACCCCTTCTCCCCTGCCCGTCTTCCACAAGCGCATAATTCTCGAACGTCCCCAGAACAGGAAGCCGTGAGCTTCCCGTGATCACGAGGGCAACAGCCGCATTGGAAGCTGGGCGATCACGAACGGCCGTCGCCCCCCTTACGCGCTGAAGCCGGATAGGTGTACGCACCGGTTCGGTCGCGTCGGCCGCTACGAAGCCGGTCCTGTCATCGGGCAGTGTCACTCGATACCAGCGTTCCACCACTGCGGTTACTTGAAAAACAGTATGACGCACCAGCGTATCTGCTTGTGTGGAACGCCCGGCCGGTATCCTGGACAGAGCTGTTCGGGGTGCCGAGATTCTGGCCATCGCCCCGATAACGGAAGTGTCTGCTGTCATCGCCGGCACAGGCGTCATGGGGATGTTGAGGAACGAATAGGGATCAATGGCTCCCTCTCCGCGGCTGTAAATCCCGAAGTGCAGATGCGGCGGAGTTCCGCTCGCATTCCCGGTGTTGCCAATTAGCCCGAGAGTGTCGCCGGAATCGGCATGATCTCCAGTAGTCACCAGTTGTGTATCGAGGTGCGCGTAATAGAGATTCAGGTTGCGCCGCTCGTCCTGGAGGAAGACCACCTTGCCTCCCAGGTTGTTCGTGCCCACCCAGACTCTCCCGGACACCGAGGCGAGCGCCGGCGTACCGCGCGGCGCAAAAATATCGACACCCTTGTGAAGCCGCCTTCCAGCTTCGCGATCCGCACCGAAACGGCTCTGAATGGCGCTGCCATCCTTGCCCGCCACCGGAAACGCCAGCGCGGGTTCCGCGCGCACGCTGAGCGTGTAACCAATGCCGCGTAACAGCTCCGGCTGAACGCGAAGGATGAGCTCCGCATCCCGATCCGCTTCGACGTCGAGACGCATGACTCCGTCCGATGCGCTGGCGACTCGCTCCGGCGCGTCAAGCGGGTCCGCGCTCACACGAAAAAGGTCAACGAAAATCTCGTGGGAAAGGCTTCCCTGCGTTTGGACGCCGGCCACGAGCCGCTGGCCTCGCTTGATCCGGATCCTCACGCTGGTGGCGCGCGGTTTGTCGGCCGCGAAGTATCCCGTCTCCCGAAATGGCAGGCCTACTGGAGGCGCAACACCCCACACTTTTGCCGCGGCAAACCACTCCCTCCCGAGCGCGGTGGAATCGAGCCCGGCTTCGTGCAGGGAACGCGCGTAGCGCTCGTGGGGGGAAGCTGGTCGGAGCGAACCTTGAAGACGCTCCCGCGCATCACAGCCCAACGTCAATGCGAGAGCACTCAGAACCGCTAGCGCGCGCCTCAACTCGAGCTGGCGCGTGGCGACCTACCGTACAGTGGCGTCAGGGAGCTCCAGCACGAAGTGGAATCGCGTTCCCTTCTCGGCGGAGCTTTCAACCTCCAGCTCACCGCCCATTGCCAAGACGAGTTTCCGGCAGATCGCCAGTCCAAGTCCGGAACTGGAGAAAGTGTATTCGCCTGGTTTGTACCGATGAGTAAACGACTCGAAAAGGGAGGGGAGCGTCTCGGCTGGCAGCCCGCGCCCGCTGTCCGAGACAGCGAACTCCATTCGGGTTCGTGTCACCTGCTTCGCCGTCATTTCGACATACCCATCGTCGGTGTACTTGAGCGCGTTGGTCGCAAGGTTCAGAAGTACGCGGCTCAGAGCGCCGGGCTGCCCCGAACGCGAGTCAGCCCCATTCGAGGACCACTTGAGTTTGAGCCCCTTCTCCTCCGCGATGGGCCGGACGATGTCGTGCACCGACTCCATCACTTCTGTTATGGAGAACGCGATCGGTTGCTGGTCGACGAGACGATCGCCACCGCGCGCGAGCTCGATAACGTCGTTAGCAAGCGATGTAAGGCCGAAGGCAGCGCTATAGATAAGACCAAGCTGCCGCTCCTGCACGTTGTTTATTGGTCCGCTCCTGGATTGATGCAGCGTCTCGGCGAGAAAGAGGATCGACGTTAATGGTGAGCGCAGGTCATGCGCCACTTCCACCACGAGTTCCAACCCATCCGGTCCGGCGAGCCTGCTAGCGAAACGATGAGCCGCATCGCGATCGAGGCGATCCTGAACGTGCTCGATGCCCCTGAGAAACTGGAGCAACTGAACCGGCTCCGGAGCACCCCCAGAAGACGACAGGTGATCCAGAAACGACTGGCGCAGGAGGTCCAGCATCCGGCGGGCTGGCACCAGCGTCGGGATGGGGACCGCGACAGGGTCGCCAGCCGCCTCATGGCGCACGGCGGTGGCGAGCATCGCGAGGGCGGAAACCAGCTTCTCCCGCGGCAAGCTATCCCCCACCGCTTCCTCCCAACGCTCAGCCACGCTGTTGAGGGCTGTGTCCAGGAGCGCATCGAGATCCACACCCGGTACTGCAACCGGGCTTTGCACCGGTAACCGCAAAACGCCGTCGGACGACTGGCTCGCCCGGCTACGCGCTCGCGGTGGGTCAGGCTCCGCTGAGCCCGATACCCGGGTCACTCTCCTCCCGCCAACTCTTCACGCCTCACGTTGTGCTTCTCCATTAGACGGTAGAGCGTCGTGCGATCGATATTCGCCAAACGCGCCGCCTTGGACATGTTCCCCCCTGCGCGCGCTACGAGGCGCGACAGATACTCCTGCTCGAACTGCGCGATCAACCTGTCCTTGGCTGAATGATACGGCTCATCCATGATCCCCGAAAGAGTCGTGTCGCCCGGAAGCATGGGCGCATCATCATATACGGGGATGTCTTCCGGCTGTATCGGCTGCCCAGCCTCAGCGAGCACCGCCACATGCTCTATGACATTCTGCAGCTCCCGAACGTTCCCGCGCCAGGGGCGCGAACGCAGAAACTCGATACTCGACTCGGTCAGCTTGGGCGCCAGCTCGCCAGCAGGCCTGTGTCGCTCCCAATAATACGCGAGAAAATGGATCGCCAGAAGGGGGATGTCCTCGAGTCGCTTCCGAAGCGGCGGAAGCTTGATCGGCACCACGCGCAGGCGATAATACAGATCCTCTCGCAGCACCCCCGTCCTCACAGCTTCCTGCGGATCCCGATTGGTCGCCGAGATGAATCGCACATCGACGACAGCATCCTGCGTCTCGCTCCCCACGCGGCGAACGACGCCGTCCTGAAGAACCCGGAGAAGCTTTGCCTGAAGCGGACCCGACATCTCGGTCAATTCGTCCAGGAAAAGGGTCCCGCCGTTGGCAGTCTCCAGAAGCCCTGGCTTATCCCGGTCTGCGCCAGTGAAGGCGCCCTTGCGATGCCCAAACATCTCGGACTCGAGCAGCGGCTCAGGGAGCGCCGCACAGTTTATGGGAACCAGCTTCCGGCTCGCGCGGCGGCTGTGCCGATGGATGAACTGAGCGATTACCTCCTTTCCGGTTCCGCTCTCGCCGCTGATCATTACGGACGCATCAGTCGACGCTACCTTTCGCGCCAGCTCTACCGCTTTCCGGAACGATGGAGAGATTCCGAGGAGTGCGATCTTGTCGCTGTTCCCGTTCTGCTTGAGGAGCTGCAAGCGAAGATCGCGGGTTTCACGCGCCACCAGCACGGCGTGAGACGCTCGACCCACAAGTACCTGTAAGTGCGTAGCAGAGAATGGTTTGGGAAGGTAGTCCCAAGCTCCCGCACGCAGCGCCTCGATACTTGTGCTGACGCTCGGATTCCCGGTCATCACGACTACGATTGTGTCGCGATGTGCCTCGAGCGCCGCACGCAGAATCTCCATGCCCGATACCGGAGTCATGTAGAGATCAACGAGGATTATGTCGAACTTCCGGCGCTTGACTGCATCCACCGCTTCATCCCCGCGCCCAATGAAGCTGACGTTGTAGCCCTCGAGTTGCAGTACGCTCGCGCAACCTTCACGCAGCGTCCTGTCGTCATCGATAACGAGAATGCGGAGGCTCGCCTTGACATCCGGCGAGATTGACATCGGATCCCTTACTGGATCGGGGACTTTCTGGAGGCTCGCCGGCGCGCTGGCTGCCTCCCCATGCTCTTCAGGGGTATTGTCCAGATTCAGAGGCGGAAGTGGAACTTGTGAGGACGACACGGGCAATATGGGTAAGGGCCTTGCAGTTAAGTCTCCTGTCCTACCGACGCGTTACATTGAATACTATTGGAGTAACGGACAGAAAACGTAGTACCAGCACAACACGGCGGTGTCTCTAACATACCACATCGTTGTAGATGACGAACTACACCAATTAGAGTCACTAAGGTCCACGGGTGGCATTGCATGCGATGGGCGTGGGCCTCTTATTGCAACAAACCGTGTTGCCGCGGCACTATGCGCAATGCGCGCCGCCAGCCCATGAAAAGGGCGACTTCTTGAACCTTTGCTTCGCCAGGCATGTCTAGCAACCTTATTCCTTCACAATCCCAGACCGATCTCGATTTCGCACCAACGAGCGCCGGGCAGGTGCAAAGCTGGCAGGGCACGGCGCCGGAGTCGCAGGGAGTTCCAATTGCCCGTTATCTTTCAGCCCTCTTTCGGCACAGGTGGCTCATACTTGGCATACTCATTCTTGGCACGGCAGCTGGCGTTTACGGCACGCGATTTCTCAAGACGGAATACGTGGCTTCAGCGTCGGTGTGGTTAGGAGCCGGTACCAAATCTGCCCCTGCTGCGGGACCGGTTGTTTCTGATCCATTAGCGGCTCGGCCAAACTGGATCGAACTGCTCACAAGTCGTGGAGTTGCGTCCAGCATCGTCAACAGGCGCAGGCTCTACATAACACCCGAGAAGGCAGGTGACGCACCGCTTTTCGCTGATTTTGGTATGGGAGAGGGCTTTACGGGCGGCCAGTATGAACTTCGTCTCGATAGTGCCAAAGGCGCCTACAAGCTCCTGAGAAACGAGCCACAGGATGAAAAAAGCGCGCTCGCTCTGGTGGAGAGCGGTGCCATAGGGGATTCGATCGGGCGCAAGACAGGGTTTCTCTGGCGGCCCAATCCGGCGCTCCTATCGACGAGCGTGACCGTTCGTTTTCGAGTCGTCCAACCGAAGGTCGCCGTAGGCGAACTTCAGAGTAATTTGAAAATCCGCCCGGTTCCGCTTGCCAGTTCGCTGGAGTTCACCTTTACAGGATCCGACCCCAAGCGCGCTGCGGCTACTCTCAACGTGATCGTGGACGAGTTCATAAAGATCGCGTCCGAGATACAGACGAGAAATGTTGTGGATGTGGGCCGGAGACTAAAGGAACAGTTCGATAGCGCGGCACTGGAGCTCCGCAACGCGGAATCAGCACTCGAGACATTTCGCGTAAACACTATCACTTTGCCATCGGATGGGACGATACTGACTCCCGGCGTTGCTGCCACATCACCCTCGGTGCTGCAGGACTTCTACGCCAAAAAGCAGGCTGCAGATGCTCTTCGGGGAGATCGCATAGCGCTGGAGCGACTGCTCAGCGAAATGCGCCGGGGAATGTTCTCCGCCACGGCTTTTGTTCCCATACAGTCGGTAAACA
>JBPCJT010000240.1:0-13908 GCA_051005015.1 Gemmatimonadaceae bacterium | reverse complement strand
AGAAGTGGGGTGGATTGCGGATTACGGATTGCGGATTTACACTCGTCGCTCGTGTTTTTTCGGCGGCTTGATGATGCTGCCTCGGCACTTCGGCGAGCCGCAGTGGCAGGCGTAAAGCTCCTTCCATGAGGCGCGATAGCGGCCCGGGCGCTCGTACTGGTAGTCATAAACCAATTCTGCGCCCGAAGGGATGTCCCTGATGGCTTCTATGAAAATACGATCATCTTCAATGACCGCTTCGCAATTGGGATCGCATGAGTGGTTGATGAAACGAGCGGCGTTACCGCCGACGCCGGCGTCCACCGAAATGTCATCGTCAATGCCGAATAGAAAAGTGTGGTGGCGATCCATTGCGTCGTCATCATAGCGGCGATCCGCCTCATCGGCGTCGATCTGCTCACCTGTGTATTCAATTATGCGCGTCCCTTTTCTGATCCGGCGAGCGGCGAAAACCCCGTGTCCCTGAATAGCAGACCTTCGAACGCGGTAAAGTCTGGACCTGGAAGTTGGCATGCGTGCGTAGAAGCGAGTGTCCGTTCCCTGGGTGAAGTTACTTGGCACGCTTCCGCGCGGAACGGGGCGCGTGCCACCGGCCCAGCTTGGAGATGTGGCCCGGCGCGCGGCGCACGATGAGCTCCGGAATTCCCATCTCGCGCAGCTTTCCCTGGGCCCTGGCGATCATCTGCTCGAGAGTGAGCCGGGGCTGGGTGAAGCGGCCATTTCTGTAGCAGTGGCTACAATAGTCGCCGCTCCTGCTTCCGTCCGCATTGGTTCCCCCACCTTTCTCGTCATGGCTCAGCGGCATGCCGCAACTCTGACAAAAAGGACCCTTCGGAAGTTTTAACACGATCTCAATTGGACAATGGTGATTAAAGATGGCGGCTAGTTCTTGATTTGATCGTCGCCCGACCTCGCTCCATTTGACACTACCCCTGACCGCACAGTCAACAACCTGGACTCGCCATGTGCGAGAATTCCAAGTTGACTGGCCGGAAGGCCAGCGTCGCCCCAGGCCTCGCCCAGGCGCCGAGGAGGCTCGTCCATCGCCTCGTCAGTCATTTTGAAGGTCCCAAAATGCATGGGAACCATGAGCGAGCGGCGGTCGTCCCGAGCCAGTTCAACGAAGGCCCGCACCGCCTCTTCCGGGCTCATATGCACAAAACGCATGAACCATCTCGGCTCGTATCCGCCGATTGGAAGGAGCACGACACTGAATGGACCGCACCGCTCCCCAATCTCACGGAACCCCGGAAAATAAGCCGTATCGCCCGCGAAGTAGACCGCCTGCGACCCCGCCCGTACGGTCCACCCGCACCACAGCGATTTACCACGGTCACGAAATCCGCGCGCGCTCCAGTGCTGCGCTGGCGTGCAAGTCACGGCCACGGTGGCCACCCGCGCTTCGTCCCACCAGTCGAGCTCCTGCACATGCCGAGCGCCCTTGCGGCGGACCAGGGCACCGAGCCCGAGCGGCGGTAACCAGCGCGCAGCCGGATGCATGGCTGCAAGCCGGCGCGCTGTGCGGCTGTCGAAATGGTCGTAATGATTGTGCGACACAAGGACGATATCGATCGGCGGAAGAGCATCGAGCCGAGCGCCCGGGGGTACCCAGCGACGGGGTCCGGCGAAAGGGATCGGCGAAGGCCGCTCGCTCCAGATCGGGTCGGTGAGAATGTTCAGTCCGCCGAGCTGAATGAGAAAGGTTGCGTGTCCCACCCACGTAACCGTGAGTGTATTTTCAGGCGCTCGCGGGGAAACAAAAGTGGGAGATGCGCGCGGAAAAACAGACGGATGCGGGTCGCGCGGCCGGGGATTCGTCGTCCGGTGAGCGCGAGCCCACGCGAAAAAACCCTGCGGGATGTCGGGCGCGAAGTCTCCCCACGGATTTCGGAATCCGCCACCGGGCCTGTGATGCTCGGGGGGCGCGGGACTTTTTTCACCACTGGCCCCATGCGCGGTGCGCTTCATGGAGTCACGATGCGAAAAAGTTTGTCGTCACCCCCGCGAACTTCGCCGCGGCCGTCCCGGTTGCTCGTCGTGAAGTACAGATGCCCGTCCGATCCCATGGCTACGGCGCGTATCCGGCCAATCTCATTGGGAAAGAGCGGCGCCTCGCCGGTAATGCGCCAGCCATTTGCCGAGCGATCGAGGACGATCCGGCGAAGCTGCTCTCCCTTCAGTGCGCCCACGAACGCATTGCCCTGCCATGGCGCGTGCGGACCCGAGTAGAATGCGAGACCTGAGGGCGCGATGCCGGGCGTCCATTCAGCAAGGGGCTGGACAAAGCGGCTGTCGTCGTCGCGGCCGGAAACCCGGGGCCAGCCATAGTTTCCTCCGGCGGCGATCGCGTTGAGCTCGTCGTGGTCGCGCCGAAGCCGCTCGTTGGGGAATCCGCTCGGGCCATGATCGGTGGCGAATAGCTCCCCCGATTCCGAGTCCCACGCCAACCCTTGCGGATTGCGCAGGCCAAGCGCGTAGACCGGCGAGCCGGGAACCGGATTGTCTGCGGGAATGCGGCCGTCCGGCATGTAGCGCAGAATCTTTCCGGCGAGCGAACCACGATCCTGCGCATCGCCAGGGTTTTGCGCATCGCCGGTGGCGACATAGAGCATGCCATCCGGCCCGAACGCGACCGCGTCCCCGGAGTGAAAGCGGGATGCGGGCAATTTGTCGATAATGGTCGTGGGCTCGACTCCTCGCGAGTTGCTCTCGGTGAAGCGTATGACGCGGTTGACCAGCTCATTGTCGCCGACCGCGAAAGTGCCCACGACGTAGACAAGACGCGAACGCTCGAAATCTGGCGCGAGCGCGATTCCCATGAGACCTGTTTCGCCAGTGGCACGCACAGCCAACGTGGCCCATGGCTCCGCGCGCAACACGCCCTTTTCGAGCACGCGTATGCGACCGGGTCGCTCGGTGACGAAGATTCGGCCGTGCGGATCGAACGCGAGCGCCCACGGGACTTCGAGGCCCTGCGCGACTGTGTCGAGCTTCACGGCGCCCACGGTTGTGATGGCCGCGCTCCCGCTCGGCTTGCCCGAAGCCGGCTCCCGGCTACCGCACGCGCTCGCGGCAAGCATCAGGAAGCCGCTCACAGCGAGAATGACGTTGTGAATTCGATTCGATTTTTCCACTGGCACCGCTATCGGAGTTGTAACAGCCTGGCGCCACGCGCTGTGCACGTCGTGCGCCACGATAACCGGGAGATGCAGGGGTAGCTCACTTTTCTGTGCGACGGTCTTGACACTAGCCGATCAACATTTAATCTTTAGACACCACTAAAGATTATTTGAGGCATACCAAAGGAACTCTGTGAGGGATCGTCCCGGAACTGTCGCCCTTTTCATCGTCGCTCTGGTCGCGGCACTTGCCTGTAACGAGCTGGCGACGACTGGGCCCGAGGCTGGTGATGTTTTCGATGCCCCGGTGGAGGGTCTCACAGACGCTGAAATGGCCGCGTTCGCGCGCGGCGACGCCGAGTTCAGCCGCCGGTTCGCGCCGAGCACGGGGCTCGGTCCAATCTTCAACAACGCGTCGTGCTTCGCTTGTCATAGCGGCGACGGCCGCGGCAGGCTGGACAATTCGTTGCAGCGCATCGGCTCGGTGGACGACGACTTCCTCACCTCCGTGGGCGGGCCGCAGATCCAGGACAAGGCCACTCCCGGCGCTGAGTTCGAGCGCTTGCCTTCGGGTGTTGCCGTGTCGGTGCGACTCCCACCGCCGGTATTCGGGATGGGACTCATCGAGGCGATTCCGGCCAGCACGATTATGGCCCTCGCAGATCCTGATGACGCGAACGGTGACGGCATCTCGGGACGACCCAATTTCGTAGGTAGCCCAGACTTCGTTCCCCAGAGAGAACCCGGCGGCGGCCCCGGCACCCACCTCGGCCGGTTCGGCCGCAAGGCTCAGGTGAGCAGCCTGCTGCGGCAGGTGGTCGAGGCTTACCACCAGGACATCGGGGTTACCTCCGACTTTCTGCCGGGGGAGAACCGTAACCCCTTGTCGAGCGTGCCGGTCGAAGCCGCGGACCTGCTGGCGGATCCGGAGATCCCGGTAGCCACGGTGCAGGCGGTCGTCTTCTATATTCGCACTCTGGCGGCGCCAACCCCCGGAGCCTTGACGACTCGCCGGGAACAGGGCCGTCAACTCTTCGAAGCCGTACGCTGCAGCGATTGCCACGTGCCGACGCTGCAGACGGGGCCTTCTCAGGTACCCGCGCTTGCGAACCAGCCAGTGACGCTGTACTCCGACCTCCTGCTTCACGACATGGGGGACGCGCTTGCCGATAACCGGCCCGACGGGGGCGCGAACGGTCGGGAATGGCGTACGACACCTCTATGGGGACTCCGCCTCATTCGCCAATTCCTGAATGGCGAAGCTTTTCTGATCCACGACGGCCGGGCCGCGAGCGTCGAGGAAGCAATCCTGCTCCATGGCGGGGAGGCGCAGGCGGCGCGCGACGCGTTCGCTGCGTTGAGCCCCGACCAGCGAGCGGCGCTGCTCGATTTCGTCGAGTCACGATGACAGCTGATCGCAGTTCGCGGCTCGCAGCTCGCAGCTCGCGGACCGCACTTCGCGATTCGGCTAACCAGGGACGTTCGGCGGCGCCAGCCGGAAGTCTGCATGGGTCAGACCAGCGCATCGACCGCCGCGACTTCGTCGGGTTATGTGTGTGTGCGCTCGCGGGCGCCGCAGCCGCTGGCTGTGCGTCGCTCGTCACCCGGCATGTTACGCCAGTCGACGGGAAAATCGAGCTTGCTCTCGCGCAGTATCCCGAGATTCTCGAGCCCGGTGGGTCGCTCAGGATTCTTCCCGAGGGACAGTCTGTTCCACTCTATGTGCTCGCCATCGGTGATGGTGCATACAGCGTACTCTCGCCGATTTGCACGCATCTGGGCTGCACGGTAGACATCGAGGGCGCGCGACTCGTCTGCCCCTGCCATGGCTCCATCTACGATCGCTCCGGTAAGGTGCTGCAGGGGCCTGCCGAGTTGCCGCTGGCACGCTACTCCACTCAGCTCTCGGGCGACGGCGTTCTCACAATCGACCTTCGGAGCGGCGCATGATCGCACGACAGCTTCTCCTTGCTGCCGCCTTCTGCGCGCAATTCCTCGCTGAGGCGGCAGGCGCACAGGAGCGTGACACCACGAAGGCTGGCGACACAACCCGCGCGATAGCGGAACGCCCCTTCGTGCGCGGCGGCGTCTACGACAAACCGTACCTGACGCGACTCGCTGGCCGCACGGCGATAGGCGGTTACGCTGAGGCGCATGCTCGTTACGAGCGGGTGGACGGACTCAGGGACGAAGCTGGGTTCGAGGCGAAGCGGTTCAACCTGTTCGCGAACGCACGCGTGAGCGACTTCATTCGCATTGGCGCCGAACTCGAGTTCGAGGACGGAGCAGAGGAGATCCTGCTCGAGTTTGCAGCCATCGACCTCCGTATCCACCCCTCGCTCACGCTCCGGGGCGGCATGATCCTCTCCCCTTTGGGCAAGTTCAATCTTTCGCACGACAGCCCCCTGAACGAATTCACCGACCGGCCGCTCGTTTCGACCGACATAGTCGGCGTGACGCTTTCGGAGCCCGGCTTCGGCCTTCTCGGGCAGTTCAACGCCGGCCGTACCGGGCGCCTGACTTATGAGCTTTACGCTACCAACGGTTTTCACGACGGCCTCATTACCGACTCCGAAGACGGTACGCGCATTCCGTTCGGTCGCCGCAACTTCGAGGACAATAACGGCTCGCCCGCGGTGGTGGGCCGCTTTGCCTGGAGTCCGAAGGTGGGCTACGAAGTGGGTCTTTCCGCGCACCACGGAGCGTACAATGTCTTCAATCTGGAAGGGGCGCGGCTCGACCGACGCCGCAACCTGACGATCGCCGTTGTGGACGGCGAGGTGGCACTGCTGGGTGTTCGCCTGAGCGGCGAAGCCGCGCGCGCGACGCTCGACGTGACGGAAGGGTTACGCGGCATCTACGCGTCGGAGCAGCGCGGCATCTACGTCGAGGGACTGCGCGAGTTCTGGCGCGGCCGCATCCCTACAATGCCACAGTCCACATTCGCGGTGAAGGTGCGGTACGATTACGTGGACTTCGACTCCGACCGCATCGGCACGAGCATTGCGCAGGTCGCCGTCGGACTCAACTTCCGGCCGACGCAGGACTCCGTGCTCAAATTCGACTACGTTCGGGGCCGCGGTCGCGACGAGTTCAACAATCTCGGCGAGCACGCCTCCGTTCTTGTGTCGCTGGCGACGTACTTCTGAGCGCTTGGGGCGGACGCTACGGCGTACCCAAATACGTGTTCATCCACTCGCGCACCGCGTCGAGTTCCTCCGTCGCAATCGAGTGCCCACCATTCGCCCAACGCACCTGGACCGACGCGCCGGCGGCTCGCAGCATTCCGGCGAGCCGCTCGGTGTTCTCCGGCGGAACGAGTGGATCGTTGTTGCCCGCCGTGATCAACACACTCGTCTCATTGAGACGCGGCTGGCGCTGGGGTGTGAGGGGAACCATGGGATGCATGAGCGCCGCGCCACGCAACACCTCTGGATGGAGGAGCAAAAGGCTTGCGGCGATGTTCGCGCCGTTGGAATACCCCAGCGCCACCACAGCTTTTTCATCGAAGTGATGCGTTTCGGCCGCGGAGCGAATGAAGTCCGCCAGATGCGCCGTTCGGCGGATGAGGTCCGGTTCGTCGAACACACCTTCGGCGAGCCTGCGAAAAAAGCGTGGCATTCCGCGCTCGAGCACCTGGCCCCGGGGACTCAGAAGGGACGCTCCGGGAGCGATGCTCTTTCCGAGTGGAATCAGATCGTCCTCGTTTCCACCCGTGCCGTGCAGCAGAAGGAGTGTCGCGGAACCGCTGGAGCCGGGAATGAAACGATGAATCAATTCTGACCCGGATTTCGCTATTCCAGATCCGCGACTGCCCTCACGCCACTGAGGGCACTGGCTTCAGTGCGGCGCAGTGTGCGGCGGCTAACGCCGTGTCTTCGTCTACCGGCAAGTCGGGGGAGGCCATTCCGCTCGCTGGCGACTCGCCTACAATCGTTATGCGACCCGCGGCCCGGAGCATCCGCGCGAAGCCGATTGACACCGGCGAGCTATGCTTGCCGAGCAGTACATAGACCGGCGGGCCGACGTAACGAAAGCCGGGCAAAGTCGGCACGGCAAATGCGCGCTGACGCCGCGAATCCGTCCAGTATTCGGCATCGAGATGAACTAGCTCCGTGTCGAAGAAGTGGCTGGCCAGAAGGGAAGCCGCAGCACTGTCACCTCCCTGGTTCCGGCGCAGATCGATCAACAGCCCTTCAGTACCACTGAAATAATGTAGTACCGCAGCGGTAATCGTGGCTCCTGCTTTCTGAAAGCTGCGTATGTCCAGGTAGCCGATGTTGCCCGAAAGATGATTGAGCTGCTCGAAACCGGCGGCCCGCATCTCACTCGAACCAGGGAAGCAAAGTTTCGCCTGTGCAGAGGCGCGCGAGGTGCTCGCAAATGGGTTCAGAAAACGTGGCGTAGCAGGAATGGTGCGCATGGTTGGTTGTCGTGGGAGCAGCGTCTGATATAAAAGATTGAGGATAGGGGAAACGTTCTCGAGCAGTCGCGATCCTTACGAGCCCATCCTGTTTAATCCTGGTCATCCTGTCAAAGAAGGCATCGTTTTTTGAGAACGGCGGCGGTCTTTCGCCGCTGCGCTGGAGGAGGCGTTTCGACGCTCCCGATAAGTTGCCGTATTTACCCAACCTGTCACTTGGTCTTCTATCACGTATGACAACCAGCGGGCCGAGATGGTTGTATCGTTGACGTCGTTCTGACGCTGGATGCAGTTAGCGCTTGGCAAACAGGAAGACACACATGCCGAAAGACGCACGCGTAGCTGTTACCGGGACCACCGGGATGGTGGGTTCAGCCCTGACGACTTTCCTGACTCGAAAGGGACTCACGGTCGTGCGTATTGTGCGCGAGTCCTCCCGTATGAACAGCAGCGACATCGCATGGGATCCGGCCAATGGCATACTGGAAGGGGGCGCGCTGGAGGGACTCGACGCGGTGATCCACCTGGCGGGCGAGCCGATTGCCCAGCGGTGGACTCGGGAGAACAAGGCGGCCATTCGGAAGAGCCGCGTGGATGGGACTGGTCTGCTCGCCCAGCGGCTCGCCGAGCTTGCATCACCGCCTCGCGTGCTGGTGAGCGCATCGGCGATCGGGATATACGGCGACCGGGGCGATGAAATCCTGACCGAGCAGAGTGCTTCAGGCACGGACTTCCTCGCTTCGGTCGCGCGCGATTGGGAGAGCGCTGCCAGTGCGGCGCATGCGGCGGGAATCCGGGTGGTGCATCCGCGCTTCGGGATCATACTTTCCGCCAGCGGAGGCGCGCTCGCCAAAATGCTTCCCCCGTTCAGGCTTGGGGCGGGAGGAAAACTGGGACCGGGCACTCAGTGGTGGAGCTGGATCGCGATGGAAGATGTGCTATCCGGTATTTCGCTGCTTCTCGAGAATCACACGCTGAACGGACCGGTAAACTTCGTATCTCCAAATCCGGTCAGGAACGCCGAGTTTACCGATACTCTCGGACGTGTACTCTCGCGTCCGACGCTTGCATCGGTGCCAGCGTTTGCTCTCCGCCTGCTGTTCGGAGAAATGGCGGACGCTACACTCATGGCAAGCCATCGCGTGGCGCCTAAACAGCTCGAGGAAACAGGGTTCGCTTTTCAATTTCCAGTTTTGGAGAAGGCCTTGAGGGCGGCCGTGGGATGAGCGGGAGGCGGAGCAATACTTCTTTTCCCGCTTCCCGCTCGTTCCCGCCTCCGGCCCCCTAGTTCCTGACGATCTTCCCAGTCGCCAGATCGAGCGTCAGACTCCTGTCTCCCACAACAATGGGAACGAACTGCGTGCCATTGAAGGTGACCATGGCAGTGCGTGAGCGTATGCGGGGACCGCCTTGCTCCCCGTCGCGCGATATTGAAATCTGTCGGGTGATCGTACCGGATATCGGCCAGGCGCCTGAGGCGTGCGGGAAGGGTACGACCACGTTCACGATGCTCGTCGTCTCGGTCATGGCGTAGGAGCGTTCCGGGCCGTCGTCGGAGTGACGGCTTCTGGTGTTCGACGTCGCGCCAATACCGTTTATGACGTGCGTGCTCTCGTTTCCGGCCAGGCCGCTGACGGTAATGTTTCGTTCGCGGCTGAACGTCGCGCTGAAATTCTCGCGAACTACCACGCCCGAGATAGTCGTGACGAAGTTGGCTGAGGCGGTTGTGATGGCATCGAAGGCCGATTGCGGCTGGCCCTGAGCATCCAGTAGTGCAAAGCTCCGCGACAACGTAATACCCCCGCGGGTATTATCGGGGCAGGCGAAGCGTCCGGTGATCGACGAGTAGGTGCAGTCTTGCCGCCAGGCACCGGTGCGGGTAGCGTCGCTGGTTAAGCCGCCGAAGGCGCCGGCCTGGGTGCGCATCAGCGACACATACTCGGCAGCCGCATCGCCAGCGACAGTGGCGACATCGAGAGTTTCCAGGAGCGGACTGGAGTTGCCCGGATTTGTGGCGTCGCTACAGGCAGCGAGGACAAGGATACCGGCGGTGGCGAGGGTGCGATTCATGGGTGCGGCTCGGCTGTGAAGGTCAGCTTGGATTGGTGACTGTGGGGTGTTGGACGAAAGGGGTAGGGAAACGTTAAGACAGAGCGTGTGCAGACTGGGTGCATGACGCGGAAAAGTGGCAGTGCCAGCGAAACTCCTGCTGGCACTGCCACCCGTGGCCGATTTCCCATTCGCGGATCCGCAGAACCACACGCTGGGCCGCGCTCTCCAACTCTCATTTTACCCGGTGGGCAGCACCTGCTGCTTCAGGTGAAACGTCGTCTGGCCGGATTTAGTCGTCCAGTTCTCCGCAGGCGACGATCGTGGCCATGTCCGACGGAGAGGCGTGCACCTGAACGTAGTAATCCGTTGCCTCGTTCAGCGAAACAGCAACGCGGGCGTTGCCCGCTGCCCGGCCATCGCTTCCGACTGTGAGTGGGGTGTACGCCGACGCGTCGCCCACGACCGGTCCGCCACTGCCACATTTTCCGGCGTGGATGTGCCAGGGGAGAGTTCCGCCTGCGGATGCGCCGGCAAGCGAAATCGTCACGTTGCTTTCACCTCCCGCAACCAGTGCCTTGGCGGTGCCGGAAATGCCGGAGCCTCCCACTGCCGCGATGCCCGCGCTCCAGTCCTCGCCACTTTTGGTCGGCGACTCGATGTCCACATCCACATTGCCAGTTGCCGGCTCTCTTGATGTCCGGACGCACGCACCCGCGAACACAACCGACGAAACAGCCAGCAAAGCCATGAGACGACGCATTGATTCCTCCCTTGTTCAAATAGTGGTTGGCAAGCGCCTGCCTGAAAACGAGCGCCGAAATGCTTCCTAGCGCAGATTGCGCGCCACGAAAGTGGCGGGTGTGGCTGGGTCGTGGCAATGCGCTCAACCCTTGGGCCGTATGGTCCTCTGGGAGAGGTGGCGACGTAGTGAGGTGTGGGGAGTAGGGCAGGGCGCAGCTGAGAAATATTCGGGGGGGAACGGTCATCCAGGCACGGGACCCTGCTACATTACGGAGTGGTGTCAGAGCTATGGTTCCAACCCTCACTCCTCCTTCCTACTCCCTATCCATGCCCACAGTCCCCTTCGAAGCTCTTTCAGACGCTGCACGTGTCTGGGTTTTCGCCATCGACAAACCGCTCCCCGACGAGCCCGCACGCGAGCTGCTTGGTGAGGTCGATCGATACCTGGGAGGCTGGAAAGCTCACGGATCCCCGCTCACGTGCGCGCGCGAATGGCGCGACGACCGGTTTTTAGCTATCGGAGTGGAGGGGGGGGAGGCGTCCGGATGTTCGATCGACTGGCTGTTTCGCAAGCTCAGGGAATTGGAGCCTGCGATCGGGGCGAGCCTGGCCGGTGGCGAGCGAATTTTCTATAGAGATGCGAATGGACGTGTGGACGGGGTAAGCCGGGATCAGTTCAACGCGCTGGCTGAGAAGGGTAGCGTGGGCGCCGAAACGCGTGTTTTCGACACGAGCCTCACCACGCTGGAGGAATATCGCGATCGGTTCGAGAGTTCCGCCAAGAACTCGTGGCATCGTAAGTTATTGCGGGGTAGGGCAGACTAGGGGAACTCAGGGGCCACGTAGCGCTGTTCCGTCAAGTCATACCTTTTCCGAGATGATGCGAAGCGCTCGTTCCCTGTCCACGACCCGCACGGCGATGCTGATGCCGTGGACGAACGCCAGCATTCCGGCGGCGGAATCGCTCTTGAGCATTGATGGAATGCCGTGAGACTCGAGCGCCGCCTGCGCTATGCGCGCTTCATGTTCGTAGGTAAATGTGCGGAGAACCACGATGTCATTGGAGAAACTCACATCCACGGCTCGTCCGCCGACGGCCCGTAGATGGACGGAACCTTGGCATCCGCCATCCGCAGATAGATCGAAAACTGGCCGCGGTGGTGGATCTGGTCGTGAAGCATCATCCAGATGAACTGGGTCTTCGGCACGTCGCCCATGGTCTTTGGAGCGACGAAGAACTTGACGGTTCCCGAGAGCTGTTCGTCTTTCTCACCTTGCACCGCCTCCACGACTCGGCGGTGCGCCTTATCGAGGGCGTCGACAATCTCGGCTATAGTCGCCGGCGGCGCGGGGGGCGGCGCGGGTGGAGCGGACCAGTCGAATCCGGTCGTCAGCGCCTTCTCTATCATCTCCTGTTCTTTCACCATGAGCCAGGCGAGCTCGCGTGCGGTCTTGCATTTGGCGTGAGGCCGGAGGTCGAGCTTGTCCTCGGGGTATGCTCGCAATACGCGCAAGGTGGTACGGTGTTCGTGCTCGTACACACCCAGGAACTGCTGCTTCGCGCTGGACGTCGCCTGCGTTGAGGGTGCACCTGCGGTCGTGCTGGTCATGAGATCCTCCAGTTGCTTGGAGTTGCTTGCGAGTTCGAATTAGCATGGACGGTCCATTGCCAGGCTCCAATGTGTCTGGCGAGCAGCCACCTCTCAAGTACTGTCAGGGGTGAGGAAACCGCGCCATCGGCACGGCGCAGTAGTGGACAATGAGAGAAACGCCGAGCCGTCGTCAATAACTGCGTCAGGCGGTCGCGCTCGGATGGTTCGGCGGCGGCGGTCTCGCCGTGGATCAACCGGATAATCATCCGCGAGTCGCGGTGAGCTGCACGAGGCGGTCATCCTCCAAGGTATACAGAAGCGGTGCCACCAGCAGAAGTGGGTACCGCTTGTGCAGCCGTTCCACTTCCGTGATGGCGAACTCCACGGGCTCACCGATCTCGTAGCGGTCCGCTGCTTCGGCAAATTGGCGCTCGGCCTCGGCGCGGCTCCATCCCGCGCCCTCCACCAGGCCGCGCACGAACTTCTCCCGCTTGCCGGCGACTCCCGCCATCCCACAGTTGGTGTGCGCCAGCAACGCGATGGTCCGCACGCCACCTACCGCCACCGCGTACGACACCTCGAACTCCCTGTCCCGGAGATTGGCGCCCGCCGAACGAAGGATGTACGCGAACTCGTTCGGAAGCCTGAGCATCTTGCGGTGGTCCATGCACATGCCGATGAGTAGCGCCGGGACACGGCTGGATTCCGGAAGTGGCTCGCCGAGGTTGTGGTAACGGAGGAGCAACTCGATCGGAGTGCCGCGGTAGGCGGGAGGATGTCGTCGACTCGAGTGACGGGGAGCATCCGAATTTCTCCTGGCATTTCCTCAGCGCCTCCACTCATCCAATCCCTCCGCCACAAAGGCATCGTCCGTGAGCTCCGGATAGCTCCGGATGACGCGATCTATCTCCTCGCTCTGCCCCGGCGACAGCGCTTCGGCCGGATCGAGACACCAGATGCCCTGCATGAGCCCCTGCCGCCAAAGCACCTCGTGAATCCCGGCAATGCTGCCGGCAAAGTCGTGGCGCACGTCGAACAGCGCACCATTCATCTCAGTCACGGCGGCTGCGCGCGTCAGCCAGTCTGCGCTCAAGTGTGCCTTGCTTCTCGCGCGTTTTATCTCCTCGAGGAGCAGGAAGGCGGCGCGCGTCCACACCGACCAGTGACCCAGCAGGCCGCCAGCGATATGAACTGAATCGCTTTCCGCCTCCCGGCTTCCGCCTCCCCCCTCCCGACACGAGAATCGCGTCAACAGATCCATCACGATGCTGTCATCGTTCCCGGTGTAGAGCGCGATATTCCGCCGCCCAGATTCCGCCAGAGCGCGCACGACGTCGAGCGTCTGGTAGCGATTGAACGGCGCGATCTTGATCGCGACAACATTGGGAATTTCCGCGAAGGAGCGCCAGAACTCGTAGCTTAGCACGCGCCCTCCGACGGCAGGTTGGAGGTAGAAGCCGAAGAGCGGAATCGCATCGGCAACTTCGCGGCAGTGCGCAAGCATCTCGGCGTCGCTCGCGTCCTGCCAGGCGGCGAGACTGAGAAGTCCCGCGTGGTAGCCGAGTTCGCTTGCGGTGCGCACCTCACGAAGCGCTTGCTCCGTGTCACCTGCGAGCCCCGCGATCATGATGAATGGCCGTGAACCGGCCGCCGCGCGCGACGTCTCGGCCGCGAGCGCGAGCACAGGCTCGTACAATCCGTGCTTCGGATCACGAATGGCGAATTGCGTCGTGTGAACCCCGACGGCGACGCCACCGGCGCCCGCGCTCACATAATAGCGCGTTAACGCGCGCTGCGACCGCTCGTCGAGCTTGCGATTGGCATCGAGCGCGAGCGGGTGCGCGGGGATTACATGGCCATCGAGCAGGTGGCGCCGCAAGTCGAGCATCAGAACGCTCCGTCGCGCTCAGCAAAGTGCGTCGGCTTGCCGAGCAGTGGCCGGCCCTCGCGGACCCAATCGGCGGTCCAGGCGATCATGGTG
>JBPCJT010000239.1:0-4817 GCA_051005015.1 Gemmatimonadaceae bacterium | reverse complement strand
AGGCGCTCGGCGAAAGGAAGAAGCCCCGCGGCGGATCGCCCGGCGCAAGTGCATCGTCGGTGGAATCTTTCCCTTGAAGCGTCGCCGAACCTGAGCCGTTCCGTGCCTCCGCACGCTGGCGCGACCGCCGTCCAATGTTCTGCCCTATTGCGTGTCCGAAGATCACGCCCAGCACAGTGTCGGATGCCCAGTGTCGTCGGTCAGCCATTCGGCCGACCGAGGCGGCGATCGCGAAAGTGTAGAGCAGCGGTTCGGCGACCCCGAGGTCAAACCGTTCGTTGAAGAACGCGGTGCACGCTACAATGTTCGCGGCATGACCGCCGAAGAATGATCGTTCCGGCCACTCTCCGTGCTCGAACTTGATGTCGTACGGATCGGCACTGTCCAGAAACGGACGCGGCCGGGTGACGGTCCTGTAGATCGCCTGGCGAATTAGTCCGTTGGCCTGCTGTGCGGACATGCACCCCATGGCGGCGTCGCGAATCTTGCGCGAATCGGCCGCCAACCCAGCTGCGTACATTACTCCGACAATTGGATGAATCAGCTTGGCGCTTCCAAGGTCGTACAGCTTGATGCCGGACTTCCTTTCGCGAACCGGCTGCAGCCCCCGCAGTATCGCGGAATTCGGGTGATCCACGATCCACCTGTCGACGTCGTCATCGAATGGCGCAGTCGCTACGACCGCACCCGCGCTCAGAGCTGTACCGAGCCAGTCGCGTGAGCCGGCGTGGAATGGCGCCGACCAGATGTACCAGATATCTCCGAATCCATTCTGGAAGTCTGATCCAACGGCGCGGAAAGTTCGTTGCGCACGGAGATAGCCGGGCAAGAGGACCGCGAGCATCGCGCAGAGGCTTACCAGCAGGCGTCCGCCTTGCCGCATGATGATTTTTCGACTCAGAGCACTAGGCAGCCAGGATCGGCAATGCCGGTCTCGTTCTGCGCGACGCCTCTATGAACCCGCCGCCAAGGACACGATCATCGTCATAGAGCACGAGCGACTGACCAGGCGTGATCGCGGCAACAGGCTCGTCCAGCGCGAGCTCGATCTCGCCGCCATCAAGCCGCACGATTTCGGCGCGCGCTGGTGACGATCGGTGGCGCACCTGAATGGAGACATGCCGACCTACGCTCGGAATCTCCTCGACCAGCCAGTTCATTTCGCGAGCGATTACGCCATGCCCCAGGAGCTCTTCGCGCTGCCCGATTATCACCGCGCGCTCTGTGGGTCGAATCGCTACGACGTACATTGGTGCAGCGTATCCTCCGGGCAGCCCGCGCCGCTGCCCAACTGTATACCGCGCGAAGCCGCGATGCTCACCCACTACGCGACCGTCGGTCGTCATGATCGGCCCCGGGGAGAGCGAAGGGGCATCGGCGCCAAGGTGCCGCACAATCACCTTGGCATGATCTCCGTCTGGCACGAAGCAGATGTCCTGGCTCTCCACCTTGTTGGCAACCACGTCAAGGCCGAGAGCGTGCGCCCGTTGCCTCGTCGTTGCCTTTGTCAGGACGCCGACAGGGAGAAGCATTCTGGCGACGACGCTTCTGCCGATGCCCCACAGAAAATAGCTCTGATCCTTGGAAGCGTCGAGTCCACGGTAAAGAGCACCCTCGCGCGCCCGTGCATAGTGACCGGTGGCGATCCAGCGAGCATCAACAGCGTCAGCCTTCGTCAGCAGATCGCGGAATTTTGTGAACGTGTTGCAGCGCACGCAGGGGATCGGCGTCCTGCCATTCGCGTATTCGCTCACGAAGTTCTGGATGACATCGCGCGTGAATGCGCTCTCCAGATTCAGCACGTAATGCGGAACGCCGATACGCTCGCATACGCGACGCGCGTCGTCGATGGAATCCAGGGAGCAGCAGGGGCGATCAGGAACGTCATCTCCATAACAGAACAACTTCATCGTGGCGCCGATTACGTCGTACCCCTGCTCCACCAGAATAGCGGCCGCGACGGACGAGTCGACGCCACCCGACATTGCCACGAGAACCCGTCCCCGCGTTGCGCTCATGTGGCGGCTCCGGATAAACGGCGCGCCTTGGTGATGAGAGCAGGAAAGAGCTTCGCGACGCGGTCGATGCATTCGGGCGTCGTCATGCAGCCGAGGCTCATTCTCACCGCGCCTATCGCCAAATCCCGATGCACTCCGAGGGCGGCTAGAACGTGGGAAGGGTCTACGCTCCCACTCTGGCACGCCGAACCCGATGAGCATGCCACTCCAGACAGATCCAGCGCCATGAGAAGCGACTCGCTGTCGGTTCCGGGTACCGACAGATTCAGGATGTGCGGTGCGCGAATGGCATTGCGCCCATGGACGACCGCATCCGGAATTCGCTCCAGGAGTGCGGCCTCGAGTGCATTGCGCATAGTTTCTAACCGGACCACTTCCTTGGTCATGTGTTCGACGGCAAGCTCGGCCGCGCGCGCCAGACCTACTGCGAAGGCCACGTTCTCCGTGCCGGGTCGGCGCCCCCGATCCTGTGCTCCGCCGTGCAGTAGCGGCTCGAGCGGCGTGCCACGGCGCACGAAGATGGCGCCGATACCTTTTGGCGCGCCGATCTTGTGTCCCGAGATCGTCAAAAGGTCGAACGATGTGGAAGCGGCATCGATAGCTATCTTGCCGAAGGCCTGAACTCCGTCCGTGTGGAAGACTGCGCCAGCTGCTTTCGCCTGCTCGGCGAGACGCGCAATAGGCTGCACTGTTCCAATCTCGTTGTTCACCCAGATGATCGAACATAGTGCGACATCCTGGTCGACCGTCGCGGCGTATGACGAGTCATCGACGACACCGTCCGGCGTCACTTCAATCAACCTCTCTTCCGCGCCTTCGTGCGCCGCCTGGTGCACCGCCGCCAGCACGGCCTTGTGCTCGATGCGAGTTGTCGCGAGTGCCCGCCTACCGCGCGAGTGGAGCGCCCGCCACGACCCTAGCACAGCCAGATTGTCTCCCTCCGTTCCACCGGAAGTGAAGCACACCTCGTCCGTATGCGCACCGAGGCAAACTGCCACGCGCTCGCGTGCCTCATCGAGTGCTACACGTGCCTCCCGCCCCCAGCGGTGCGCGCTCGATGGGTTACCGAACCGCGCCCCGAAGAATGGAGCCATCACATCCACCACCTCCGGGTGTACAGGCGTGGTGGCAGCGTGATCGAGATAGATGGGCTGCGGCATGTGACAAATATATATATGCTTGCGGATTGCGGAGTGACTGCGAACTGCGAAAAACAGGAACTTCTAACCAGCTCCGAATCCGCAAGCCGCAGTCCTCCTTACCTCTTAGCCGCCCCGAAAAACTTCGCCCTCACGTCCCACAGTCGTGGAAAGAAGCGCGTTGAAATTGAACGTTGGAGATATGTGGCGCCGAGCGTGCCGCCTGTGCCACCGGTTCCCGGACCGATCACACGTTCCACCAGTTGCACGTGGAGAAAACGCCAGAGAGAGAAGCTTTGTTCGTACTCGAGCAGTCCCTCGGCAAGTAGTACGAGAGCACCAGGACCGGGGCCGGAATAGAGCTCCTCGTACGTCGTGCCTGCCTCCCTTACCATGCCGTCGAACAAATCCTGCAGAGTGGGTCGCGCGATCCATTGCCTGACGATCTCCGGCGGCTCACCATGTTCGTATATGGCATGCAGAAAATGTGTCTCTCGAAGTCCACTTGCGGCCTCGATGGCCCGGAATTGCGCGCTCTGCGATCCGCTTGAAGTGCCGAGAAAGCCTCGAAATTGCGCGAAGTGCTGGGGTGGGAGGGTGTCGAGTGCGGAAAGCTGCGCTGTGACGATGCGCATGAGCGCGTTCAGTCTGCCGACTGTGTACAGAGCCCCCAGCGCATTCTTGGACTCCATATGCGTGACGAGAACCTCCAGCTCGTGCAATATTGCCTTGAACCAGAGCTCACTCGCCTGATGCACCACCATGAAGAGCAACTCGTCCGGGTGCTCGGGTTGGGAAAGCGTGCGCTGCAGCTCAAGAAGCTGATTGAGCGCTAGATAGGATGCGTAGCTGACATTAGACGCCGGAGCGCCCGGCGATGCGTCGCGCTGGCTCATGGTCAGAAGGTCGATACCTCGAGTTGAGTGATGTCGTCTACCCGCATCGTTTCGGTGGTGAAGAATGGCTCGCCATACCTCGTCCGGATCAGTGAACCGTAATGGGCGGCCTGATGGCGAACTATCTCCAGGAGTGGTTCTCCATTGGGATAGACTTCACCAGCCTGCACCACCCCATCGAACTGCGACGCGTAGCAGCGGATCGCTTCGATCTTTTGCTCGAACTCACTGGTGATATCCACCACGAACGTGGGCTTGAGGGGCTCCTCACGATAAGCGATGCAATGCAGAATCTTGTGCGGACGGTGCTTGGGTACGGAAGGTTCAATCTTGGCGAGTCCAGCGACGAAGCACGCATCTCGCGTCAGCTCCGCGGTCACACGATGATCCGGGTGACGACCGTGCTGTGCGGGTGCTATCACGATCCGTGGCGCAAAGCGGCGTATGACCTTCGCCAATTCCGCGCGCGTTTCAGGAGTGTTCACAACGCCCGAGTCCGGGAGCCCAAGGTTCAGCCGGCTGCCCACGCCGATGATTGCCGCCGCGCGCTCCGCCTCGGTCCCGCGCAAGCCCGAAGAGCCGCGCGTGCCCGACTCACCTGCCGTGAGATCTACTATAGCGACTGATCTGCCCTGCTTGACTGCCTTAATGAGAGTTCCGCAGCAAGTGAGCTCGATGTCGTCCCTGTGCGCGGCGACAGCCAGAATATCCACGCCTGTCATTGCGGGAATATAGAACCAGGGAAGAGGGAGGATGGAGTAGGG